>JBDLUE010000013.1:0-14297 GCA_039805505.1 Actinomycetota bacterium
CACTCATGTTCATGGCGCCTGATCTGCCAACTCCCGTAATTGATGCAAAACGCGGGCGTCCGGTCGAAGACAAGAGCGACGATGGTGAGAGCCACCGCCGCACCCGCACCCGCCGCCGTGCCGGCGAAGAGGGAACCGTTGATTCGGTGGCGCCGAACGCTGTTGTAAAGGTTCGCACTCCACGCGAGCCTAAAGAGCCAAGCAACGAGCCAACTCGGGTCAAGGGTTCGACCCGCCTCGAAGCTAAGAAGCAGCGCCGCCGTGACGGCCGCGATGCTGGTCGCCGACGCACAGTTATCACCGAGTCAGAGTTCTTGGCTCGTCGCGAGGCTGTTGACCGCACCATGGTTGTTCGTTCGAAGGACGGAAAGATTCAGATCGGCGTCTTGGAAGACGGCGTCCTTGTTGAGCACTACGTAGCCAAGGCCTCTGAGGCCTCACTAATCGGAAACGTTTACCTGGGCAAGATTCAGAATGTATTGCCTTCGATGGAGGCCGCGTTCGTCGACATCGGTCGTGGTCGTAACGCTGTTCTTTACTCGGGCGAAGTTGACTGGGAGCTTGCCGAAACCGGCAACCAGCCTCGACGCATCGAGCTTGCACTGAAGTCAGGCGACACCGTTCTAGTTCAGGTAACCAAGGACCCGGTGGGCCAAAAGGGCGCGCGTCTCACCAGCCAGGTTTCACTACCTGGTCGCTACCTGGTTTACGTTCCAAACGGTTCAATGAACGGAATTTCTCGAAAGTTGCCTGACTCGGAGCGAGCACGCCTGAAGAAGATCTTGAAGGAAGTGCTTCCAGAGGATGCCGGCGTAATTGTTCGCACCGCAGCCGAAGGTGCCACCGAAGAGCAGCTAACCCTGGATGTTCAACGTTTGCAGCAGCAGTGGGAAGAGATCAGCAAAAAGGTCGAAAAGGGTCAAGCCCCGGTTCTCTTGCACAGCGAACCAGACCTTCTAGTCAAGATTGTTCGCGATGTTTTCAACGAGGACTTCCAGAAGATGGTTATCTCGGGTGAAGACGCCCGCGAGGTCATTGAGGAATACCTAAAGTCTGTTGCACCTGATCTGCTTGAGCGCGTCTCGAAGTATGACGGCGGCAAGGACATCTTTGACGAATACCGAGTCGGAGAACAGATCGCCAAGGCTCTCGAGCGCAAGGTCTACTTGCCTTCCGGTGGCTCACTTGTGATTGACCGCACCGAAGCGATGACTGTCGTCGACGTAAACACCGGAAAGTTCGTTGGTTCAGGCGGAAACCTAGAAGAAACCGTAACCAAGAACAACCTCGAGGCTGCTGAAGAAATCGTTCGCCAGCTTCGACTTCGCGACATCGGTGGAATCATCGTGGTTGACTTCATCGACATGGTTCTCGAATCGAACCGCGATCTAGTTTCTCGTCGTTTGATGGAGTGCCTAAGCCGCGACCGCACCAAACACCAGGTCGCTGAAGTGACTTCACTCGGTTTGGTACAGATGACCCGTAAGAAGCTCGGAATTGGCCTTCTAGAGGCGTTCAGCGAGCCATGTGAAGCCTGCGCAAGCCGTGGCGTCATCGTTCACCACGAGCCAATCATGCGATCCAAGAACAACACCCACGAGGAATCTCGCCCGCAGCAGCAGAAGCAGGGCAAGAAGAACCGCGGAAACGGCAACAACAACTCGGGCGGCGGTTCAAATCAGCAGCCTAAGGTTGAAACCGCCAAGGTTGTTACTCCTGAGCGTGCAGTCGAGTTGAACAATGTGATCGGAAAGATCGCGGCTTCTACGGTTGCAGCTCATGAGGCTGCCGGCGAGGAATCGCCAATCGTGTTGCCAAACGCAAAGATTTCTGTTGAATCGGCTCAGCCGGCTGAGACAGAGAAACTACTTGAAGCAGTTCTAGACGCCTTGCCAGAGCCTAAAGCTCCTGGTCAGGGGCGTCGCAAACCGCGTCGAGCAACAAGTGGGGCATCGTCGGCACCCGTCGTCGAAACCTCCAGTTCGGAAAATAAGGGTTAAATAGGTTTGACCCCAGCCCAAAGGCGATGTAGACTAAATCCTCGTTGCCTGCTGAGTTTTTTCGCACGAGCAACATCCAAGTCTTTTTGAACAAAGGGTATATCTGTGGTTTTCGCAGTAGTCCGCGCAGGCGGCCGCCAGGAGAAGGTGTCGGTAGGCACCATTGTGACTCTCGACCGTATTAAGGCCGATGCTAACGGCAAGATTGAGCTTCAGGCTCTTCTTCTAGTTGACGGTGACAAGGTCACCACCGACGCCAACGCACTCGCAAAGGTGAAGGTTACCGCTGAGGTTCTAAACGACCTCCGTGGCCCTAAGATCATCATTCAGAAGTACAAGAACAAGACCGGTTACAAGAAGCGTCAAGGCTTCCGTGCGGACCTAACCCGCGTCCAGGTCACCGAGATCAAGTAAGTAAAGGACTGATCCAAGATGGCATCGAAAAAGGGTGTAAGTTCCACTCGAAATGGTCGCGACTCAAACGCGCAGCGTCTAGGCGTTAAGCGTTATGCAGGTCAGGAAGTAAACGCAGGCGAGATCATCGTCCGTCAGCGTGGCACTCACTTCCACCCAGGCGCAAACACTGGCAAGGGCAAGGACGACACTCTGTTCGCACTTGTTGCTGGCAAGGTTGAGTTCGGCACCAAGGGTGGCCGTCGCGTTGTAAACATCGTCGAGGCTGCGTAAGCGGTTCTAGTTTTTCTTGGGAGGCGAGCCTTTTGGCTCGCTTTTCCTGTTTCTAAAGCATTTTGAAAGGGGCTCACCATGGTTTCATTTGTTGACCAAGTGACGCTTCACCTTCGCGCTGGCGACGGAGGAGACGGTTGCGTCTCGGTTAAGCGCGAGAAGTTCAAGCCATTGGCCGGTCCAGATGGCGCCGACGGCGGCAAGGGCGGTTCGATCAGCCTCATTTCGGACCCAAATGTCACGACACTACTTGACTTCCACTTCCACCCGCACCGCGCTGGTGGAGATGGTGGCGATGGTGCCGGCGACTTCCGTAATGGAGCACACGGTGAAAGCCTCGTGCTTGCCGTTCCAGTGGGAACCGTAGTCAAGAACGACAAGGGTGAGCTCGTAGCCGACCTTGATGAACCAGGCATGGAGCTTGTAGTTGCAGAAGGTGGCATCGGTGGCCTAGGCAACGCAGCCCTTTCGAGCTCAAAGCGCAAGGCCCCTGGTTTCGCACTATTTGGCGTGCCGGGATGGCGCGGAGACGTAATCCTTGAGCTAAAGACTGTCGCTGACGTCGCTCTTGTGGGTTACCCAAGTGCCGGTAAGTCATCCTTGATTGCCGCGCTGAGTGCCGCACGCCCAAAAATTGCCGACTACCCATTCACCACGCTTCACCCGAACTTGGGTGTCGTTCAGGCTGGGCAGACTCGCTTCACAATCGCCGATGTTCCTGGGCTCATTGAAGGCGCGAGCGAGGGTAAGGGTCTTGGGCTCGAATTCTTGCGTCACGTGGAACGATGTGCTGCCTTGCTGCACGTTATCGACTGCGCGACTCTTGAGCCAAACCGCGACCCGATCACCGACCTAGAGAAGATCCTCAAGGAACTTGACGCGTATGAGGTCCCTGAAGGTCAAACTCCACTTACCGAGCGTCCACAGTTGATTGCTCTAAACAAGATTGACGTGCCAGATGCTCTCGAGTTGGCACAGTTCGTTCGTGGCGACCTTGAAGAGCGCGGCTATCGCGTCTTTGAGATCTCGGCTGCGAGCCACCAGGGTCTTCGCGAATTGAACTTCGCTTTGGCTCAGCTTGTTGAGCAGGCTCGCAAGGATGCCGAAGGCGCCCCAGTGAAGCCTCGAGTGCAGCTGATGCAGGCGAAGCGTGATGAAAACAAGTTCACCATCACTCGCGAAGAGGTTGGTGGCGAAGAGATTTTCCGCGTGTTGGGCCCTAAGCCTGAACGTTGGGTTCACCAGACAAACTTTGCCAACGAAGAGGCCATTGGCTACCTTGCCGACCGTCTTGGCAAGATCGGTATGGAGACCGAACTCTTCAAGATTGGTGCTTCGGCTGGTTCGACCGTTGTAATCGGCCCGGGCAAGGGAATCATCTTCGACTGGGAGCCAAGCATCGCCTCAGCTGGCGAGCTCATCGCTGGGCCTCGAGGCACGGATGCTCGATTTGATATGCGTGAACGTCGCACCACGAAGGAACGTCGAGCAACATACACCGAACGCATGGATGCTAAGGCAGCCCTTCGCGTTGAGATGCAAAAAGAGGGCGAGGCCGGAATCTGGTCTAACCCTGAGGACTTCGAAAAGGAAGACTAAGTGGGACTTCGGGATAGAAGCGAACTTGCTCATGCCAAGCGCGTCGTAGTCAAGGTCGGATCTTCATCAATCAGCGGTGCAAATGAAGGCAAAATCGAGCACCTAGTTGACGCACTTGCGGCCGCACACGGTCGGGGGGTGGAAGTCATCCTGGTCTCATCCGGTGCCATTGCAACCGGTTTGCCGCTACTCAATCTTGATGTTAAACCCGAGGACTTAGCGACCCAGCAGGCACTCGCCTCGGTCGGTCAAAGTCGTCTCATCTCGCGTTATCAGGCCAGTCTTGAGCGCTACAACATCATTGCCGGTCAGGTCTTGCTTACCTCAGGCGACATGGAAGAAGAAGAGACTCGACTGAACGCGAAGCGCGCCATGGATAAATTGGTTTCGCTTCGGGTTTTGCCTATCGTGAATGAAAACGACACAGTGGCAACCGCCGAGATCCGCTTCGGAGACAACGATCGTCTTGCGGCGCTTGTTGCCGTTTTGGTAGAGGCCGATGCGCTGGTTTTGCTGAGCGATGTCGACGCCTTGTATGACATGCCACCAACCAAACCTGGGGCTAAGCGGATTGATCGCGTGGCCTTCGGTGCCGACCTGTCAGAGGTCGAAGTAGGCGGCAGCAGTTCTGCGGTAGGCACTGGCGGTGCCGTGACCAAGGTTGGAGCGGCAAGGCTTGCTACCGTCGCTGGCGTGAGTGTGCTGCTCACCAGCACAGACAACGTTTCGGCTGCTCTCGAAGGGCAAGTCGTTGGAACCTGGTTCGAGTCGGAATAGGCTGAAGATTATGGCAACTGCTCTTGACAAAATTTCACTCGCTAAAGGTGCCGCAAGCGCTCTAGCTCAAGCCACGACCGCGCAAAAGAATGCGGCGCTTGAAAACATCGCAAGCCTGTTGCCAGCGCGCGCAACAGAGATCATCGCAGCCAACCAGCTTGACCTTGCTCGTGGCATCGAGAACGACATGTCCGAGAGCCTTCAGGATCGCCTTCGTCTCGACGAGTCACGCATCCAAGCAATCGCTGATGCAACGCGGAAGATCGTTGGACTTGCCGACCCGATTGGCGATGTGGTGCGGGGCATGTCACTGCCTAATGCTTTGAAACTTACTCAGATTCGCGTTCCGCTTGGCGTCATTGGAGTCATTTACGAGGCTCGTCCAAACGTGACCATCGACATCGCAGTCTTGGCTATCAAGAGCGGTAATGCGGTTGTCTTGCGCGGTGGCAGCGCGGCTGAAAAGACCAATGCGGTGCTTGTCCAGTTGCTTCAAGACGCACTCGACCTCGCTGGAATTAATTCAGCTTCGGTTCAGACCGTGGATGAGTTTGGTCGCGACGGAGGCGTCGAGATGATGCGTGCGGTTGGCCTAATCGACGTGTTGATCCCTCGAGGCGGCGCCGGTTTGATTCAACAAGTAGTCCAAGAAGCAAAGGTTCCGGTCATTCAAACTGGAGACGGCGTCGTGCACATCTTCATCGATGAAACTGCACGCCTCGATTGGGCTGTCGAGATTGCGCATAACGCTAAGGTTCAGCGCCCGAGCGTTTGTAACGCTGTTGAGACTCTCCTAATCCACGAAAATGCGGTTGAGCGAGTGCTACCTGCAGTTCTCGACCGACTGGCTGAGTCTGGCGTCACAATTCACGGAGACCAGGCAACCCAAGACAACTTCTTTGCCGCTGTTGCTGCCACGGATGAGTCTTGGGCGACTGAGTACCATGACCTCGATATTTCGGTGAAGGTAGTCAAGAATCTTGACGAGGCTCTAGAGCACATCGCAAAGTATTCGACCAAGCACACCGAGTCGATCATCACCGAGAACGTAGAAAACGCGGAGCGATTCCTGAATGAGGTCGACTCATCAACTGTGATCGTGAACGCGTCGACCCGATTCACTGACGGCGGCGAGTTCGGGTTCGGTGCCGAGGTAGGCATCTCGACTCAAAAGCTGCACGCCCGCGGCCCTATGGGGCTTCTAGAGCTCACTAGCACCAAGTGGTTGGTTCGTGGCGCGGGCCAGGTCCGCGCTTAGTTTCACATTTCTGGGTTATTCTTTACTTGAGTTTTTAGGAGAAAAAATGATTTCAAGCATCCTTGCTTCAGCAGCAGAAGAAGCGCACGTTCAGTTGCCTTTCCCAGCCGTATTTTTCGGCGTTATCGGCATGGCTGTCTTTATTCTCCTAGGCCTAATCACCTACTCTTACCGCGATGTTGCAAACCGTCACGACCACAAGTCGGGCAACAGCAGCGCACACCACTAAGCTCAGCTAGTTTTCTGGCATGAGAAGGCTTGGTGTGATGGGCGGAACCTTCGACCCAATTCATAACGGCCACCTGGTAGCAGCCAGTGAAGTTGCAGCAGCTCTAAATCTTGACGAAGTTGTATTCGTACCAACCGGCATGCCGTGGCAGAAGGACGGGGTCACTCCAACCCCAGATCGCTACTTGATGGCCGAGATTGCAACCGCCGCAAACCCTAGATTCAAAGTCAGCACCGTAGACATAGATCGCAGTGGTCCAACATACACGGTAGACACGTTGCGTGACCTAAAGCTCCAATACCCAGACTCCGAACTCTTCTTCATTACTGGAGCAGACGCGGTAACAGCGATTGCAGGATGGAAAGACGCTCAGGACCTTTGGGGTTTAGCCCACTTCGTCGCGGTGACCCGCCCGGGGCACAAGCTCGATTTACCTGATGCTCCTGAAGGCGCGATTCAGGTGTTGGAAATCCCGGCTCTAGCTATTTCGTCCACCGACATTCGCGAACGTGTCGCGGCAAAAAAGCCTATTTGGTATCTGGTGCCGGATGGCATCGTTCAGTTCATCGCAAAACATGGTCTTTATGGAGGGGCAAAGTGACCGAGTTTCAGAGTCGTCGAGAACTTCGAGAGGCAGAACGCCAAGGTTTGGTTCCAAAGCCAGAGCAGGTGTTCGACCTTCCGACCGGCTCAATTCGCCTCCCGGAAGCTAACGAGATTTTGACACGGAAGCGCATCCGTGAAATGGAGCGTGATGGGCTGCTCGACCCGCTCACCGGCTCAGTACCCGTTTCGCCTGAGGCTGAGGCTGAGCACGAACCCATGGTTCAGGTCGCCGAAACTCGAGGATATGACGAGATTCTTGCTGAAACCGAAGAGCCGATAACCTCTAGTATTTCTGCCGTAGTGCAGCCGACAATCTCACAGCCGGTTGCACCGCCAGTTGTTGCTTCTGCGAAGTCTTCGATGGCTGAACCTGTCGCGGCCACGGACATCTTCCACAGTATGGCGGTTGATCCAAACGCCAGAAAGCCACGTATTGGCGTGGTTCTGGTTGTGATTCTGTTGGTTTTGGGTGGGGCGGCCGCTGCAGCGTATATGCTTGGTATCTTCAAGTAAAACTAAGGACACCGTGACTGCAACCGCTAAAGCCATTCAGGTAACAAACATCGCCGCCAACGCAGCAGCCGACAAGTTGGCTGAAAACCTGGTTGCGCTTGACGTAACCGCAGTGATGCCTCTAACTGATGTGTTCCTATTGGCCTCCGGCCGCACCGAACGTCAGGTGTCAGCGATCGCCGACGGCATCGAAGAGAAAATGCTGGAGAACGGTTACAAGTTGCTGCACCGTGAGGGCAAAACCACCGGGCGATGGATCCTTCTTGACTTCGGTGACGTAATTTGCCACGTGATGCATGAAGAAGACCGCATGTATTACTCGCTAGAGCGTCTCTACAGCGATCAGCCAATTGTGAAGTTGGATGTAGTCACACAGCAGTGAATCTGTTGTAAACTTGGAAAGTTGCCTCGGCAACAAACGGGCCCGTGGCGCAGCTGGTAGCGCACCTGCATGGCATGCAGGGGGTCAGGGGTTCAAATCCCCTCGGGTCCACAATGTAAATCCTCGCTTCGGCGAGGATTTCTTGTTTAAGCGTCTACGTCTACCCGCTTGATGCGTGAGGTGAAACCGGCTTCAATCGTGACCCGTGACTTCGAAACTCCGAAGTGTTTAGCCAGTATCTCGACGAGTCCTGTGTTTGCTGCTCCGTCTGTGGCTCGTTGCTGCAAGAAAACGGTTAGCGAGCCGTCGTCGCCAGGCTCCACCAGGGGTCCTTTTTTAGAACCTGGCTTGACTCTTACCGTTATTCGCACCGGTCAATCTTCTCGCGACTTAGACTGAACTTATGAGCAAGACATACCGCGGCTACACACTCGAGCAAGTAGCGAAGACCATTGACCACTCCATCTTGAAGCCAGACTTCAGTTATGCCGACGTTGAGGCTGGGGCTCAGTTAGCACTCAAGTTCAACACCGCTTCGTACTGCATTCGACCTATGGATGTTGCCGTTGCCGCCAAGGCTCTGGCGGGCAGCACGGTCAACGTTTGCACCGTTATCGGGTTCCCGCACGGTTCGTCAACCACCGCCGTCAAGGCATTCGAAACGGCAGACGCAATTAAGAATGGCGCAGTCGAAATCGACATGGTTCTCAACGTTTCAGCATTGCTATCCGGCGACTTTGACTATGTCGAGCACGACATCCGTGCCGTGGTTGATGTTGCACACATCGCCGGTGCGTCGGTCAAGGTTATTTTCGAGACCGCCTACCTGAACGACGAATTGATCGTCAAGGCTTGTGAGCTGACCGAGGCTGCAGGTGCCGACTATGTAAAGACCTCAACGGGTTTTGCCACTGAAGGTGCAACGTTGCACAATGTTCAGCTCATGAAGGCAACCGTCGGAGATCGCCTAAAGGTGAAGTCTTCTGGTGGCGTTCGAACCCTTGACCAGCTAATTGATTACATGGATGCAGGCGTGACTCGCTCGGGTTGTTCTGCAACTCAGCAGGTTCTAGAAGAGTTCATCGCTAAGGCTCAGTAAAGCAACATGGCTGTGAACCCAAACGACGTCAGCCGCCCTCACGTATGGCGACCTGCGGTTGATCCGTCCAACGCTCGGACGCTTTTGCTGCTTCACGGCTCTGGTGCTGATGAGCACGATTTGTTGCCTTTGGGTAAGTTACTTGACCCGAATGCAAACTTGCTTTCGCCGAGAGGGCTAGTTCGTGTAGATGGTGCAAATCGTTTCTTCCTTAGGAATGACGACGGCACATTCGTCGAAGATGACATCGTCAAGAATTCGGCCGAGCTAGCTGAGTTTCTATGGGCCGCTTCGGGCGAGTATGGCTTTGACGCGAATAATGTCTATGCAGTTGGTTTCTCAAACGGGGCAAACGCGGCAGGCGCTCTGCTGTTGTTGCAGCCTGATTCGGTTCAAGGCATCATCGCATTTGGCACGACCAAGTCTTTTGAGCACACGCCTTTCAAGAAGGTTCCGAACCTGACTGGCAAACGCGTCTGGATCGCCAATGGCGTTCAGGATCACTATTCACCTGCTGAAAGGACTACGGCCATGATTCAAGAGTTCGAATCTCTCGGAGCCAAGGTCTCACTTCGCATGCAGCCGGGTGGTCACACGATTAGCCCGCAGCACGTTCGCGAAATTGCGGCCGAGCTTTAGCCCACTGCTCCCACAGCTCTCTTAGATCCCAGGCGTTTTCGGCCATTATCGAAACACCGCGAACTCCGGTCCTTCTAGTTTTTCCTGAGATCAAAAGCAGTCGGTTGTTGAACAGTATGTGACTGCATCTTGCCTGGGCCTCATCGAAGAACGTGCTGTCGCTGCAGCCGGTGCCATCGTCGAGGCTAATGAAAACCACTCTCTTACCTGACCGCATCGGTGGCGTTTGAGTTGCAACGCGAACCCCAGCAATCAACACCTCGGTCTTGTTTCTCAAACCAACCAGTTCGTTAGCGTTCACCACGCCCATGTCTTCGAGCATCGGTCGGTAGAGTTCGATCACGTGCTCGCTGACATCAAGCTTCATGAGGCTAAGTTCGGCCGAGACCTTTTCGGCCATAGTAGGTTCAATGTTTCCGGTCGGCAGTCTTTCTAGAACTTGAAAATCAAGAGTTGGCTGGTTTGCTTCGCTAGCGGGGCGATTCTTGATTGCGTTGAGTTGCCGAACCCTGGCGATGATGTCGCCGCGGGTAACCTCGGGGTCTTCTCCCGCTTCATCTGATCGGCGCTTACCGCCGAAACTGTCGAAGGCGCCTAGCAGGGCAAGCCTTTCGAGAGTTCTTCTAGTTGGCTTAACTCTTAGGTAGAAATCGGCAATGTCCTTGAATGGCTGCTCTTCGATTATTCGAGCCACTTCGTTTTCACTTACGCCCTGAACCTCGGTCAGAGCAAGCCGGATTCCTTCTGGTTCAACCAGGTATTCATCGCTCGATTTGTTCACGTCTAGCGGCAGCACCTTGACTCCTAGGCGCCTGGCCTCAGCCATCAGGAGGCGCTTTGGATACATCCCAGGATCGTGAGTGAACAACCCAGCAAGAAACTCTGTTGGGAAGTGGGTTTTGAGCCAAGCGCTTTGGTAAGTGGGTAGAGCAAATGCTGCTCCGTGAGCCTTGCAGAAGCCGAAGCTGCCGAACCCCTCGAGGATCTCCCAGACGCGTTTTATAACCGGTTCGCTATAGCCGCGCTCTCTAGTTTTTTCATGGAAGAACTTTTTCACCGTGGTGGCAACTCGAGGGTTCTCTAGAGATCGCCTCATCTCGTCGGCTTTGGCCAGGGTGCAGCC
The DNA here is from genome assembly GCA_039805505.1 of Actinomycetota bacterium. GTDB lineage: Bacteria > Actinomycetota > Actinomycetes > Actinomycetales > Microbacteriaceae > Rhodoluna. Next base: position 10,913 of record JBDLUE010000013.1, read on the forward strand.
GGTCATCACGTTCAGGATCCTCAGTACGTGCTCGTGAAAAATCACCACACCCCAGGTCTCTTTGAGAATTGGAACCAAGTCTTCGTGAATGAAGTCGGCTTTAGCAAAGCCGTGCCGACCATCGAGATAGGGGGCAATCATGTTGCCCTTCATTGGCCCAGGTCTAAATAACGAAATTTGAATAGTGAGGTCATTGAATTCGGTTGGCTGATGTTTGCCGGTTAGTTCGCGCTGACCAGGGCTTTCGATCTGAAAAATACCCAGGGTATTTGTGGTCCTAATGGTTTTGAAAGTCTCTGGGTCATCTCGAGGGATGTTGTCTAGGTCGAGTTTTTCGCCGCGCACTCTAGAAATCTCACGAACCGCATAAGCCATGGCGCTTTGCATGCGAACGCCGAGAACATCCAGCTTCAGCAACCCCATTGGGTCCATGTCGTCTTTATCAAACTGGCTCATCGGTAGCCCAAGGCCGCTAGGTTCAACCGAGGTTCTCTGCAGCAGCGTCGAATCGCCAAGGATTACGCCGCAGGGGTGCATTGAGATGTGACGGGGAAGCCGATCTAGCCGCTCGGTGATGTCGACGAGCAGGTTCATCCTGCGGTCTTCTTCTACAGCTGTGGCCAAAGCCGAAAGCTCTGGCTTAGTGCCGAGAGCGCCTCGAAAGCTCCTCGCGCTAAACCGCCACATGTTTTTGGCAATGTCGTCGATTTCTTCGTCTTCGAGACCGAGCGCCATGCCGGAATCTCGCATTGCTCCGCGTCCGCGGTATTTGGACTGCATCGATAGCAGGGTCACTCGATTGCTGCCGTAGCGCTTGAAGATTGCCCGATAGATGTCGTGTCGCCTCGCCGACTCTACGTCGATGTCGATATCTGGCAGAGTCGATCGTTCGGTGCTCAGGAAGCGTTCGAACAGCAAGTCGTGCTCAATCGGGTCTACGCCGCTGATGCCCAATAAATAGTTGGTTAGCGAGCCAGCGCCTGAACCTCGAGCCTGGCTTCGAATATTCATGTCGCGAATCATCTGTGCTACATCGGCGACCGTCAAAAAGTATGTCGCGAAACCCAGCTTGTTGATGGTGATTAGTTCTTGACCCAGGCGGTGGTGAACCTGCGACAGTAGTGCGGCATTTGCGCTTCGGTAGTAGTAATCGATGCCTGCATGCGCTTTTTGCCAGAGCACTTCAAACGGGTTGCCGTCGATGCCTAGGGCACTTTTCTCTGGTGTCTTTGGTTTGCCCCAGGCGCAGTCGTTGACCGGGTCTAGTCGGCACCGGTCAGCCAAGCGTTCGGTTGTGTCCAGGAGTTGAACCGCGCGGCTAGCCTCACCGCAGATTTCGATGGCCAGAGCTTGCATCGCGATTGCAGGCTTTAGCCAAGCCTGAGCGTTCGGTTGAGGAGTAAATAAGCCAAGCGGTTCCAAATGGCGTGCAGAATCGAGAACATCTGCGGTTAGCGCCTCGTCTGGTTCGAGATAGCGCACGGCGTTGGTGAGAACAGTCGGCACCGAAAGCGAGTCGGCCAAACTAAGCATTCTTTGAGCCTGCTCAGTTGAATAGGCTGTTCCCGGCTCGGTTAGGTGGCTCACGATTTCGACCCCGATAGCACCAGGTGATTTGAAGATCTCACGCCAAGCTGCCAATAGAGAGGCGGCTAGCTGTTTTGGGCCAGCCAACACAGCCCTGCCAACATCGCTGTCTGGGCCGATCAAAATGGTGCAACCGCCAGTTTTGCCAAGTATTTTGGCAAGCTGACTGCGTTTGATCCCGACTTGGCTCTCTTTGCGCAGTTGCCCAGACTTTGCTCGTGACGCATGTGCCACCGATACTATCTCGCACAACTTTGCCCACCCGACTCCACGATCGTGGCCGTGGGAAAGGATCCCGCTTCGAGCTAGGAGAGCACCGTCTTCGTCGAGAATCGCTAGATCGACGCCGACGATAGGGGAGATGCCCAGCTGGAGACAGGCTCCGATATGTTTCACCGACCCATAGAGGCCGTCGCGGTCGGTTATTGCGAGTGCGTTCGAGCCAGCCGCCGCAACCGCCTCGGCCATTGTTTCGGGCCTGCTGACCCCGTAGTGACCCGAGAATGCCGAAGCTACGTGCAGGTGGGTGAATCCATTCACGATGCCTCCTCCAGGCTTCTAGTCGTAGACCTTAACCAATCGCCAGATCGCCTTTTCGCCATCTGTGCTGGCGGTTGTGTTCAGAATTTCAAACTGAGTTTTCTGGTCAGGATCTTCTGCTTTGGAGGCAACCATGCGCCAAACCTCTACCTCAAGAACACCCGCGCCCACGCCACGTTGAACTCGCGCAGCCTCTAGCCACCAGTCGCGGCGGGCGAACCAACGAATCGGTTTAGTTCGAACTCGATAGGTGGAATTGCGCCAAAGAAACCCAACCGGTTCGCCGGTTCGGTTTATTGAAACTGAAACGTTTTCGTCCATTCGCCGCATTTGCCATCCTCTCGTATTATTCGAACATATGTTCGAACGTTAAGAGTGTAGGAAAAGGGTCAGACATTCAAATTTTGAGGCGGTTTTCTGCAGCCTCGGGCGTGTCTAAATGCTGCGAATTAGTTCAGCAGAGTTGTTTCGAACTTGGCCGACTTCAGCGCCAACCTTGTAGAACTCGGCCTCGGACGCAACCAGGTCTGAGTCAATGGCAATTGCGTCGAGCAGGTCTTGATCGCCCTCAATGTGCGGGTCTAGCCAGGCCTCGAAGGTGTCGGGCGAAAGCAACACCGGGTTCCTATCGTGGATGTGCCCGAGCTCAGGGCAAGAAGCCTTGGTCAAAGTGGTCGCCGAGAGCAGCCAGCGTGACGGATCCTTGGCATCCTTGGTTGGGTCCGCCCACCACTCATACAAGCCAGCAAGGGCGAACATGCCATCCGCGCCCGCATTTATGTAGAAAGGCTGTTTGGTGCCGTCAGCGTTGACGTGCCATTCGTAGTAGCCGGAAGCAGGAATAACGCAGCGTCGACGAACCACAGAGTCTTTGAATGAAGGTTTTTCAAGCAGGCTCTCGATGCGACCGTTGATCAGCGGAGCACCCTCGGCCGGACCTTTCGACCAGCGTGGCACGAGGCCCCAACGCGCCGAGTGAATTTCACGGCTAAGTTCACCCAGCGGAGAGCCATCCGGGGCTTTCTCAAACGCGCGGTCCACAATGATTGAAATCGGCTGGGTCGGAGCAACGTTATAAGAGATTCCAGGTAGTTCACCGATAATTTCATCGGCTTCGAAAATCGTCTGAATCTCACCGACCGTGCGAGCAACCACAAAACGACCGCACATGACTATTTCTCCTCAGCCATCTTCTCGGCCGCAATCTCAAGCTTCTGCTTGCCGAAGTGGACGATGATCATGAAAATCAGGATGATGG
>JBDLUE010000014.1:0-13683 GCA_039805505.1 Actinomycetota bacterium
TGGCAAGTCTTTTCGTTTTCTTGAAGGGCTAAACTTAAATCATGTTGCTAGCACTAGAAATCTTCTTCACCGGCCTTTTGGTCTTGGCTGGCCTTGCAATTGCAGGCGTCTCGGCTCTAGTCCTTTACAAGCTATTCAAGGGTCAGAAATAGTTGTTCGTTTTCCCCGAGGGTCTGCCGCTTGAGCTCACTCCGTTCGCTTTCGTAATTGGAAAGTGGGAGGGCACCGGCATCATCAGCTTCAAGGACAACGAGTCTGACGAAGCCCCGACCGATCACGAATTCAAACAGCGCGTCGAGTTTGCCCACGATGGCAGCAACGCCATTACCTACATTTCTTCGGCCGAATTAATTGGCGACCCTTCGGTCGCTCTGCCAAGCGAAATCGGCTATTGGCGAATTGCCCGCAAATCAGAGCCGGCCGATCACGGTCCAGGCCTGCTGCCGGGTGTGGGTGAACCAACTCTGAAGAGCCACGAAGATCTTGAATCTTTGCGCAACAAAGAGGGCGGCTTCGACATCCAGGTTTCGATGCTGCACCCAGGCGGGGTCGCAGAGCTTTACAACGGCAAGATCAAGGGCGCTCGCATTGATTTAGCATCGGCATCTGGTGCGGCTTTTGAAACCGCCAAGACCTACCGCCACTCGACTCGCCTATACGGCCTGGTCGAAAATGCCTTGCTTTGGGTTTGGGAAATCGCGCTTCCGGGCGGCGACCTGAAACCACACGCATCAGCCCGCCTCGAACGAGTCGAATAATCATGGCCGGTGAGGTTAAGGGCAGTTTCGCTAACCCACTAATCGAGCAACGCAATCTCGCCGAAGGGGCGGCTGCGGTCAACCTCGGCCCGCGCGGCATCATTACCGTTTCTGGCCCAGACCGCCTCGATTGGCTTCACTCGCTGCTCAGCCAAAACTTGAAGAACCTAAAACCTGGGCAAAGCGCCGAGGCATTGCTGCTTGACCCAAACGGGCACATCGAACAGGTCATTCACTTCGTGGATGACGGCGAGACCGCGTGGCTCATCGTTGAGGCCGAGGGTCGCGAAGCGCTGTTGAAGTTCTTGACCAAAATGGTTTTCCGCATGAAGGTCGAACTTGCCGATCGCTCGGATGACTTCACCGTTATCGGTCGCTTGGTTCGCGGTGAAAATGCAAAACCCGAACTCGACCAGGCTGCAACTTCAAATGGCGTCAGCCTGACCTGGGTGGATCCTTGGCCAGGAGTGGTCACCGGCGGCGTTCGTTACTCCCGCGCCTGGCCCGCCAAATGGCCATGGACTGAAACATTGGTGGCAAATGATGATGTTGCTGCCGTGTTCGCCGAGTTCGAAACTGCCGGAACTATGGCCTATGACGCCCTTCGCATCGCGGCCCATCGCCCCCGTCACTTCGGTGAGGTGGACGACAAGGCATTGCCTCACGAGTTTGACTGGCTATCAACGGCAGTCCATATGAGCAAGGGCTGCTATCGCGGCCAAGAGACTGTTGCCAAGGTGCATAACTTGGGGCACCCTCCTCGTCGTCTAACTTTCTTGCACCTCGATGGTTCTGGCCACGCTCTGCCCGAGGCTGGGGATGAGATATTCATCGAGGGCAATGCCAGCGCACGAGGAAAAATCACCTCGGTTGGTCAACATCATGAGATGGGGCCGATTGCTCTGGCACTCTTATTCCGAGCGGTGCCTGAGAATGCAACTCTGATCGTGCGGACCTCGCTGGGCGATCTAGCTGCAAGTCAAGAAGTCATCGTCCCGCAGAGCGCTGGCAAGGCCAATGACATCCCTAAGATTCCTAAGTTGTTGATGGGCGGAAAGCACTGATGCGTTGGAGCCTCAGCGACTCAACCCGCCGCGTCATCGAATCGGTTCCAGCAATCCTGCAGATTGTTCTCGCCGCGACGGCGAGCTATGCCTTCACCACGTTGATTCTTGGGCACGCGAACCCAATTTTTTCTGTCACCGTGGCGATCACGGCTCTCGGCTTCACCCGTGATGCCCGTCCTCGTCGAATCATTTCTACTGCACTTGGAATGGTGACCGGAATCGCACTAAGCGAAATGCTCTTGCTGCTCATCGGCCAGGGTCTGTGGCAGATGTCCATCGTTCTGCTGATTGCCCTCACTGCGGCCCGATTCATCACTGGTTCGGCCGCTTTTGCTCTGACCGTTGGCATTCAGGCGATGCTGGTTTACATCATGCCTGCACCCGAGGGTGGCGCTTTTGTTCGAAGCTTGGACGGTCTGATCGGCGGCCTCACCGCGTTGATTTTCACGGCAATCATCCCGCGTGATCCTCGTGGTTTGGCCAACAAAGACGCTAATAAATTGTTCACCATCTTCTTGGATTCACTCGACGCGCTCAAGCTAGCGGTGCGCAACGTTGACGTGGCAATCGTCGACGAGGCGCTAACTAGAGTCCGACGCTCGCAACCGCTGGTCGACAACTGGCGCATGTCGCTTGACAGCGCGATCGCAATCTCAAGAATTTCACCGTTCCTGCGCAAATACCAGGATGAACTTTCGGGCCAGGTGCGCCTGATGCGAGGAATGGACCTAGCCACCAGAAACCTACGCGTGGTCGTCCGGCGCGTTGATTTCTTGGTTCGTGATGGCGTTTCTCGACCATACCTGGCTGACTTATTCGAGCAAATTTCTACTGCAACTCAGCAGCTCTCACTCGGTCTCGAAAGCCCGGAACGGCTGCGCGAGGCACAGGAGCAGTTCGTCGAAATTATTCATCAACTTGACCCGAAGAAATTTGGCATTGCAGACCAGATTCGTGAAGCCAGCGTTCTCTTGCTGCTGCGACCGCTTTTGGTCGATCTGCTATGCGCCAGTGGCATGAGCGAAGATGATGCCAGAGCCGAATTGCCTGCCATTTGAGACTGCTTTAGTCACTAAGACAGTTCCGCAATTCACCTTTTGTTAACCTTTGAAAAAGGTTTTAGACACATCTTGCTTCGATGATTGAGTCATGAGCGTTAATGCCCCCTCGGAGAAAATCGAAAGACGCAAACTGGCCACCAAGCCGTTTGCCCGAGCCGACCGCATTTTCTTCGCTGTTTCGACTGCAGCTGCCTATTCTTCATTCGTAATCATCGCGCTAATCCTGATCTTCTTGGTCGGCCGCGCAATCCCTGCATTCCAGACTCAGGGAATCATTGATTTCGCATTCGGCTCGACCTGGGATTCCGCTGCAACGCCGGCCACCTTCCAACTCGGCCCAATGCTGTGGGGTTCGATCCTTATCTCACTAATCGGTGTCGTGATTGCCGTGCCGTTGGCCATCTCAATCGCCTACTTCATTGAGTTCATGGCACACAAGACGCTGGCGAAAATCGTCACCACTGTAGTTGACCTCCTGGCCGCGATTCCATCGATTGTCCTCGGCCTCTGGGGTGCATTCGTGTTTTCGCCAATCGCCGCCGGCTGGGCCAAGATGTTGAACGAGTCAATGGGTTGGATTCCAATCTTCGATAACCCAGAGCAGAACTTCCTCCGCAGTCCGTTCATCGCCGGCATCGTCGTCGCAGTAATGATCGTGCCGATTATCGCCTCGATCACCCGCGAAATTTTCAGCCAGATGGACCGTGACATCATCAACGCGTCGCTGGCCCTAGGTGGAAACCGCGAGTCAACCTTCCGCAAGGTGATCTTGCCAACGGCCGCTGGAGGTGTCATCGGTGGTGTGCTTCTCGGTTTGGGTCGTGCCCTGGGTGAGACCGTCGCGGTTCTCTACGTTTTGAACATCAGCTTCGACATCAACTGGGGCAACGTTCTTCAGGCCAAGGGTGGCTCAGTCGCTTCGATGATTATCTCGAAGTTCGGTGAGGCAAATCCGGATGAAATCAGCGCTCTGATGGCTGCCGGTCTAGTGCTCTTCGTCTTTACTTTGATCATCAACTCAATCGCTTCTTACATCGTTGCAAAGGCTCAGCCATGGAGAAAGTAATCGACCTAAGCCCGGTTGCAAGACCGAAGACTGCGGCACCGTGGTCACGTAAGTCGCCTCAGTTCATTCTTTACGCTTCTCTCGCAACGGTCATCCCTTCGGCAGTTGCACTTGGCACCATCGCACTCACCGGTATGGATTTCATGGCGGCGTTGTTCATCGTCTTTTTGCCGATTCAGATTGTGGCTGCGGCTCTCGTCGGAATCACTGTTTACGGCCGCCGAGGCATCCTTGAAGGTCTTTTGGTTGTCGCCACGATTTTCTTGAGCTCGTTCGTATTCGTGCTGCTTGGGTCTGTGATTTGGTCTGTAATCAGCAACGGGTTCTCGGCTCTGAGCGCGAGCTTCATATTCCAGAACAACTACTACATTCAGCCAAAGACCTCTCTCGAGTTCGGTGGTGTGGGGCACTCAATCATCGGAAGCCTCTTGATCGTTGGTCTTTCGACCATTGTCACCGTCCCGCTGGGTTTGGCGACCGCCGTTTACCTAACTGAGACTCAGGGCAAGAGCAAGGGTGTCATTCGCACGCTGCTTCAGGCGATGTCTGGCCTTCCATCCGTGGTTTCAGGTTTGTTCATCTATGCGATGTTCATCGCTTCGGGCATCACCACCTATGCGGGTTGGACTGGTTCGCTAGCGCTGATTCCTTTGATGTTGCCAACCGTTGCTCGAGTCACCGAAGAGGCTCTGCGCCTTGTTCCTGTTGAGCTTCGCAATGGTGCACTAGCGCTGGGCGCACCGGCCTGGCGAGCTTTCGTTCAGGTGACCCTGCCAGCTGCAAAGTCTGGAATCGTTACCGCGATCCTCTTGGGAATCGCCCGCGTTATCGGCGAGACCGCACCTCTAGTTCTAACCACCTTCGCTGCCGACCGCACCAACCTCAATGTCTTCGACGGAGCGATGGGTTCACTTCCTACCTACCTGTTCAACTACATCGCATTCGGTTTCGACGAGTCGATTCAGCGTGCGTGGGGTGCAGCCCTAGTAATCCTGATTCTCGTGGCGATTCTCTTCATCTCGGCTCGAGTAGCATCACGCACTCGCACCAAGGCAAGAAAGTAAGGAAAAAATGTCAAACCTCAGCTATCACCTTCGTGCAGAAGACGTCAACGTCTGGTTCGGCGAGCGTCACGTTCTTAAGAATGTGAACCTTGCTTTCCCGACCAATCAGGTCACCGCGCTTATCGGCCCTTCGGGTTGTGGCAAGTCAACCTTCATCCGCACGCTGAACCGCATGCACGAGCTAATTCCTTCAGCGGGCTTCGCCGGCAAGGTTTTGCTCGACGACGAAGACATCTATGGCGATGGCATCGACCCTGTAAAGGTTCGTTTGAACGTCGGCATGGTTTTCCAGAAGCCAAACCCTTTCCCAACCATGTCTATTCAAGAGAACGTTCTGTCTGGCTTGAAGTTGTCGGGCCGAAAGAACTCAAACAACGAAGAGCTAGTTGAGACTTCGCTTCGCCGCGCGTCAATTTGGAACGAAGTGAAGGATCGCCTGGGCGACCCTGCGCTTTCGCTGTCGGGTGGTCAGCAGCAGCGTCTCTGCATCGCCCGTTCACTGGCAATGGGTCCAAAGGTTTTGCTCATGGATGAGCCGTGTTCAGCACTTGACCCAGGCTCTACCCGGCGCGTCGAAGAGACCATCCTTGAGCTTGCTCCTGAAATGACCATCGTCATCGTGACTCACAACATGCAGCAGGCTCAGCGCGTTGCCGACCAGACCGCATTCTTCTTGTCAGAAGATGGCAACCCTGGTCACGTTGTCGAGTTTGGTGCCACCGAGCAGGTGTTCGGCCAGCCGATCGACCCTCGCACCAATGACTACGTCAACGGACACTTCGGCTAACCAAAAGCTAGACACCTGAAGTTAACCATTTCGTCGCTAACTGGTTACTAGGTAAAGCAACAGGGTTAACTTCCAAAGTTTCTAATAGAACTGTTCGCAAGACATCCAATTTCTTACAAGGAGAAACACATGAAGCGCTCACTAGTCGGCATCATCGCCGCAGTAGCTTTGGTCGGAAGCATCGGCCTAACCGGTTCAGCTGCATCAGCAGCCACCACTCTTAAGTCTTCAGGTTCATCATTCGCTAACGGCATCATGCAGGCTTGCAAGACCAACGTTGGCGGAGTCGACCTAACCTACACCTCAACTGGTTCAGGAACCGGCCGTAGCCAGTTCGTAGCCAAGACCACCGACTTCGGCATGACAGACGGTCTTTTCTCAGCAGGCACCCAGCCAGCTAACTTCGTTTACGTCCCACTAGTGGGTGGCCCAGTTGCCATCGTTCTAAACATCCCAGGCGTAAAGACCCTAAACCTAACCGGTGACGTTATCGGCAAGCTCTACACCGGCAAGATCACCAAGTGGAACGACAAGCAGATTGCTGCGCTGAACAAGGGCGTCAAGCTTCCTGCACTGGCAGTTCAGCCGGTTTACCGTTCAGGTTCATCAGGCACCTCTGAGAACTTCACCAACTACCTAGTTCAGATGGCTCCGGGCGCTGGTTGGAAGACCAACGGAACCTTCGCTTCGGCTAACACCGTGGTTGGAACCTCAGCTGCAACCTCAACCGTTCTAGTTACCACCGTGAAGTCAACCTCAGGTGCTTTTGGTTACGCTGACCTATCAGACGTTTCTGCCAGCGGTCTAAAGTACGCTTCAATCCAGAACGGTGCAAAGCAGTTCGTCAAGCCGGACGTTCGTTCAGCAAAGGCATTCCTTGCTGTTCAGCGCGTAGGTTCAAACGGAACCCTGACCTATGACTACAAGGCTCCAGTTCGTGGCGCTTACCCAGTGTCGCTAATCTCTTACGCAGTCGCGTTCAAGAACGGCAACAAGGATGTTCAGAACTACCTAAAGGCATTCGTAAACACCTGTGCTCCAACCGAGGCAGCGAAGCTAAGCTACGTTGCAATCGATGGCAAGCTAAAGGCGAAGGCCCTAGACCTGATTGACCTAATCGGCTAATCAAAAAGCCTTAAAGTGGGAGAGCGCAACCGAAACCTGGTTGCGCTCTCTCCACGTTTCAAAATGACCCAAAAGCGTCAAGCAATGCACCAAGAGTCACCTAGGAGAAATCGTGTTCGCTAAGAAGCTAGTTGCCGTCGGCCTCGCTGTTGTTGTCACCCTCGGCTTGACCGCCTGTGACCCGCCGATGCCTCCAGAGATTCTTGCAGCCGAAGCCGAAAAGGTGGTCAAGTGCATCGATGGCGACCTGACCGTGGCTACTCCGACTGCAATCATTGACGTTGTCGACAGCTGGTCAATCTCGATCGCTGGCGCTTGCACCGGCATGACCTTGACCGCCCTTGAGTCTTCAGACGAAACCGCTCAGGCTGTCATCTCAATGGGTGGCGAAATTTCTCCAGCCTGCACCTCATTCGCAACTTTCCCAATCGCAATCGACGGCGGAGTCGTTGCCTTTGCTTTGACCGATGCGCCGAACCTCACTTTGTCACCGGCGAACGTTCAGGACATTTTCTCGGGCAAGATCAAAAATTGGTCTGACCCAACCCTCGCAGCGTCCAACCCCGACGCCGTTCTACCTGACTTACCAATCAACATCGTCGGCGGCCCACAGCAGCCAGTCGTAGACTCACTGACCACCTGGTTCAAGAAGTTGGGCACGGACTTTGCCCCGTCACTTGCCAAGATTTCAGAGTTCGATGACGGCGCCTTCCTTGCCACCATGGCTGAGGGTGACATCGCGTTGACCTCTTACTCGAACGCGCTTTACCAGTACTCGACTGTCGCAGCGATCAAAGTTGACGATAGCTACGCCGTGGCAGATGCTCTCGGCCTTCAGAATGGCGCTGACGAGTCTTACGCCCCAGCAGAAGGGGACTTCCCTGCCTACGGAGCGACTTACACAATCAACCTTGCTTTGTGTGGTGCCGAGAACGAAATCTCACGCACTGTTGCGCGCTACCTAGTTCGCCAGGATGCTCAGGGTGCCTTGGGTTCAGCTGTTATTGCGCCTCTGCCTGACAGCCTTCGAGTCAGCACTATCGGTCTGATTGAAAAGGGTCTAACCAAGTAGCGGAGCTACCGCAGCCCACTCAATCGTGAGCTCGCCAAGGCGCCAGCGCTTCTTGTCTCCGATGAGTGGCCAGCCAGCTTGAGTCAGTTGCGTGCAGCTGGCAACCCAGCGTTGAGCGGCACCAAACGCGCCAAGGCCCGCATTGGTTCGCCAGGCGGAATCTAGGGCCTGTAAAAACTGGTGAACTGGCTCACCTGGCAGATTGTGGTGAATCAGCGCTTTTGGCAGTCGCTCTGCAACCTTGCTCGGCATGTCCAAACCGGTCAGTCGCATCGAAATCGTGAGACTCAGTGGCCCATTTTTATCGAGTGTGATCCAGGTCGACAGTCGGCCAATTTCATCGCAAGTGCCCTCGATCAGCATGCCGTCATCCGTGAGGCGAGACCGCATCCTTGTCCAGGCTTCGACCACTTCTGACTCGTCATATTGGCGCAAGACATTGAATGCTCGAATCACGTGGGCTTTATCGCCAAGTTCAGCAGGCAGGGGAGTCTCAAACCCGCCGTGTGTGAAGTGCAGGTGATCGGTGGCCACAGCCAGGCCGCGCTCGACCCGCTCACGTTCGATTTCGATGCCAACCACGTGAGTGTTTGGGTTGACCTTGGCGATCCGAGACAGGAGCTCAACCGCGGTTATTGGGCTCGCCCCAAACCCAAGGTCGACAACAACAGGTCGGTCGGCTCGCCTCATAACCGGGAGTGCGGCAATGTAACGGTCGACTCTTCTGAGTCGATTCGGATTAGTTGTGCCTCGGGTTACGGTGCCCACCGGCTTCTTGACTGCCACCATTACAAATTACGGCAAGAATCACGGAGGCCGCCCGCGCTGGCAAAGTAAACTTGAGCCCATGACCGCAAAATACACTTTGATTCTGCTTCGTCACGGCAACAGTGACTGGAACCAGAAGAACCTTTTCACCGGCTGGGTAGATGTTGACCTCAGCGAGCAGGGTCGCGCTGAGGCGCACCGCGCTGGCGAACTTCTAGCCGAGTCGGGTCTAAAGCCAGACTTGCTTTACACCTCGCGCCTAAAGCGTGCGATCAACACCGCGCACATCGCCTTGAACGCGGCCGAACGCAGTTGGATCGACGTGAAGCGCGACTGGCGCCTCAACGAGCGTCACTATGGCGCACTGCAGGGCAAGGACAAGGCTCAGACCTTGGCTGAGTACGGCCCTGAGATGTTCCAAACCTGGCGTCGCAGCTTCGACGTGCCACCACCGCCGATCGACGACAACGACCAGTATTCTCAGGCGCACGACGACCGCTATGCCGACCTAAACGGCAACGTTCCAAAGACCGAGTGCCTCAAGGATGTTCTAGAACGCATGCTGCCATTCTGGCTTTCAGACATTCAGCCAGACCTCAAGTCAGGCAAGACTGTTTTGGTCACCGCGCACGGCAACTCGCTACGCGCTTTGGTCAAGCACTTGGATGGCGTCTCGGATGAAGACATCGCCGAACTAAACATTCCAACTGGCATTCCATTGGTTTATAAGTTGGACGAAAACTTCAAGCCGGTCGTTCCAGGTGGCGAGTATCTAGACCCAGAGGCTGCCGCCGCTGGGGCAGCTGCAGTTGCTGCACAGGGTGCTAAGAAGTAGTCAAGATTCAACAGAAAAAGCCTCCCAACCGGGAGGCTTTTTCATTGTTTGAAAACTCGCGACTATTCGATGTCTGCCCAGTCACCGGTGGTTAGGTAGCTAACCTTCGACGAGATGTCGACTACGTGGTCTGCGAAGCGCTCGTGGTAGCGGCTGGCCAGGGTCACGTCAACGGTAAACATTGCGTTTTCCTTCCAGTCATCTCCGAGCACAACGTCGAAGACGTGACGGTGCAGCTCATCCACGCGGGCATCCTGTGCTTGAATCTCGCGAGCGAAGTCAACGTTGGTGTTCTTCAAAAGTTCGACGACCTGCTTCGCAAGCTTGACGTCCAGCGCACCCATTTCGTCAAAGGTTGCCTTGAGTGAGCTTGGCACGGCAGCGCCCGGGAAGCGGTAGCGAGCGATTGCAGCGATGTGTCCGGCCAAAGCGCCCATGCGCTCGAGCGAAGCCGACATGCGAAGAGCTGAAACTAGGATGCGCAGGTCGCGGGCGACAGGTGACTGGCGAGCCAGAACCTTGATTACCAGTTCATCCAAAGCCAAGGCCTTGTTTGAGGTTGCGTCAGAGATCGCGATTGCCTCATCGGCCAGGGCAACGTCTGAGGTGCCGAAGGCCTTGGTTGCCTTCTCGATGATGCGAGCTGTGTCCTCTGCCATCTCGACGAGACGAGTTTGAACCTCGGTTAGCTGTGACTGGAATACCTCGCGCATTGCAACTCCTTCTTGAAAATCTATTGCTACCTTTTCACCGTTAGGTGAACAAGTCAAAAATAACGCTTGAACTGTGCCCAAATTACGCCGTTTACGGCGAAACTGCCCCCGAGTTCTCTGACACAATCGCCTACAGTTAAGAATGTGAACAGCTTCTTGACGATTCTACTTGCGGTGACCGCAGGTCTGATTGTCGGCGCAGGCTTTGTTCTCGTTCTAACGCGAGACAAACGGAAGAAGCAATTGGAAGCCATCGAAGCAGAACGGGCCATCCCTGAGGGAGCCGTCGAGATTCTCGACTTGCTCACCAGCGCTGGTGTAATTCTGAATGGCTCAAACACCGTGGTTCGTGCAACGAACGGTGCTCTAGCGCTCGGCCTTGTCCAGAATCGCCTCCTAATCCACAGCGAACTGGTTCGTCTAGTCGAGCTCGTTCGAGGCACCGGCAGAAACCACGAAATCGAAGCTGAGCTCAGCACGGGTCTCCGCGGCGAATCGATTTGGGTTCTGGCTCGCGCAGCTCGCATGGAGAACAACAACGTGATGCTTTTGGTGGAAGACCGCACCGAGGCCAAGCGCCTCGAAGAAACTCGTCGCGACTTCGTGGCAAACATTTCGCACGAACTAAAAACTCCCATTGGCGCGATTGGCCTGCTGGCCGAAGCACTGCAGGACGCCACCGATGACCCGGCCATGGTCACCAAGTTCGCCGGCAACCTATACAAGGAATCACGCCGCCTGGGCAGCCTGGTTCAAGAAATCATTCAGCTCTCGCGACTTCAGAGCGCCGAGTTGTCAAAGACCGGTGAACTCGTGGATCTTGAGGGTATCGTGCACGAATCTGTCGAACGCAATCAGGTGATCGCCGAGGCCAAGAACATCACCTTGGATGTCGTTGCACCTTCTGGAGTTGTCGTCTACGGCGACCACGAAATGTTGACCATGGCAGTAAAGAACCTTATCGAGAATGCAATCCTGTATTCCGATTCCGATTCGACCGTCGGCATTGGGCTGCGTTCGGTAAACGGGATTGCCGAGATTGCAGTCACCGACCACGGAGTTGGAATCGCAGCCGAAGACCAAGAACGAATCTTCGAGCGTTTCTACCGTGTCGACCCATCGCGCTCACGCGACACCGGCGGCACCGGGCTCGGTCTATCGATCGTCAAACATGTCGCATCTAACCACCGCGGAGAAATCAAACTTTTCTCACAGGTCGGAATCGGCTCTACTTTCACTCTTCGTTTGCCACTTGCCGACACCAACCTGAACACCGAAAACAAGGATGGAAATAATGACTAGAGTTCTAGTCGTCGAAGACGAGCAGTCACTTCGCGAGCCGTTGGTTTACCTCCTTCAAAAAGAGGGTTACGACGTAGTCGAAGCCGAGGATGGCCTAAAGGCCCTGACCGCATACGCAGAGTTCGGCGCAGACATCATCCTGCTAGACCTTATGCTGCCAGGGATGAGTGGCAACGAGGTGTGCCGCAACATCCGCACCACATCCCAGGTGCCAATCATCATGTTGACGGCCAAGGACTCAGAAATCGACAAGGTTGTTGGTCTTGAAATCGGCGCCGACGACTATGTCACCAAGCCATACTCGACCCGCGAGCTCCTAGCCCGTATGAAGGCGATCCTGCGCCGCAACATCGAGCCTTCAGCGCCAGTGAGCGGCTTGCTTACCGCCGGCCCGGTGCAGATGGATGTTGAACGTCACATCGTCACAGTTAACGGCAACAAGGTTTCGATGCCGTTGAAGGAGTTTGAGCTGCTTGAGCTGCTGCTCGAGAACGTGAACCGCGTTCTCACTCGTGGTCAGATCATCGACCGTGTTTGGGGCTCAAACTACTATGGCGACACCAAGACCTTGGATGTCCACATCAAGCGCATTCGTTCGAAGATCGAGGATGACCCGGCTCGCCCGGTTCATCTAATGACGGTTCGCGGTCTTGGCTATAAGTTCGAGGTTTAGCCAGTTTTCGAAAAAAAGACCACCCGGTTGGGTGGTCTTTTTCGTTGTTGAAACTTAGTGTGAACCCTCGTCGCCGTGGTCCTCAGCAGGAGCTTCCGCTGGAGCTTCAGTGGCCGCCGGCATGGTTGCTCCGATGCTCTTGTAGAGCTCTGCATACTCAGGCAAAGTGCCATCTAGAACTGGCACGTTCATTGCCTGACCGGCCTCGCCCTCGGCAACTACGAACACGGTGGCTACCTGACCTGGCTTGCCGCCGAGGTCGAAGTTGAGTGCGCTTGCCCCGTTGTAGCCGAAGTCAAGCTTCTGGGATGGGAGCAGCGTGAAGAATGCTTCCATCTTCTCGCCGGTGGTTGCATCGGTGAACTGAAGCTTTACGCTGGTCGAGGTCAGATCGCGGTTGACTAGCGAGCCGAACAGGCCAAAGTGGCCCGCGCCATCGCTCAAGAAGATGAAGTTTCGGGCGTCAACGTGCTTGAGGGTGACCTGGCTGCCATCGCTTGGCGCGTATTCGATTCGTGAAGCGATTGGGCTGACAAATGTGCAACCAGTTGTGCCCAGCATCAGTGACGCGGCGACGGCTACGGTTGCAATTTTGCGGATGTTCATTTTTCCTCCGGTGGCTAAACAGCCCCTCTAGTTTACCCCTTTATAAACCCTTCAAAGTGTGGTAAAATGGTTGTTTCTGAAGGGAATTAGCCACATGAAGTTTGAAGTCGGCGAAACAGTCGTTTATCCCCACCACGGTGCAGCACAAATCATCGAGGTTGCCGACCGCACACTTCGCGGTGAGACCCAAAAATACTTGCAGCTTAAGGTTGCACAGGGCGAGTTGACCATCTGGGTCCCAGCAGCCAATGTCGAAATGGTCGGCGTTCGTGACGTGATCGACAAGAAGGGCGTTGAGCAAGTTTTCGGCGTTCTGCGTGCCGAATTCACCGAAGAGCCAACCAACTGGTCACGTCGCTACAAGGCAAACCTAGAGAAGCTGGCATCGGGCGATGTCGTCAAGGTTTCTGAGGTTGTTCGTGACCTATGGCGTCGCGACCAAGACCGTGGTCTATCAGCCGGTGAAAAGCGCATGCTTGCAAAGGCTCGTCAGATCTTGGTTTCAGAGTTGGCTCTTGCTCGCAAGACCGACGAGGAGAAGGCATCAGCCGAACTCGACACCGTATTGGCTTCATAACCCAAACCCTCTAAGGCAGGTCTCATGACCAAGCGCGACATCGCGTTGGTAGTGGTTGCCGCGGGCCAGGGGCAGCGTCTAGGCGCAGGTAAACCAAAGGCATTTGTTGACCTAGTCGGTCGACCACTGCTCACCCACGCAATCGAATCAATCATTGCTTTGCCAGATTTGGCACAGCTGATTCTTGCCGTACCCGATTCTCACCTGAT
>JBDLUE010000015.1:0-17977 GCA_039805505.1 Actinomycetota bacterium
GATGAGGCTGACGAAATGCTTGACCTTGGCTTCTTGCCAGACGTCGAGCGCCTTTTCGCCTACACCCCGGATGGCCGTCAGACCATGCTGTTCTCGGCAACCATGCCGGGCACCATCGTGACCATGGCTCGCAAGTACCAGAACCGTCCGGTGCACATTCGCACCAACGACCCGGATGAAGGCCAGACCAAGGCTGACATCAAGCAGTTCGTCTACCGTGCACACGCCCTGGACAAGGATGAGGTCGTCGGCAGAATTCTTCAGGCTGAAGGACGCGGCAAGACCGTAATCTTCACCAAGACCAAGCGTCAGGCATCAAAGGTTTCTGAAGAGCTCGTTGACCGTGGCTTCAACGCAACCGCACTTCACGGAGACATGACTCAGGAAGCTCGCGAGCGTTCGATGATTGCTTTCCGCACCGGCAAGAAGGACATCCTGGTTGCGACCGAAGTTGCAGCTCGAGGCATTGACGTTGACGACGTGACTCACGTCATCAACTACACGATCCCTGAAGATGAGAAGGCTTACCTTCACCGAGTCGGCCGCACCGGTCGCGCTGGTCGCCTAGGCATCGCAGTAACTTTCGTTGACTGGGAGGACCTAACTCGCTGGGGCCACATCAACACCGCCCTTGAGTTTGGCCAGCCAGACCCAACCGAGACCTACTCGAGCTCGGCGCACCTGTTCACCGACCTAAACATTCCGGCCGGCACCAAGGGTCGCATCGCGAAGTCGAAGCGCCCTGAGGGTTGGAAGCCTGGAGACGACGAGAAGCCTCGCGGCGGTCGCGACGGCGGTCGCGCAAACTCGGGTCGCCCAGGTGGCCAGTCTGGCGCTAACCACAAGGATGGCGGCAACCGCGGCGACAAGGACCGTCGTCGTGGCGGCGATCGCCCGCACAAGTCAACCGGCGAAAAGTCAGAGGGCTCAACCCCGAAGGCTGAGACTCACGGTGGTGGCGAGCACCAGCGCCCAGCAACCCCGCGCACTCGTAACCGCACGCGAACTCGTGGCGGAAGCAACCCTGCGTAGTTCGAAGTAGTCAGTAGAAACTTGAAAACCCCGACCACTGGTCGGGGTTTTCGTTTATCTAGAGCTGAGCCTGAGCGCCAGTGCCGAGCGCCAAGATGCGTTCGAGCATTTCTGGCGAAGTTGAGTTCTCGCCGAGGCGGTTGGGCTTGCCGTGCACGCCGTGATAGTCGCTCGAGCCGGTGACGATTAGGTCGTGCTTCTTGGCAAGGTCAAGCAGCCAGGTTCGGGCTTCCTCCGGAACATCGCGGTGGTAAACCTCGAAGCCGGCGAGTCCGCGCTCAATCATGTGCTCGAAATGCGAAAGAGGAAGGTCGCTCCTGCGAGTCTGCGAATTGACGCCGGTTAGCGGGTGTGCGATTACCGGCACTCCCCCTGCCAAACGAATCAGCTCGATAGCCTCGGTGACCTCAACCGTGTCGTTCGACACGTAGAACGGCCCATTCGAGTCCAAGTAATAGGAGAAAGCGGCAGAACGATTCTCAACCACACCCATCGTTACCAAGGTGTCGGCAATCGCCGGGCGGCCGATGGTAGCGCCATCCTCGAGGTGATCCATGACCATCTCCCAAGTGATTGGTAACTCGGTGGCGAGACGTTCAACGATGGCACGACCTCGGACCTCACGCGAAACCTTGGTCTCACCCAAAACCGCGTGCAGGGCCTCTGAATCTGGGTTAGGTAGGTAAGCCAACAGGTGAACGCTGATGCGACGACCCTCGGCCGGTTTGCCAACCGTGGTGACCTCAATGCCAGGCACAAAACCCAAGCCGAGACGCTTGGCGGCTAGGCTGGCCTCTGCCCAGCCGGTAGTTGTGTCGTGATCGGTAAGGGCAAGGATGTTGACCCCGGCGAGCGCGGCTTGCTCAAACACCTCGGTCGGCGACTCTTTGCCGTCTGATCGAGTGGAGTGGGAATGGAGGTCGATAATCATCTCCCCCCAGATTACCGCGGTGGGCAGAAACTAACTGGCAGAATGAAGCCATGAGCAATGACGCGACTAAGCCAAACGCAAAACCAGACGCTGGAGCAAACCGCTCGCGCACCCCGACGAGCCAGCAGTTTCTCGACTACATGGGCTCTGGCTGGGCAGACAATGCCACAGTCGCAACTCAGAAGTCTCCGGCTGCCGATTACACGCCAGAGCGTCGCGCCAAAGTTGCCGCCGCATTTGCCGGCGAAGTTGTCTTGATTGAAGCGGGGCCAGCTGCCACTCGCTCAAACGACACCGAATACCGCTACCGCCCACACTCTGCCTTTGCCCACCTCACCGGTTGGGGTGCTCACACCGTGCCTGACTCGGTGTTGGTCATCGACGCTCGCGAGGAGAGCACTCAGTGCATTTTGTTCCTGCGTGAAACCGCTGGCAAAGACTCATCCGAGTTTTTTGCTAACGCCGCCATCGGAGAATTCTGGGTCGGCCAGCGCCCATCGCTCGGCGAAGTCAGCCAACTACTCGGGCTCGAGACTCGATCACTCAGTGAATACGACAGCTATGTCGAGCGCTTGAACAAAAACGTCATCACTCTTGAACACCCGGCGCTAGCCGAGTTTGTTTCTGAGCTTCGCCTGGTCAAGGACGAATACGAGATCGAGGAGATGCGCAAGGCTGTTGCCGCATCGATCAAGGGTTTTGAGCAGGTCGTCGCAAACTTTGGAAAAGCCAAGGCGCACCCTCGCGGTGAGCGCGTCATCGAGACTGCTTTCTTCAGCGAGGCACGCGCCAACGGAAACGACCTCGGCTACGAAACCATCGCGGCAGCCGGCGACCATGCCTGCACGCTGCATTGGATCATCAACAACGGCCCGGTGCGCGATGGCGACCTACTGCTCCTCGATGCCGGCGTGGAGCTGGAAAGTCTCTACACCGCCGATGTGACCCGAACCGTGCCGATCAATGGCAAGTTCTCTCCGATTCAGCGCGAGGTCTACGAGGCGGTTCTCGAAGCTGCGGACGCCGTGTTCGCGATGGCCAAGCCGGGAGTGAAGTTCCGCGACATGCACGCCACCGCTATGCGTGTGATTGCTGAAAAGACTCACGGATGGGGTTTCCTGCCGGGCTCGGTGGAGGATTCACTCAACCCTGAAAACCAGCACCACCGTCGCTGGATGGTTCACGGCACCGGCCACCACCTGGGCTTGGATGTGCACGACTGCGCTCAAGCTCGTCGAGAGATGTCGCTTGATGCCGAACTCAAGCCTGGCATGGTGTTCACTATTGAGCCTGGGCTTTACTTCCACCGCAACGACCTGCTCGTCCCCGAAGAGTTCCGCGGCATTGGTGTTCGCATCGAGGATGACGTTGTCGTCACTGAAACCGGCGTTGAAAACCTAACCGCAGCACTGCCACGCAAGGTTGAAGAACTGGAAGCTTGGCTCGCTAAGCACTCCGGCTAGCAATTAGGAGCTAACTAGAAGAACCTAGTGCTTGTGGTTTTCGTGGTCGGCGATAGCTTTTTCGGCCTGGTCCGTCAAGGTCCCTGGAACCTGCACCTCATACTTGCCGGCAACCACCGATGACTGACTCACAAACGCACGCTTGTTGCGCGCGACCGAGAAACGAAGAATGTTGAACAGCATTCCGACTCCGGCACCGATCAGTACCGAAGAAAATGCAGAGCCGACGGCTGCTGTCGAATCGGCATCAGGGGCTGTTCCGAAGAAGAGACCCAGCAAGAGGCCTAACCAAGAACCGGTGACAGCACCGCTCAGGGCAATGCGCCCATAGGTCATTTTTCCGCGAACGCGCTCGACACTGCGAAGGTCCTTGCCGACAATTGCAACCTGGGTTGCAGGGAATCCGTGGTTAATCAGAGTGTCGACAAATGCGACGGCGTCAGCGTATTCGGTGAACTTTCCAATCACCTGCCCCTTTGGCATTGATGCGGGCTGGTTACGAGGAGTTCTTTGGGTTTTGTTCACCAAACCATTCTGGCACGGCACCGCCCCACTCGTCTAAGGTTGAAGGATGAGCGCAACGAGAGTATTTGTCGCCAGATTGGCTGGCTGTGGCGTCTTTGACCCTGCGGGAGACCGGGTAGGTAAGGTCATCGACGTTCTTGTCTCGTACCGTAAATCGGGTGCTCCAAAGACCACCGGAATGCTGGTGGAAATCAGCGGACGCCGTCGCGTCTTCGTGCCGATTGCCCGCGTAACCTCGATTTCAGCCGGCCAGGTAATCACCACCGGCCTAATCGACCTCCGTCGTTTCACGCAGCGCGGCCAAGAAGTTCGCGTGGTAGCCGAGATTTTGGGACGCAAGGTTAGCCTGCTCGATGGCACCGGCAGCGCGAGCATCGACGACCTCGCCATCGAACTCGGCAAGAACGGCGATTGGGTCGTTTCCGAACTCTTCCTGCGTCGCCCAAAGACTTCTGCATCACCGTTTGCGCGCGGCGCTACGCTTTTCGCAACCTGGGAACAGGTGGTCGAAGAAGGCAAGACCGAAGAGGGACAGAGCGCTCAGCAACTCATTGCAACCTATTCAGAACTTCGCCCAGCCGACCTTGCAAGCGCACTACTTGACTTGCCTGATGAGCGAATGATCGAGGTTGCCGAAGAACTCGACGACGAGCGACTCGCCGACGTGCTTGAGGAACTTCCTGAGGACGAGCAGATTGACATCATCACCGAGCTCGACGACGAGCGTGCGGCCGAGGTCCTTGACCTCATGGAGCCTGACGACGCCGCCGACTTGATGGCTAACCTGCCCGAAGAGCGCACCGAAGCCATCCTTGAATTGATGGACGAAGAAGAAGCCGACGACATCCGCATGTTGATGCAGTTCGACGAGTTCACCGCCGGTGGTTTGATGACCACCGAGCCGATCATTTGTGCCGCCGATGCCACCGTGGCCGAGGCCATGGCGCTGATTCGTCGCAAGGATGTTGCACCGGTGCTTGCCGCTTCGGTATTCGTGACGCTGCCTCCATACGAGGTTGCGACCGGTCGCTATCTGGGCGTCGTGCACTTCCAAAAGTTGCTGCGCTACCCACCTCACGAGCGTCTAGGCAGCCTGCTAGACACCGAACTTGAACCGGTAAAGCCAGACACCCACATCTCGGTGATTCACCGAACCTTTGCAAACTACAACCTGGTGGCACTGCCGGTTGTCGACGATGAGAACCGCCTGATTGGCGTGGTCACCGTGGATGACGTGCTTGACCACCTACTGCCTGACGACTGGCGAGAGGAGGGACACTAATGGCTAAGTCAAACGGACGTCTAGACGGACCGTGATTGTCGCTGTCTGGCTAACCTGGAACACCCTGATGCCGGTAGCCGGTCAGTTCGACCCACGTTCAACCAACTTCACCCTGTTGACCCTGATTTTGTCGATGCAGGCGTCTTATGCTGCCCCGCTAATCCTGTTGGCTCAGAACCGCCAGGATGACCGCGACCGCGTTCAGTTCGAGCAGGATCGTCAGCGTGCCGAGCGCAACCTTGCCGACACCGAGTATCTCGCGCGCGAGGTTGTCGCCCTTCGTTTGGCCATGGAAGAAATGGCCACCAAAGACTTCGTGCGCGACGAACTTCGCGACCTTCTAAAGGAAATTCTGGATGACCGTCGCCGCGATTAATCGCGCGCTTGCCACAGTAATCGATCCGGAACTGCGCCTGCCGCTGACCGAATTGGACATGATTGGCGAAGTGTCACTGGCCGAGGGTTCGGCGATCGTAGAAGTGAAGCTGACCGTTGTCGGTTGCCCAGCTTCGGCAAAGATTGAGCGCGAAACTCGAGAGGCTGTTCTCTCGGTCGAAGGTGTCACCGAAGTTGAGGTTCGACTGGGCGTTATGACCCAGGTCGAGCGCGATGGTCTGAAACTCAAGCTCCGCAACGGCAAGCCACCACGCTTCAACCCGTTCGGCAAAGAGACTCTCACCCGCGTCTTTTTGGTTGGCTCAGGCAAGGGCGGCGTCGGCAAATCATCCGTGACCACAAATCTCGCTGTCTCGCTGGCAGATCAGGGTTTTCGCGTTGGTTTGGTTGATGCCGACATCTTTGGTTTTTCGATTCCGGGGCAACTCGGGCTAACCGATAAGCCAACTAGGGTCGACGAGATGATTCTGCCGCCGGTTACTGCAAACGGTGTCAAGGTGATCTCGATTGGGATGTTCCTCGAGGACAGTAAGCCGGTTGCCTGGCGCGGGCCGATGCTGCACCGCGCCATTGAACAGTTTCTCTGCGACGTCTTCTGGGGTGACCTAGATTTCTTGCTGGTTGACCTGCCACCGGGCACCGGCGACGTTGCGATCAGCCTGGGTCAACTGCTGCCAACTGCGAAAACGGTCGTCGTGACAACTCCCCAGGTGGCCGCGGCCGAGGTTGCTGAGCGATCGGGGTCGGTTGGGCTTCAAACAGGGCAGGCTGTGTTCGGCGTTATCGAGAACATGGCTTGGTTGGTCCAGCCGGACGGTTCAAAGCTAGAACTGTTCGGTCGCGGTGGAGGTCAGGCCGTCGCCGATCGACTAACCAAGATTTCCAACTCACCAGTGAACCTGCTTGGTCAGATTCCGATGTCAATCGCGCTGCGTGAAGGCTCGGATGCAGGGCAGCCCATTGTGCTGTCGCACCCCGAAGACCCAGCTGCTCAGATGATCATCCAAATCGCCACAATGTTGGCTTCAACCAAGCTCGGCTTAGCCGGAAAGTCTCTGGGGATATCCCCTGTTTAAGGTGCTTAAACCCAGTGAACATCTTAGGTTTGAACTATGCCAGGTCTACTAAGAAGAGTTCTAATCGTTGAAGACGAGCAGCTTGTTTCAGCGCTCCTGGAACAAACTCTCCTGTCGGTGAACTTTCAAACTTCACGCGCAAATAACGCGGTCGAAGCCAAGCGCCAAATTGAAACTTTCGACCCAGACATCGCCCTGCTCGACATCGACCTTGGCCCAGGCGCAAACGGAATCGACGTGGCACACATCCTGGCTAAAAAGCACCCAGACATCGCCATACTGTTTTTGACCAAATTTCCTGACCTTCGTTCAGCCGGTTTGAGAATGGAAGACCTGCCACCGGGTTGCGGATTCTTGCGTAAAGAGTTGGTTGGCAACACCGAGTATCTAGTGAACGCAATCGATAACGTGCTCGGCGAGCGCCCTCAGGTTCGCGATGACCTGTTGCCAAATCGCCCACTTTCGGTGCTCACCAAGAACCAGGTTGAGGCACTTCGTCTTCTGGCCAGCGGCTACACCAACGCCGAAATTGCTCGCCGCCGCGAGACATCTGTGTCTTCTGTCGAACAGTTGCTGAACACGACATTCAAGAACCTCGGCATTCAGTCATCAGATGACATTAATCCGCGCATTGAAGCGGTGAGAATTTTCATTCAAGCTGCTGGAATTCCAAACCGCGAGAACTAGTGGATCTCAAACTCGCTTTCGATCGGCTCACCGGACGCCACGTCCTTGGGCCGGGCGTGTTCTGGTCAACTCTGGCGTTCGGCTTTTTCGCCCACGCACTTGGCTCCAGTGAGCTTGGTGCGGGCAACGTCGTTGCTCGCTTGACCGCCGTGACGGCTGCCCACCTGACCATGATGGCCGTTCTCGTCTTGACCCGCCTCGCCCTTTCAAGACTCAATGCGACGCTGCTAACACTGGCGCTTGTTATCGCTGGTTACGTGTTGGCCGGAGCCGTAAGAGGCCTAACCCTTCAAGCTGCTCTTTACGGTCTGGGCGCAGCGGAAACCGGTTATTCCAACTATCGACTGTTCGGCGGTGTGGTTGTCATGACCACCGGGCTGATCTGGGCGGCCTTTGCTTTCGGAATCAAGGCGGAGTGGGGAGCAAAACGAGCAACGCTGAGAGCCACCAAACAGCAGCTTGAGTCACTTCTCGCCGACAGCGAGACCCGCTTAGAAGTTGAAGCCAGCGACACCATGTCAACCATCGAGTCGATGCTCCAAACCGCACTTCTTCCAGAGTTGGCCGAGTCGCCTCAGCGCGCTCTGACCAAACTCCAAGCGTTGATCAATGACACGCTCAGACCACTCAGTGCCCTGCTGGCATCGAACCAACCAAAGCTTGAATTAGCCCGCCTCGACCCGACAGCCTATCGATTCCGCTGGAGCACGGCCCTCACTCACCTCAGACTTCGCGAGTCGAGTCGGCCTTTCACAATCGGCCTGATCTTGGCGTCGCTTGCAGTCAACGGATTCATCCAGTACCTGCCGGAAATCAATGCGATTTCGCTCTTGTTTCTGACATTCGCGGTGATGGCTGCGGGTCTGTCGATATCGAGATTTGTCATTGCTCCGCTGGTCGATCGCTTGCCGCCAGGCATCCGTGTCTTCGCTGTTCTTGCCGTGCTTTTCCTAGCCGGCTTCTGCGGCGGCCTGCTGGTTTTATCACTTGGAGAAGACCGCGTTGTTGCCTTCGCGCTATCGATCAACGGCGGCGTGGCCTCGGCTCTGATTGGTGCTCTGTTTGGAATTAACCATGCGGCATCCAAGGAAACTGAATCGATCGAGCTGCAACTCAACAACTACGAACACAAGCTTCGCTGGACAATCGCGGCCTTGAACGGTCAGCACTGGCTGCAAAAGAAGCAGTTCGCCCGCAAGATTCACGGCCCGATTCAATCGGAGGTCGCCGCAGCAGCGATTCGCATCGAGCGCAGTCTTAGCACCGGTGAGGTGACCGAGTCTGGCGAGGTTGTGCTTCAAAACCTTCGCGACCGCCTCGCCAAAATCTTGGATGACACCAAGGGCACCTCCGACATCCGACCGGTGCTCGCCGAAATTGCCGAAACTTGGCACGGCCTATGCAATATTGACCTGACCATGTCTGACCAAGTCGAGACCACGCTCAAGCAAGACTCGATCTGCGTCGAGACCGTTCTCGAAATCGCGCGTGAGGCCTGCTCCAATGCAATCCGCCACGGCTCTGCCGAGAACATTCACCTAACGCTCGAATTGGCCGAAGCTGACCTAGTCAAGCTCACGGTGAGAAACGATGGCTCCAAGATCGACTCGCAAGCAAGGCGCGGTGTCGGCAGCGCATACCTGGATGATTGCTCCTATAACCACCAGCTCGAAATGAGCCAGGATGGCGCGACATTGACCGCGACCATTCCGTTCCGAGCCAAATAGTTAGCCCCAAGTCTTAGAGTTATGGAATGAGCGAAACCAACCTTTCGAGCCTTCTTGGTCACCTACCTGTTAGCCAGCACACGGTGGCGATTCACAACCCGACCAATGGCAAGAAAATCTATGACCTTCCACAGCTGTCGGCCGAAGCCGTTGCAAATGCAGTCACACAAGCGCGGGTCGCTCAGAAGAGTTGGAGCCAGGTCTCCCCAGCAGAGCGCGCTCAGGTTCTATTGCGCACTCACGACCTGTTGATGAAGAATCAAGACCGTCTAATCGAGCTGCTTCAGCTTGAGACTGGCAAGGCAAAGTCGCACGCATTCGAAGAGATAGCCGGCGCCTACGGTGCCGCAAGATACTTCGGCAAGATTTCGGCAAAGGCCCTGAAGCCAAAGCGCACCAAGGCCGGTGTCCCGGTGCTCACCAAGACTTGGGTCGAGCACTCGCCGCTTGGAGTGGTTGGCGTCATCACCCCTTGGAATTACCCTCTCGCGCTGACCATGCTTGACGCTTTGCCCGCCTTGGCCGCCGGAAACGCAGTGGTTCAAAAAGCCGACAACCAAACCGCACTAACCGTTCTGTTCGCACGACACCTTGCCGTTGAGGCAGGCATCCCAGAAAGTGCTTGGACCGTTGTGGTTGGCAATGGCGCTGAAGTGGGCAACGCAATCACTGATCACGCTGACTATGTGGCCTTTACCGGCTCAACCGCAACCGGTCGCTTGGTCGCCGAGCGCGCCGCCAAGCGCCTAATTGGCTACTCGCTGGAACTCGGCGGCAAGAACCCGATGATTGTGCTCGAGGGTGCGAACTTGAAGCGTGCAGCAGACCTCGCCCTTGCCGGAGCATTTGGCTCTGCAGGCCAGCTCTGCGTTTCGCTCGAGCGAGTTTATGTTCCAAACCACCTCAAGGATGAGTTCACCGCTGAACTTGCCGCCCGCACCCACAAGATGACCGTAGGCGCCTCGAAGAACTTCGATATGGACATGGGCACTCTGGCCGGGCAAGCCCAACTCGACCGAGTTTCCGGCTTTGTCAACCAGGCAATCGAGTCGGGCGCGAAGGTGGTTTCCGGCGGGCACGCTTTGCCGGAACTCGGCCCATACTTCTATGCACCAACAGTCATAACGGATGTGACTTCAGCAGCCGACTTGTATCGCAAAGAGGTGTTCGGCCCACTGCTTGACGTTGAGGGTTACGACTCGATAGCCGAGGCAATTGACCTCGCCAACGACACCGAATACGGTCTAAACGCATCCGTGGTCGGCCCGAAGCGCGAGGCACTTCGAGTTGCCTCACAGCTAATGGCCGGCAGCGTAAACATCAACGAGGGCTTCCGTGCGACCTTTGCATCGATGGAGTCGCCAATGGGCGGCATGAAGAACTCGGGTAAGGGCCGTCGCAACGGCGTCGAAGGTCTATTGCGCTTTACAGAGGCTCGAACTGTCGGCATCGCTTCGGGAATCCTGAGACTGCCACTGCGCGCCAAGGATTACAACCGGATGGCACCGCTGATGGTTCTGCTGATGAAAGCTCTACGTCGCTTCTGAATCGAACGGCGCACGTTCGCCCGCGGCCAGCTTCTGAACCGGGGTCGCCTTCGGCTGGTTTAGCCCGGCACCGGCAGCAGCCGAAGCCTTAGGGTTCAGGTCTTCCACCAGTGCTTCACGGATGATTCGGCGCGGGTCATACTGGCGCGGGTCAAGTTTCTTCCAGTCGAGATCCTGGTATTCAGGGCCGAGCTCATTCGACAGCTGATCTTTGGCCCCCTCGGCCATTCTGCGAACCGACTTGATTAGGTTGGCGAGCTGCTTTGCGTATTGAGGCAGACGCTCTGGGCCGAGCACAAATGCAGCAATAATCACCAGGATTATTAGCTTCTCGCCGCTTAGACCAAACACCCTTCCAGATTACCGCCTTGCTGCAGGCCAAAGCATCCCGCGAGACTTATGCTTTAGCCAAGGAGTGCCAAATGGTAGACAAAATCAGTAGCTGGAAGTTCGCAGAAGACTTCGTCGATGAGTCAGAGGTTTTGCGCGCGGCTCGCGGTCGAGCAGAAGAACTTGGCATCGAGTGCATCACACCCTCGGTGGGTTCACACCTCGCCCTGATTGCCTCGGCACTTGGCGCAAAAGCAATCGTCGAAGCGGGAACCGGAACCGGAGTTTCCGGCCTATGGCTACTCAGCGGTGCACCGCAGGCTGTGCTTGCAACGATTGACACCGAAACCGAAATTCAGGCTGCTGCCAGACGCGCGTTCAGCGATGCAAACATTGCAGCCAACCGCACTCGCGTAATCACCGGTAAGGCTCTCGATGTGATGTCGAACATGGCCGATGCCGCCTATGACCTAGTTTTCTTGGACGCCGATCGTGAGTCACTTGAGGCCCAACTTCACGAGGCTTCTCGCCTACTCCGCCCGGGTGGAGTGGTTGCAATCGCTCACGCACTTTGGCGTGACCGCGTCCCTGACCCAGCCATGCGCGATGACGCAACCTCGATCTATCGCGATGTGCTTCGATTCTTCAGCAGCCAGGATGACTTCGTCTCGGTGCTGTCACCGGTCGGCGACGGGCTGCTCATGGCCAGCAAGCGCGCTCACTAAGTTGCTTCTAGTTAAATGAAAAATGCCGGTCATCACTGACCGGCATTTTTTTGAAACTGTTTAGGCCTTTACGACCCCAGCTAGAACCTGGTGTAGGTTTTTCGCCTCTTCCTCGTTGACCGAGACGACTAGACGGCCGCCGCCTTCTAGAGGCACACGAAGAATGATTAGACCGCGAGGTTCGCGTTCTGCCTCCATTGGCCCGTCTCCGGTGCGTGGCTTCATTGCTGCCATTTAGAACTCCTTGAAATGCTGGGCGTTACCGCCGAACTTCCATTATCCCACGGGGTCTATGGTCAAAAACCGAATCCTTTATTAACAGTTATCGAATCAATAACATTAGGGCGGGCTGAAATCCGGTGCCGAATAACGCCAACAGGTCATTAACCACGCGAACTGCAGGACCACAAGAATGACCAGGCCGAGGTAGCGCATCGCCTTTGGCCAGCGCACCCACACCTGCGCCAATGATCCGAACAGCACAAAAGCAGGCATCAAAATGCGCAAAATGCTCGACTGCGGGAAAAAGAATAAAAGCAGGTAGACGAAGTATGAGGCGCTGATCGCACCAAACTCGAGACCCAACGCTCTGACCTGCGGAATGAGAAAAACTGCAACCGAGCCGACTAGAGCAGCAACGACGAGCAGCTGGCCTGCGAACCCTCCGATGAAGTATTCAGCCGATGAGAACCAAGGCAGAATCGGGGCGAGCCCTCCCCCGTCAAACGGATAACCTGCGCGCCAGGCTAGTTCGGTGGCCACGTAAGCATCTGGGCGACCGGTGGCAATTGCGGCGATTAGCGGCCAAGCAAAGTTGAGCGCCAAGGCAGTGGCCGAAAGCGCCCCGAGCCTAAGTGCATCCATGAGCGGAAAACCGCGTTTGCCCATCCGTGCCTGAATGAAGCGATAAGCCCAGACAACGGCGAAGGCAAGGGCCAGCGCGGCCAAACCCGGCCTTGTGAATGCCAAGGCAACCATCGCCAGGATTGCTGGCCAGAATTTATCGCTGATCCAAGCGAGGATGACGAGTGCCAACAGCAAGAGACCTAGGCTCTCGGCATAACCGGTCTGCAAAACCGGCGAGGCCGGCGAAATCAGGAACAGCCCGACGGCCCAGAGTGATTGGTGGTCGCTGAGCTTCGCTGCAAAGACTCGGAAAGCGACCAGGGCAAAGCAGGCACCGAAAACGGTGGCCAAGATTGGGGCGATGAACTTCCATTCGACACCGAGGAAATCGAAGGCGTGTACCGCGGTTGGGAAGCCGGGCATAAAGGCCCATTCGTTCTGAACCACCGCGCCGTTTTCGGCCAGGGGTAAAACCGTCGGATAACCGTGGGCATAGATTTTGCCGAACCATTCAACGTCCCAAATGTTCAGAAAATCAAAGTAGTTGGGGTTTGCCTTGGTCCAATAGTTGTCGCCTTGTAAGGCAGCCGTGACTAGAAAGAGAAGAAATGTGAGCAGCCGGGTCGCGGCATAGACGGCGAGGACTCGCACCCACCAAGCGCTAGCTGCTAGGCGGTCAACCATTTGCGAAGCGCGGTTTCACAGGCATAGATCTGGCTCACTGGAACGTTCTCATCGTCTGCGTGAGCCTTGTTTGGGTCACCCGGGCCGAAGTTGATGGCAGGGATGCCAAGCGCGCTAAATCGTGCGACGTCTGTCCAGCCATACTTTGGTCGGGGCGTGGTCTGAGTTGCATCAACGAATGCGATTGCCTCCGGGCGGTCGAGGCCTGGGCGCGCTCCTTCAGCTGAGTCGGTTACCACAACTTCAAAACCATCGAAGACCTCGCGCAGGTGTGCTTCGGCGTCTAGAGCAGACTTGCTAGGTGCGAAACGGTAGTTGACGGTCACCTTGACCTGGTCTGGGATGACGTTGGTGGCAATGCCTCCGCTGATCAACACGGCGTTCAGGCTCTCTCGGTAAACGAGCCCTTCGACTTCGATTTCTTCGGTGACGTGTTCGTCGAGAACGGTCAGCAGTTTTGCAGCTCCGTGGATGGCGTTCTTGCCCATCCATGGTCTTGCAGAATGTGCCTTGACTCCGCGCAGGGTGATTTCGGCTCGCATGGTGCCGTTGCAGCCACCCTCGACCATCGCACCGGTTGGCTCGCACAGCACCGCGAAGTTTGCTTCCAGCAGATCCGGGCGGTTGCGAGAAATGCGGCCGAGGCCGTTCAAGCTTGCGTCCACTTCTTCGTGGTCATAGAAGATCCAGGTGATGTCCACGTTTGGCTCGGCTAACTCGGCCGCCAGCTTTAGCTGCACGGCAACGCCAGCTTTCATGTCAACGGTTCCGCGACCCCATAGAACTTGCTCGCGCTCCATCGGCAAGAACTGAACGGGAAGGTTGTCGGCCACAGGCACTGTGTCGATGTGACCGGCGATAACGACACGGGATGCACGACCCAAATTGGTTCGCGCGATGATCGCGTCCGCATCACGGATGATCTCGAGGTGTCCATACTGGCGAAGCGCTGTTTCGATTGCGTCTGCCAACTCTTTTTCGTTGCCCGAAACCGACTCGATGTCGCAGATGTCGCGGGTAAGTTCGGCTACATCGCCGGTGAGATTTAGAGTTACGGAAGCCATACAACGAGCCTAACTTGTAACCTTAGAGGTATGACTCAGGCAAGCTTTCTAGAATCACGCGCATGGGGCCTCGGCCTCGCAACCACTGCAAACGACGGAACCATCCTCGATGTTTGGTATCCATCACCTGCTTTGGGCAGCGCGCCAGCAGATGCTGCCTTGACCGCCGAATTGCAAGCGCTAGTCGGCAAGGATGACCGCCGCCGCGTCTCAATCGAAATCGTCAAGTCCGAGGTTGACCTAACTGCACCGGTCGCCGGCACTGCCGACGCTTACCTTCGTCTGCACCTGCTTTCGCACCTTATTGTGAAGCCAAACACCATCAACTTGGATGGGTTGATTCCGAACCTTCCAATCGTGGCATTTACCAACGTTGGCCCGATCGCACTTGCCGACCTAGAAGAACTTCGCCCAGCATTAACCCGTCAGGGCATCAGCGTTTATGCAATCGACAAGTTCCCCCGTCTGGTTGACTATGTCACCCCATCGAAGGTACGCATTGCCGACGCTTCACGTGTTCGTCTTGGAGCTCACTTGAGCCCGGGCACCACCATCATGCACGAGGGTTTCGTGAACTTTAACGCCGGAACCCTTGGCACTTCTATGGTTGAGGGTCGCATTTCGCAGGGTGTTGTCGTCGGCGACGGCGCAGACATCGGCGGTGGCGCTTCGATCATGGGCACACTATCGGGTGGCGGCAAAGAGCGCGTGGCGATTGGCGCGCGTGCACTACTCGGCGCTAACGCAGGCGTTGGAATCTCGATCGGTGACGACACCGTGGTTGAAGCTGGTCTGTACGTGACTGCGGGCACCAAGGTCACCATCATCGATGGCACCGAAGAGCGAACCGTTAAGGCAGCCGAACTTTCGGGTCAACCGAGCTTGTTGTTCCGTCGTAACTCTCTAACCGGCCGCGTCGAAGTTGTCGGTCGCAAGGGCGAAGGAATTCAGCTCAACTCGATGCTGCACGGCTAGAGTCCCAACCGCGCTCTGGCAACGGTTGCGCACCTAGCATGACCGGGGCTGGCCCCTGTGGCAAAACTACGCCGATTGGCTTGAACGCACGGGGCAAAGTGGCTCCCGCTGGGAAGGTCGCTAACAGCGAGTGGTCTTCTCCCCCGCCAATCACCCAGTCACTCGGATTAGCTTCGATTGCTCGGGCCGACTCTTCTAGAACAGCCTCGAACCCCTGCAGGTGCATTGGGTCAATCTGAATGGTGACCGAAGATGCCTTGGCGATCCGAGCTGCATCGCGAGCCAAACCATCCGAGAGGTCTAGCATCGCTGTTGCACCGGCGTTTGCGGCAGCCACACCCGCTTGGATTGGCGGGTTCGGACGTCGCTGAATGTTGACGAGGTCGTCATAGGCCGAAATCGCGTCTCGATTGCCGCTCTCAAGCAGGGCCAGACCCGCCGCTGCGCGGCCCAGGGTGCCGGCTACGGTGACAATGTCGCCAACCTGAGCGCCAGAGCGAAGTACTGGCTCGCGACCTTCTAGAGAGCCGTGAGCGGCCACCGAGATCATTACCTGCTCGCTTGCCGCCAGGTCTCCCCCAACCACGCCACAACCCGGCGCAAGGGCGAGGCAAGCGGCCTTCAAGCCGTCAGCAAAGTGTTCGAGCCAAGACACCGGCGTGGTTCCTGGCACCGAGAGGGCGACCACAAGCGCCGTTGGCACCGCTCCCATTGCAGCGACATCGGCAAGATTGCTGGCCACTGCCTTCCAGCCGAGGTCATAACCGGTAGACCAGTCGAGTTTGAAGTCGTGCCCCTCGATGAGAGTGTCAGTGGTCACCGTGAAGCGACCATCCGGGGCCGAGATCACGGCCGAGTCATCACCTGGCCCGACCAAAGCGTGCTCGGATGAGTTGAGCCGCGCGATTGTGCGCTTGAGCGCTTCGTTTTCGCCGACCTGGGCAACGGTTTCTAGATTTGACACACTGTTAGCCTATTCTCGATGAAGATTTCACGCACCGCATTCGCTTTTACCGCCGCCTTACTGGCTGCCGGCACGCTCACCGCGTGCACCCCGATCATTAGCCTCGAAGCCGCCGCTGACTCGAACAACCCGGCTTGCGCCGAGGTTTCAGTTCGCCTTCCGGCCACCTTGGCAAACGAGGCAAAACGCTCCACGGATGCTCAGGCAACCGGCGCTTGGGGCAACCCGGCCTCGGTGATTCTGCGCTGCGGGCTTGAGCCGGTTGAAGTGAGCACCCTGCCTTGCGTGAACGCAAGCGGTGTCGACTGGCTGGTGGACGAGAGCGCGAAACCAAGTTACCGATTCATCACTTTCGGCCGCACCCCAGCCACCGAAGTGATTGTTGATTCAAATAAAGTTGCCGGCGTCAGCGTCTTGGATGAGTTGAGCACTGCGATTCAGAGCATCGAAGCAACCAAGGAATGCTCCGCGGTCACTAACTAACTCTTGAACGATTAGTTCTTGATGAGAGCCAGGTGAATTAGTTCGTCGATTAGCTCGGCGTATTCAATGCCCGAAGCCTGCCACAGCGATGGGAACATCGACAGCGGCGTGAAGCCAGGCATCGTGTTGATCTCGTTAACGAAGAAGCCATCCGCGGTCAAGAAGAAATCGACGCGAGCCAACCCCTCGCAACCGAGCGACTTGAAAGCCCGGCGAGCGATTGCCTGCATCTCGGCAAGCTCCGCATCCGACAACTTTGCCGGAATAATCAGGTCGACCGAGTCTTCATCCTGGTATTTGGCTTCGAAGTCATAGAAGTCGCGGCCGGTCACCACAATTTCGCCGGCGATCGAGACGCGTGGCTCTTCAGAACCTCGGCCCGAGATCACCGCACACTCAACTTCGCGACCAACGAGGCCCTTTTCAACGACCAACTTGTTGTCATTTTCGAAGGCCAACTTTGCGGCAGCCTTGAACTCTGACATGTCCTTGACTTTCGAGACACCCACGGATGAACCGGCTCGCGCAGGTTTCACGAATAGTGGCAAGCCACCAAGCCCGGCAACGGCCTCGAGTGCAACGGTCGGGTTTGCCAACCAGTCCCGCTGGTGGATGACAACATGCGGGGTTACCGGCACGCCAGCGGCCTCAAACAGCGCCTTGGTGAACTCTTTATCCATACCGGCAGCCGAGGCCAAAACCCCATTGCCCACGTATGGCAAACCGAGCAACTCTAGGTAGCCCTGGAGGGTTCCATCCTCGCCGAATGGACCGTGCAGAACCGGGAAAACCACATCGATTTGACCGAGTGAGCTGCGGGCTCCGGTGATGTCCAGGCGAGTGATTTCGCGGCTGCCATCCATGGCGAATTCGATTCTCGAACCCTCATCCTGGACGGTGGCTAGCTCACCCTTGCGAAGTGCCCACTTGGCCGCATCGTCGGCAGCCGGCACGAATACACCCTGCTTGGTGATGCCAACTGGTATGACGTTGTACTTGGTTCGATCAATCGCACCGAGCACGCCGGCAGCTGTTGCACAAGAAATCGAGTGCTCGCTAGAGCGGCCACCAAATAGCAGAACCAGGTTTAGTTTCGCCACGGCTACTCGCCTACCGGTCCGTCAGTTTCGTGGGTTAGGTGCGGGGCGATGTCCCTAGGGTTCATCTTGCCTTCGAGCACCAACTGCACCTGCTCGACAATCGGCATTGAAACACCCTTAGCGCCGGCGAGCTGCAGGAT
>JBDLUE010000016.1:0-13801 GCA_039805505.1 Actinomycetota bacterium
TTTGTCGCCCTTCTCATGAACGTCATCCCGGGCACCCTGTTCGCTTTTGCTCAGCAGCACGTCAGCACAACAATCGCCAGCATCATCAACACCGCCACGCCAATCACCACCTTGATTGTTATGCTGATCGCCTTCCGAGATGAGCGGCCAAAACTTTCTCAAATCGCCGGCATCTTCGTGGGTCTAATCGGAGCACTTTGGGCTCTCGGAATCTCGAACGGTGACATCGGCGAGAACGACCCGCTCGGTGTTGCCGCCGTTGTGCTCGCCATTTTTTGCTACGGCGTTGCCATTCCGTTTTCACATCGCTACCTCGTCGGCCACAAGCACCCAGCGGAAAGCATCGCTCTTTGGCAGGTCGTGTTTGCAACAGTGACACTGCTACCGCTATACCTATTGACCGGGCCGCCACTAATCGGTGCGGTTACAACTCCGGTGATTGCATCCATGGTTGTGATGGGAGTGATTGGCAGCGGGTTGGCCTATGTGTGGAACCTGCAGCTAATCGAACGAGCGGGCAGCGCTATTGCGAGCTCCGCGAGCTACCCGACGCTGCTGGTGTCGCTGATTATCGGCTGGCTGGTGTTGGGCGAGCCGTTCAGCTGGAACCTGCCGGTCGGTGCCGTGTTGGTCGCGCTTGGCTCGGCCATCACACAGAGGAAACCAAAAGCGATTAGCGAGAAGTCTCTGTAGCACCCAGGTGGGCCGAGAATTCGCCTGCAATCTTGCGAACGATTTCACCGACTTGATCAAGCTGAGGGCCAATTCGATTCTTAGGCGCGCTCACGTTAATCACTCCGATGATTCGATTTGATTGGTCTCGGATGGGCGCTGATGCACCGACCAAGCCAAACTCAAATTCCTCGTCAACGGTTGCGTAACCTTGGGAGCGAATTCTCGCGAGCTCAACTAGCAGCGCATCTAGGCTTCGAATTCTTGCGAATGCCAGATCAGCCTCAGCGTCCTCCGCTGAAATAGGCAGAGTCACGGGCGCACCAATGGTGGGGCGAATAATCGTGGAGTCACCCGCGTGCTCCGCGTACCACTCGGACACCTCGGCCTCGCTCCAGTCGCTAATCAATGCGCGACCCGATGAAGTCTTTAGTGCGGCGACACTGACGCCCTCCCAGCCGACTCCGCGGAAGGCGTGGTTTGACATTTCGCTTTTGAGTGTCAAAACATTGCCGCCACGAAGCACGCAGAGGTGGGTGGTTTCGTGTGTCAGGTTGACCGCTTTGCGCAAAAAGCGCGCCGACTCTTCAACGAGTCTGGCCTCGGTGGTTCTCGATGCCAGAGCGTAGAGCTGGAACCCGAGGCGATAGCGACCGGTCGAACGGTCTCGCTGAACGAAACCCGCATCGGCCAGGGTTGCCAACGTTCGAGAAATTTGCCCCTTATCGCGCGCTGTCAGTTCGGCGACTCGATTGACGCCAAGCCCGTGGTAGCGAAGGGCCTCTGGAGTGCCAAGAACTTCCAGAACCTCGAGGTCACGGCTCAAACCCGCGGAATTCCGCCTCTTTACGCGAGTTTCGCTATCCATGTAGGGCTCCCTAAAAACCTAGTTACCGGATTGTTATCGACAACAGTTGACATACTAACAACTCTCGTTGCGACATACACAACTCGTTTCTAGTTTTGGGTTAGCACGCGAAGTGCAATCAGATTCTCAAGGAAGAGGCCGTCATGGATTATGACCTGGGTTTAGTCCTACCGTTCCTCGTCAAGAAGTTTGACGAAATCCTGGAGCTCTCCGGCGAGCATGTCCTCGTTGTTCTCATCTCGCTCTCAATCGCAGCAGTCATCGGTGTAGGCACCGGCCTTCTCGTCTGGGAGAAGCCGGTCGCTCGTTCAGCTGCCGTGGCAACTGCGGGAATCATCCTGACGATTCCATCGATGGCATTGCTAACCATCCTCATTCCAATTCTGGGCCTCGGATGGGCTTCGACCGTTTTCGCCTTGAGCATCTACTCGCTGCTTCCAATCGTGCGCAACACCGTGGTTGGCCTCCGCGAGGTTGACCCAGCCGTAATCGAGTCAGCTCGAGGCATGGGAATGAGCAAGCTCACCGTTCTTCTAAAGATTCAGCTTCCAATCGCCTGGCCTGTGATCCTGACCGGCCTTCGCGTCGCAGCTCAGCTATCTGTGGGCATCGCAGCAATCGCCGCCTATGTAGCTGGCCCTGGAATGGGCGCTTACATCTTCAAGGGTCTATCGATGCTTGGCGCCGCCAATGCACTCAACTTCGCGCTCACCGGAACAGTGGTCATCGTGATCATCGCTCTGAGTTTCGACGCAGTTTTCATTCTGATCAACCGACTAACAACCTCGAGAGGTATCCGTGTCTAAGGCAACCAGTGGCGCAAGCATCGAACTGACGAATGTCACCAAGTCGTATCCGGGCCAGCCTCAGGCGGCCGTCGAGAACTTCTCGATGAGCATCAACCCTGGCGAGCTAATCATGCTGGTCGGGCCATCGGGTTGTGGCAAGACCACAACGATGAAGATGATCAACCGAATCATCGAGCCAACCTCGGGCTCAATCAAGATCGATGGCGAAGACGTTTTGTCTCTAGACCAGAATCTCCTGCGCCGCCGCATCGGCTACGTCATCCAGCAGATCGGTCTCTTCCCGCACATGACCATCGCCGAGAACATCTCGGTGGTTCCAAAGTTGCTTGGCTGGGATAAAGACAAGACCGCATCTCGCGTCGAAGAACTTCTCTCTTTGGTCGAACTAGACCCAAGCCGTTTCGCAAATCGCTATCCAAAGCAGCTTTCTGGAGGCCAGCAGCAGCGCGTGGGTGTGGCTCGTGCGCTTGCAGCCGACCCTCCGGTGATGTTGATGGACGAACCGTTCGGCGCTACCGACCCGATCACCCGTGAAAAGCTCCAGGATGAGTTCCTGCGCCTACAGGCCAACATTGGCAAGACCATCGTTTTCGTTACCCACGACTTCGACGAGGCAATCAAGCTCGGCGACCGCATCGCTGTTCTCAGCGAGCGTTCGCAAATCGAGCAGTTCGACACCCCGGCAAACATCCTGGCTAAGCCGTCCAGCGCTTATGTTTCGTCGTTCATCGGTCAGGGTGCCGCACTGAAGCGCTTGGCTTTGATTCCGGTCAGCCAGGCGAAACTTGGCCCTGCACAGTCAGGTTCAGGCCTAAGCGTTGGCGTCGTCGAAAACCTTCGCGAAGCCCTAGACCACATCGTGCTGAATGGTGGTTCGCCGGTTCCTGTAGTCGCCGCCGATGGCCGTGCCGTTGGAAGCATCTCGGTTGAAAACATCTCCAACGCACTTGGTGCCGATGTCACCTCACTCAGCGGATTGAAGGCTGAATAAAAATGTCAATCCAGGCTGCCAAGGATGTGAGCACCTCTTATAGCCAACCGTCCGACCGCAAGGGCAAGTACTTCACCGCCAAGCGATTCGGAACCCCGGTTCTGATTCTTGCCGCTCTGGGTGCATTGCTGCTCTTCCTTTCGCTTCGTGGTGCCCCAGACAAGATCGAGTCCTTCGCGCTGAACTGGCCATACATGCTGGCAAAGATCGATGAGCACATTCGTCTATCTATTGCCGCAGCTTTGTTGGTGGCAGCCATAGCAATCCCGGCGGGCATCATCGTCAGCCGTTCGAAGTCAAAGTTCGTTCGCGGCGCGATTGTCGGCATCGGAAACATCGGGCAGGCAACCCCTGCCGTTGGCGTGATCATTCTTCTGGCACTCATCCTTGGAATCGGCTGGTCAACCGCGATCATCGCCTTGGTTTTCTATGGTCTTTTGCCGGTGATCAGAAACACGATGGTGGGCATCTCGCAGATCAACCCATCGATCATCGAATCGGCTCGTGGCATGGGCATGACCGGGGGCCAGATTTTGCGAAAAATCGAACTGCCTCTGGCCGTTCCAGTTATTTTGGCGGGGTTTAGAACAACCCTCGTCTTCAGTGTTGGTGTGGCAACGATTGCCACATTCATCAACGCCGGTGGTTTAGGGGAGGTTCTCGTGGTTGGGCTAAAGCTCTCTCGCGAAGCCGTCACGCTAACCGGCGCAGTTGTGGTTTCATGCATCGCCTTGGGGATGGACTGGCTTGCCGGTCTGGTCGAAGACTTGCTGAAGCCCAAGGGAGTCTGAGTTCAAGGTTGAACCCAGCTCATCAATCAATTAATACAAAGGAGCAGTAAATGAAAACCAGTCTTAAGACTGTACTGGCTGCAGTCGGCATCGTCGGCAGCCTAATTTTGGCTGGCTGTGCGCCTGCCGAAGAATCAAAGGACGCAACTGCAACTGCTTCACTTACCGGCCTAACCGGTGTAGTTGGAGCAAAGGACTTCTCAGAGCAGTACATCCTTGGCAACATGGTCAGTGAGCTTCTAAACGCCAACGGCGCAGAGACCACTTACAAGACCATCGTTGGTTCAGCAAACGTCCGCACCGCTCTTGAGTCAGATGAATTCATGGGCTACTGGGAGTACACCGGCACCTCATGGCTTGCTTACCTAGGCAACGACAAGCCAGTTGCTGGCGTTCAGGCGCAGTATGACGCAGTTAAGGCTGCTGATGGCGCTAACGGCATTGCATGGCTAAACGGTGCAGCGGTTAACAACACCTATGCATTCGCTATCCGTTCAGAGAAGGCTGCAGAGCTAGGCATCAAGTCACTTTCAGACGTTGCAAAGCTTCCAGCTTCAGAGCAGACCTTCTGTGTTGAGTCAGAGTTCGCATCTCGCCCAGACGGCTGGGAAGGTCTAAAGAAGACCTACGGCCTAACCGGCAAGACTGTAACTCTAGACACCGGTGCGATCTACTCAGTTACCGACAAGGGTGCAGACTGCAACTTCGGTGAGGTCTTCGCAACTGACGGCCGCATCAAGGCTCTTGACCTAACCGTCATGACCGATGACAAGGAATACTTCCCGGTTTACCAGGTTGGATTCACCTTGAAGCAGAGCACTCTAGATGCATACCCAGCCATCGCTGACATCATCAACAAGTTGACTGCGGTTCTAACCGACGAGGTAATGCAGACCCTAAACGCACGTGCAGACGTTGATGGCGATGAGCCAGCTGACATCGCACACGACTTCCTAGTCGAGCAGGGTTTCATCACCGAATAGCACCAGCTTTCGAAGAGCAAAGCAACAAAAGCAACACAAGTATCAAACGCTTCAAACGATCTGTAACAAGTAAGGAACTGAGATGGCACTTCACATGCAAATCGGTGAATCATTCATCGGTGAAGGCGTAAATGCCGCACACATCAACACTGTGTTCGGTCACCGTGAAGGGCCAGCGGGAGTGGCATGGGCAACAGCCCTTGCCACTCCTTCTCAGGGCCATGTTCCATTCGTAACGGTTCTCAAGCCATCACTACCGGTCAAGCCTCTGACCCTATTCGTGACAAAGGCGGCTCCAGACAGTGATCAGCACGGGCTGATTATCTGGGGTGCAGCGCAGGCTGGCGTTGCCGGCGGTGTCGCTGACGCTGTGGCCGAGGGATACATCAAGAAAATTGACCTTGACGCTGGCTGCATCATCGCAGCCGTTTGGGTGAATCCAGGCGCTGACGACGAAGACGCCGTCTATCGCAACAACCGCGAGGCAACTCGTAACGCACTCACGAACGGTGCCAAAAATCTTCCGAGCATTGATGAAGTGCTCGATAACCGCAAGCTTCCTCACAACCCCTTCTACACCGCTAAGGACTAAGTCTTGAAAATCACAAGCATCAAACTAACCAGGATGCGCTTGCCGCTGGACCCAGCGTTCAATGCAGCTTGGGATCCAAACCCACGTCGCGAATTCACCGCGACCCTTGTGACGGTCGAAACCGACGAAGGCATAACCGGCTATGGCTCGGGCGACACCATGGATGGCTTCGAGGCATACCAGCACCTTTTTATCGGCACAGACCCGCTGCAGATCGTCAACCAGGTCAAGCGCATTGAAACCATCAACTTCCACGGTGGCCGGTATTGGCCACTTGAGGTTGCCCTTTGGGACATCATCGGAAAGGTCGCCGGGCTTCCGGTTGCAACCCTCTTCGGTGGCGCGAAAGACCGCATGGCTGCCTATGCCTCATCAGGAGAGCTAAAGGCGCCGGCCGCTCGTGCGGATGCAGCGGTTGCAGCTAAAGAACTTGGCTTCAGGGCAATGAAAATCCGCATCTCACGCGATGCTCTGACCGAAGGAATCGCCTCGGTTCGTGCAGCTCGTGAAGCTGTCGGCCCTGACTTTGACCTCATGGTCGACATGAACCAGATGTGGCGCATGTCTGGTGACATCGAGCCGGCATTGACTCTCAGCAAGGTTCATTCGGTTGCCGAGCAGCTTCACGAACTGAACGTCTTGTGGATCGAAGAGCCTCTGCCTCAGGCCGACATCGATGGCATGAAGCGCGTTCGCCAGCAAGTTGGAGTTCAGCTATCGGGTGGCGAAATGGTTCGTTCGATGGGTGAGATGGCTCACCTAGTCGAGCAGGACGCACTCGACATCTATCAACCAGACGTTGTTCTCGCGGTTGGCATGCTTCGCGCACGCCAGGTTGCCGAAGCCGCTGAGTTGAAGCACCGTCAGTTCACCCCGCACTCATGGACCAACGGCCTCGGCGTTCTAGCCAACCTGCACGTGGTTGCCGGTGTTGGTGGTGGCCCATACTTTGAGTTCCCATTCGACCCACCTGGTTGGACAGTCGAGCGACGAGACTTCTTTATCAAACCGGTTAACGTGGACAAGCACGGAGATGTTCTCGTGCCAAACGCTCCTGGTCTGGGCATCGAACTCGACCACGATGCCGTTAAACGTTTCACCATTTAGCCGCAGAAAGCAGAACTGAAAATGACCAATTGGGTGGAGCAGGCCAAAAACCTGAAACCTAAGAACGACCTGTTCATCGACGGCAAGTTCGTTGCAGCCTTGGATGGCGAACGATTCGAGACTCTCGCCCCGCGCGATGGCTCGGTCATCACCACGGTTGCTCGAGGCAAGGCTGCCGATGTTGACGCAGCGGTCAAGTCAGCTGCCGCTGCCTTTGAATCGGGCGTTTGGTCGAAGGCCGATGTGCGCCACCGCCAGCAAGTATTGGTTCGTTTCTCAGAGCTATTGCTTGAACACAAGGATGAGCTGGCGCTGCTCGAGTCAATCGAAACCGGCCACCCAATCGGAGACTCTCTAAACGTTGACGTGCCATCGGCTGCGCGCAGCTTTCGCTGGTATGGCGAGTCGCTGGACAAGATCTACGACGAGATTGCGCCAACCCCGCGTTCGGCTCTCGCTTTGATTTCGCGCGAACCTCTAGGCGTTATCGGTGCAGTCGTGCCTTGGAACTACCCGCTGATCATTTCAGCGTGGAAGCTCGCGCCGGCACTTGCCGCCGGAAACTCGGTGGTTCTTAAGCCAGCCGAAAACACCAACTTGGCGTCACTTCGCCTAGCCGAACTTGCGATTGAGGCCGGGCTACCGGCCGGTGTCCTAAACGTCGTCACCGGTTTCGGAAACGAAGCAGGTCAGGCGCTTGGCCGCCACCCGCTGGTCGACAAGATCACCTTCACCGGTTCGCCTCAGGTTGGCCGCATGTTCCAGGAGTATGCAGGCCAGAGCAATGGCAAGCAGGTTGCGCTTGAGCTTGGTGGCAAGTCGCCACACATCGTTTTCGACGACGTCGAAGACATCGAAGCCTGT
The DNA here is from genome assembly GCA_039805505.1 of Actinomycetota bacterium. Lineage (GTDB taxonomy): Bacteria > Actinomycetota > Actinomycetes > Actinomycetales > Microbacteriaceae > Rhodoluna. Next base: position 7,678 of record JBDLUE010000016.1, read on the forward strand.
GCGGTTTCGGTCGCCTGGGGCATCTTCTACAATGCCGGCCAGACCTGCCACGGCGGCTCTCGCCTGCTCGTGCACGAAAGCGTTCACGACAAGCTTCTCGAGGCGACCATCCGTGTTGCAAAGTCGCTGAAGCTTGGCGACACGCTCGACCCGGCCACCCAGGTCAGCGCCATCGTCAGCAAAAAGCAGCTAGAGCGCGTGCTTGGTTACCTAGAGATCGCCAAGGATGAGAAGGCTACCGTCGCCATGGGCGGCAAGCGTTTTACTCCGGCAGCCGGGCTAGAAAGCGGCTACTTCGTCGAGCCGACCATACTTGATGGTGTTGACAACTCAAGCCGCATTGGCCAGGAGGAGATCTTCGGTCCGGTGCTTGCCGTGACCACGTTCAAGACGGTAGCCGAGGCAATCGCGTTGGCCAACGACACCGAGTATGGCCTGGCCGCGAGCGTCTGGACCAAAGACATCTCGCGTGCCCACAAGGTTGCACGTGCGGTTCGCGCCGGAACAGTCTGGGTAAACACCTTTGACGTTGCCGACATCATCGTGCCGTTCGGAGGGTTCAAGAGTTCAGGCTTCGGCCGCGACCGCTCGCTTCACGCCCTCGATTCATACACGGCCCTCAAGACCACCTGGATCGACCTGGGTTCCGAAGAAATTTCCTAGCCAAACCCCCAATCAATCAACCAGCAAGGAAGCTGAAAATGTTCAATAAAGAGACAACCACCGTTGGCTTCATCGGCCTAGGCAACATGGGTTCTGGCATGACCAAGAACCTTCAGTTGAACGGATTCAAGCTAGTCGTCAACGATGTTCGCAAAGAAGCGGCCGAGACCCTGCTCGCCAATGGTGCTGAGTGGGCCGCGACTCCGGCCGAGGTAGCTTCCAAGAGCGATGTCGTCATCACCATGTTGCCAACCCCAAAGCACGTTGACCTTGTCTCGATGGGTGAGAACGGCATTTTGTCTGGCATCAAGGATGGCGGCTTCTGGGTTGACATGTCGACCTCGGTGCCTGAGGTAACCGACCGCGCGCGCAAGATGGCTGCCGACCGAGACCTAAACATCATGGATGCTCCGGTTTCGGGCATGTCTGTCGGTGCCGCCAACGGCCGTCTTCAGATTTTTGCCGGCGGAACCGCTGAGCAGTTCGCCCAGATGAAGAATGTTTTCGAAGCCATGGGCGACCCAAAGCGCATCCTGCACGTTGGCAAGGCTGGCGCGGGCTACGCCGTGAAGCTTGCCATCAACCAGCTTTGGTTCTCGCACCTGGTTGCAACCGCCGAGGTATTGAGCGTTGGCGTGAAGGCCGGCGTAGACCTAGAGGTCTTGCGCCAGTCACTGATTGCCAGCCCAGCCAACTCAAACTTCGTTGAGAACGACGTTCTTTCAGTGCTCAAGCACGGCGACTATGACGAGGGCTTCGCGATTGCCCTTGCGTGCAAGGACCTAGGCCTCCACACCGATCTTGCTCGCGCAGTTGGTGTTCCAGTTGAACTTTCTGGCCAGGTTGAGCAGATCTTCCGCCGTGCCAAGGCCCAGTATGGCGACCTAGCCGGCGAAATGACCCCTATGAAGTTGTACGAAGACCTAATCGGTCAGACCCTAAGAATCGACGCATAAAGATGTCTGAAACCAGAAAACTTTCGAGCTACGAACTAGTTCTCGACCCAAAGCCAGCCGCCCACTTTGGCGTTGGCTCGGTTTCTAAGGTCGGCGAGCTAGCAGCAGCCCAGGGTGCCAAGAGCGCGCTGATCATCACCGACCCATTCCTAGGCGCATCACCTATCTGCGCTGCTGTGAAGGAAAGCCTCGAAGCGGCCGGCATCACAGTCTCGATTTTCGATGGGGTAACCCCAAACCCAACCACTGCCTGTGTTGACGCGGGCTCGGATGCAGGCGCTGCGGCTAACTGCGACATCTTGATTGCCCTCGGCGGCGGTTCATCCATGGATACCGCTAAGGGTGTCTCACTGGGTGCCGTGAACCCTGAGCGTGGAATCGGCCTCGACTACTCGACCCCGTTCAAGAACGCGGGAATCCCGATCATCGCGATTCCAACCACCGCGGGCACCGGTTCTGAAGTCAACGCTTTCGGTGTGATCACAGACGAGAAGACGCACAAGCGTTTCTACGTTGGCCACTCGAGCGCGCTCGCCAAGGCGGCCATCCTTGACCCGGCCTTGACCGTCGGCCTGCCACCAAAGGCAACCGCGGCAACCGGCATGGATGCCCTAGTTCACGCCACCGAGTCATACATCTCGGCGCGACCAAACCCATACAGCGATGGCATTGCCCTTCAAGTTGTAGAAATGGTCTCGCAGAACATCGTGAAGGCCTGCACCGATGGCTCTGACATCGAAGCTCGTTCGCAGATGCTACTTGCCTCACACATCGCCGGCGTCGGCTTCTCGCACACCGGCCTCGGCTTGGTGCACGGAATCGGCCACGCGCTTGGCGGCCAATTCAACGTGCCTCACGGTGTTGCCCTGTGCCTAGTGCTCGAAGAGGTGCTCAAGTTCAACCTTCCGCACCGCATGCCTCGCTTTGCCCGCCTAGCTTTTGCGCTGGGTGTTGGCAAGACCGAGCAGTCAGAGGCAGCTAACGCAGATGCCGCTATTGCACGCATCGCCGAGCTCATCGAACAGGTTGGTCTGAAGGGTAGGCTTTCTGATGTTGGCATTTCGGGCGAGCACCTGGCCTCACTTGCTAACGACGCAGTCGAAGACGCGGTTACTAACAACAACCCTGTAGCGCCAACCCGCGAGCAGGTCATCGGAATTTTGGAGAAGACACTATGAGCGTCACCCCACAAGACGAAGCAAGAGTTCTAGCACTCGTTCCACGCGGCATTTATGTAAATGGCGAGTGGAAAGATTCCTCTGACGGTTCACTCATCGACGTCATCGACCCTGCCACCGGCAAGGTGCTCGTGCAGGTTGCCAACGCAACCCCTAAAGACGGCATGGATGCGCTTGCCGCAGCCCACGCAGCCCAGGCCGAGTGGGCCAAGACCTCGCCGCGATTCCGCGCCGAAATCCTGCGCAAGGCATTCGACCGCGTTACCGAAATGGCCGACGAGTTCGCCATTCTTATGTCTCTAGAAATGGGCAAGCCGGTTGCCGAGGCCCGCGGCGAAGTTGCCTACGGCAGCGAGTTCCTGCGCTGGTTCAGCGAAGAGACCACCCACCAGGCTGGTCGTTTCGCAACCGCCCCAGATGGCAAGATGCGAATCATGGTTCAGAAGCGCCCGGTTGGTCCATCGCTGTTCATCACCCCTTGGAACTTCCCGCTAGCCATGGCAACCCGCAAGATTGCCCCTGCAATTGCAGCTGGTTGCACCATGGTCATCAAGCCGGCAGCCTTGACCCCGCTTGCCACCCTGTTGTTCGCAAAGGTGCTCGAAGAGGTTGGCCTGCCAAAGGGTGTGCTTAACGTGATCCAGACCGAGCAACCTGGTGAGGTTACCGGCCCGCTGATCAAGGATTCTCGCCTACGCAAGCTTTCCTTCACCGGCTCAACCGGGGTTGGGCGTCGCCTAATCGCCGACTCAGCCGACCAGGTCTTGCGCGTTTCGATGGAGCTCGGTGGCAACGCCCCAATCATCATCTTCGAAGATGCCGACATCGAGAAGGCTCTGACCGGCACCATGCTCGCCAAGCTTCGCAACATGGGTGAGGCTTGCACCGCGGCAAACCGCATCCTGGTTCACGAAAGTATTGCCGAGGAGTTCTCGACCAAGTTGGCTGCCAAGATGGCGGCGCTCAAGGTTGCCCGTGGCACCGAGGATGGCGCAAACATCGGCCCAATGATTGACGAGAAGAGCCGCACCAACATCCACGCGCTGGTTGAGGATGCCGTCTCGAAGGGCGCGACTGTGCTCACCGGTGGCGCTGTTCCGGCCGGCGATGGATACTTCTACCCACCGACCGTGATGACCAACGTTTCGGCTGACGCCCGCATCATGAAGCACGAGGTCTTTGGCCCGGTTGCTCCGATCGTGACGTTCAAGAACGAGGCTGAGGCGATTGCACTTGCTAACGACACCGAGTTCGGTTTGGTCGCCTATGCGTTCACCAAGGATCTAAACCGTGGTCTGCGTCTTGCCGAGTCGCTTGAGGTTGGCATGTTCGGTCTAAACACCGGCATCGTCTCAAACCCAGCGGCACCTTTCGGTGGCGTGAAGGCTTCGGGTCTTGGCCGCGAAGGTGGCAAGGAAGGCATCGAGGAATACCTCGAGACCGTCTACATCGGCATTGCCGACCCGTTCGAAGACTAAGGGTTAGTCGGCCGAACCCTTGGGTTTGAGAGCGTTGCTCCGCTAGATTCTTAGCATGCGCAAAACTCTTTCGGCAGCAGTTATTGCAGGCCTAATCATCGCCTATGGCAGCAACGCCGAAGGCCGGTGCCAAGTGCACCAAGGCTGGCATCACACAAACCGTGAAGAGCGGTAGCACCTCGACCAAGTTCACCTGCGTTAAGTCGGGCAAGAAACTGGTTTGGAACAAGGGCGTCAAGACGGTTGCCAAGCCGAGCACACCAAAGCCGATTGCCTCGGGTGAACCGAACCCGGCAACGCCAGAGATCATCAGTGTTGATGCAGCGGCGGCATACAAGGCCAACGGCTGGGCGAAGCCGACTTCGAGTGCTGAGGTTGTCGAAGCTGCCACCAAGGAATTCGCAGCCTATGTTGCCGACAAGAAGCGGGAGGCGACCGTCAATGTGGTTGCCCAAGCCGGCACTCCTGACTATTGGATCGACTGGATCAAGCAGGGCGTCACCAAGGTTGCGACGACCTTTGAGTATCCGCAGCTTGTTGGCCCATACACGGCGTTTATTGCCAAGGATGTCGAGTGGTTGAAAGTCGAGTTCGCCAAGGTTTATGGTGAGCGCGCTGCCGAAGATCGCGCACGGTCTTTCGAGGGCGCACCTGCTCGTGGCGGTTCAGACACCGGTGTTTGGAACTACGCCTTCATTGAAAAAGAAAACCTGATCAACATCGATGCCATCGGCATGAAGCAGACCCCGGGGCACGAGTTCTTCCACTCAGTTCAAGCGCTCTCGACCAGTGACTGTGTGCCGTGTGGCACACCGCAATGGTTCTGGGAGGGGCCGGCGGTTTTCGTGGGCACCCAGACCGCAGCCAGCCTGGGGTTCAACAGCTATTCAGATGCGCGAACCTGGATGCTGCAGCGCACCACCGGCCCAGGAACCAGGTCGCTCAAGTTGGCTGAGGTCACCGAAAACGACGGCAAGATGGACCCATACGGCATCGGTTCAATCGCAACCGAATTCTTGGTGTCGCGCGTTGGCATGAAGAAGTTCGTTGCGGTCTATCGAGAGATTGGTGCCGGCAAGAGCTTCGCCAAGGCGTTCAACGACGCAACCGGTGTGAGCCTCAACGACTTCTATCTGATGTTCGAAGACTCGCGAGCCGTGCTCGGAGCACCGCGAGGTTAGTCGGCCGAACCCTTGCGCTTAGGCGCAATCTTCTTCTGCAGCAGGTCATACTCGAGGCGGTTCAAGAACAGGGTGGCGACCGAAACCGTGATCACTGAGATGAATGCCAGGCCGGCCACCATTAGCAGCACGGCAATCGCGCGACCCTCGAAGGTGACCGGGTAATAGTCGCCATAACCGATGGTGCAGATGGTCACAAAAGCCCACCAGATTGAGTCACCGAAGTTGGTGATGTTGGCGCCCGGAGCTTTGTGCTCTGCGTCATAGACGCCAAGTGCGCAAACATAAATGAGCAGCGGCAAAATCACGCCGACATAGATGTTGATGCGGGCATTGAGCGACTTGCCCACTCGTGACAAGAACCCTAGGGCGATGATTACGCGGAACATTCTGAATGCTCTGAAGAACGGCAAAATCAGGGCAACCAGCTCGATTGCGTTGCGCTTCAGGAACGGCACCTTCTTTGGGCTCAAGAAGAAGCGAGCCAAAAAGTCGATGATGAAAATTGCCCAGATGATGTCGCTGACCACGACGAAGTCGAAGAACAGAGCTGGCGGAAGGTGAGCCAAGACCTCAAACGAATAGAGCACCAGATAGAGAATGGCCAAAATCGCCAAAGGGATGGTCGACCAGCGCTCCCAAACCTCCACGGCATGCTCGGTTCTGGT
>JBDLUE010000017.1:0-15029 GCA_039805505.1 Actinomycetota bacterium
GCGGCGATTTCTGGATCAGATTCGCTTAGTGGCAAGTTGAATGAAGAAGACATTAATGGGCTCCTATAGGCCTGATGCGGTGAGGTAATTCTACCATCGGATAAACTGGAACCCATGACCTCTACAGCCACAACCCACTGGGTTCTCACCTTTGTTTGCGAAGATAAGCCGGGCATCGTTCACGCGATTTCAGGTGCGATTGTGGCGGCAAACGGAAACATCACCGAGTCTCACCAATACACCTCGCTCGACACCGGCCGCTTCTTCATGCGCCTGCAGATCGAGTCAGCTGTTCCACGCGAAATGTTTGAGGCACAACTTGCACCGGTCATCGCTCGCTATGACATGGATTCGGTGCTTGACGTTGTCGGTCGCCCGATGAAGACCCTGGTTCTAGTTTCGAAGAGCGCTCACTGCCTCAATGACATCTTGTTCCGCCAGCGCAGCGGTCAACTTCCGGTTGAGATTCCATCCGTGTTCGGAAACCACTCAGACCTGGCTTCGCTTGCCGAGTTCTATTCGGTTCCATTCGAGGAACACTCAATCAAGAGCGATGCCGACAAGCGCGAGTTTGAGGCCATGCTTCGCACCTTCATCAACGCACACGACATCGAACTAATCGTTCTGGCCCGCTACATGCAGATTCTCTCAGAGGAGTTCTGCAAAGAGTTTGAGGGTCGCATCATCAACATCCACCACTCATTCCTGCCGGGCTTCAAGGGCGCTAATCCATACGCTCAGGCACACGCTCGCGGCGTGAAGCTGATTGGTGCCACCGCCCACTTTGTGACCGCCGACTTGGATGAAGGACCGATCATCGAGCAGAACGTGGTTCGCGTTCAGCACTCTGACTCGAAGAACCGCCTGGTTTCAATCGGCCAGGATGTCGAGTCAAAGACCCTCACCCAGGCGATGCGTTGGTTTGCGGAACACCGCGTGCTTCTCGACGGCGACCGCACCGTAATTTTTAGCTAGGCAGCCATGCCCTCAAAACGCTCAGCCTCACTATTTTTCAAGTCACTCGCCTTTGCCGCCGCTGCGGCCCTTGTGCCAACTGGGCTGGCAAGCGCATCGGATTCGATGGTGACACCCCCATCCCAGGTTGTGACCACTAAGAGCGTTGGCGTGCAGATGTTTGAGTGGACTTGGAATTCGCTCGCCAGGGAGTGCACCACCAATCTTGGCCCTGCTGGCTACGACTGGGTCGAAGTCAGCCCTCCGCAGGAACACATTGTCGGTTCTGAGTGGTGGATTCACTACCAGCCGGTGAGTTACAAACTTGAATCTAAGTTGGGCACCCGTGCCGAGTTTGCCAACATGGTCGACACCTGTGAAAAAGCCGGAGTCGCAATCATCGTTGACGCTGTGATCAACCACATGGCGGCTAGCTCAACTACAGGTTGGGCGGGCACCAAACACGACAAGTATGAGTACCCGGGCCTCTACTCATACGAGGATTTTCATCACTGCGATAGCTCGACCGGCGAGATCACAAACTGGTATGACCTCACCGAGATTCAGGAATGTGAACTGCTCGGTCTGTCTGACCTCAACACCTCGAGCCCAACCGTGCAGGCCAAGATTGTCGACTACCTCCAGGACCTGCTCTCGCTGGGAGTCCAAGGTTTCCGAGTGGACGCCGCCAAGCACATCGCGGTTGAAGACTTGAAGCAAATTGTTGCTGCTCTGCCGAGAAGCACCTCATTCCTGTTCGAGGTTTATGACGGCCCGGCCATGCCCGCTCTCTATCGTGAGTTCGGCAACACCTTTGGCTTCAAGTGGTCACGATTGGTGCCTGGGATGTTCGAGGATGCCGGTTTACTCTCCGGCGAGGCCTCACCAGCAGCTCTCGAGTTGCTCGAACCGGCTGAGGGCACCATCGCTATGGTCACCAACCACGACACCGAGCGTGACAAGACCACCCTCAGCTATAAAGACAAGGTCAAGTTCGAGCTAGCCAACGTGTTCATGCTTTCGATTCCATACGGAAAGCCAATGATTTACTCGGGCTATGCATTTGCAGACCGCGATGCCGGGCCAAAGGTTCTGGCTAACGGAAAGACCGCGGATGCGGTTTGCCCAACCGTCTCTTCGGCTACAACAGTTGGCAAAGTTGCCCACGGAAGTTTTGTTTGTTCACACCGCTGGGCCGGAATCACCGGAATGATCCAGTGGCGCGACGCGGTCGGAACCGCTGCACCGCAGAACTACGTCAGCAAGGGTAATGCCTACGGTTTCAGCAGAGGCAAGCTTGGTTTCGTGTTGTTCAACACCGGGCCAACCAAGTTTGTTAGCTCGGTCAAGACCACCCTGCCAGCAGGCACCTACTGCAACGTTGCCGTGACCGGTAAGCAGGGTTCCAAGGTCGCCTGCGCGAGTTCTGCACGGGTTACGGTCGCCAAGGATGGCACCGCGAAACTGAATCTGCCAGCCTGGTCAGCGGTGGCCATTAGCAAGGCCAGCAAGCTCAAATAGTTAGCGGCCAGGGATTAGACCAGCGATTAGACCAGCGAGGCTCGCCAAGCTGCGTGCATGCGCGAGAACTTGCCGGTGCCGGCAATCAGCGCGGCCGGGGCGTCATCCTCGATGATTTCGCCGTGTTCCATGACCAGAACGCGGTCGGCAATCGAGACCGTAGACAAACGGTGCGCGATGATGATCGAGGTTCGCCCCTTGAGCAGGGTCTTCAATCCCTGCTGAACTAGGCGCTCGCTCGGGATGTCTAGCGAGGCCGTGGCCTCATCCAAGATCAAAACAGCTGGGTCGGCGATGAATGCACGCGCGAAAGAAATCAACTGGCGCTGACCGGCGGATACGCGGCCACCACGCTTGTTTACGTCGGTGTTGTAACCGTCGGGCATGCTCAGAATGAACTCGTGAACACCAACCGCTTTGGCTGCCGCTTCGATTTCATCCATGGTGGCATCTGGCTTGCCGAGTGCAATGTTTTCGGCGACCGAGCCAGAGAACAGGTATGCCTCCTGCGTCACCATTACGATTGCTCGGCGCAACTGCAGGTTGCTCAGGTCTCGAAGGTCGATGCCGTCGAGGGTGATGCGGCCAACACTTGGGTCGTAAAGACGTGAAACCAATTTGGCTAGCGTCGATTTACCGGCACCGGTGGTTCCGACCAGCGCGATGGGATGGTTTGACCGGCCGGAATATCCAGGTTGAAACCAGGCAGCACGGTCTTGCCGTTCGAATAGTGGAACTCGACATCTTCAAAAGCGAGGTGCCCGGTTGCATTGGTGAGCTTGGTCGGGTGCTCTGGCTCAGGAACCGACTCTTCTTCTTCGAGCACGCCCGAGATCTTCTCGAGTGCAGAACCCGCCGACTGGTAGGCGTTGTAGAACATCGCCAGACCTTCCATCGGGTCAAAGAATCGGCGGGCATAGAGAATGGCCGCTGTCAAGATTCCGATGCCTAGTGAACCGTCGATAACTCGGAAGCCACCGAAGAGAAGGATGAAGGCAACCGTGACGGTACCGATCATGGTCAGACCCGGGTCGTAAATACCGAAAATCTGAATCACCTTGGCGTTGACCGAGCGGTAATCCTCGGTGTAGCCGGCGTATTCTGACTCGTTGTCCTTCTCCTTGCGGAACGCCTTCACGGCACGGATGCCGGTCATGGTTTCAACGAACTTCACGATCAGACGGGCAGAGGCCACTCGGGTCTGGCGGTAACGAAGCTTGGTGTTCTTCTGGAACCAACGGGTTAGGAACCACAGCGGAATGAAGCTAAACAATAGGATGCCGAAGCTGCCCGGGTCAAGAATCAAGAGCGCTGCACCGGTAAAAATCATGAAGAAAATACCGGCAATCATTTCGTTGCCACCGGTATCCAGAAGCTCTTTGATTGCGTCTAGGTCGCTGGTCTGACGAGCAATCACACGGCCCGAAGTGTAGGTCTCGTGGAACTCTAGGCTGAGTCGCTGCGAGTGAACGAACAGGCGCTGGCGCAGGTCGAACATGACGTTCTGGTTGGTGCGGGCTGCGAATTTCAAGAAGCTATAAATCAAGGATGTCGTGGCCAAAGCCGCGAACAGATAACCGCCGACCACCAGGTATAGCGGGGTGAGCTCGTTGCGAATCGCCTTAGGAAGAGCGCTGTCGATGCCATAGGCAATCAAGGCCGGGCCGACCACACGGAAGGCCTGGCTCAAAATAACCAGCACAAAACTCAGAATCAGGCGTCGACGTACCGGTCGAATAAGCGAGAACAGCAGCTTGCGTGCGCGCAGCTTGACGATGCGCGACTCTTCCTTGTTCAGCTCAATACGGTCTTCGCCCGAGGTTCCCTGCATACTCATGAAATCATCTCCCCCGCGGCGTCGAGACTGGAAATCACATAGCGATAGTGATCGTTGGTGGCGAGAAGTTCACTGTGCTTTCCGACCGCGGTGATGCGGCCATTCTGCATCAGGGCAACGCGGTCAGCGAGCTGAACAGTGGATGGGCGGTGTGCCACGATGAGTGCGGTAGTAGTGGTCAAAACGCTGCGAAGGGCCTCTTCAACCAAAGCTTCGGTGTCAACGTCGAGGGCAGATAGTGGGTCATCAAGCACCAGGATGGCCGGCTTCGCCGCAACCGCTCGTGCAAGTGCAAGTCGCTGACGCTGACCGCCGGAGAGGCTCATGCCCTCTTCACCAATCTTGGTGTCAAGACCCTCTGGCAGGTCATAGACGAACTTTGCCTGGGCGATTTCGAGAGCCTGTTTTAGGTCAGCTTCGGAGGCATCCGGGCGCCCGAGAAGGACGTTGTCGCGCACGCTGGCCGAGAACAGGGTTGCGTCCTCGAATGCCATTGAGATGTGGGTGCGAAGTTCTTCGCGGGTTAGGTCGCGGACATCCACGCCGTCTAGAAGAACTTGGCCGCCGGTCACGTCATACAAGCGCGTAGTCAAAGCAGTGAGACTGGTCTTGCCGCAGCCGGTGATTCCGATGAGCGCAACTGATTCACCTGGCTCGAGCACTAGGTCGACACCGTTTAGCAGGTCGGGTTGGTCGGCAGGTGCATCCGAATAGCGGAAGTGCACTCCCTTGAACTCGAGGCGGCCGTGCGGCTCGGTGATGGTCTTCGGGTTCTCAGGGTCGGCAATGTCTACAGGGGTGTCAATAACTTCGAAGAAGCGCTGGATGGCGGTTTTGGCATCCAAGGTCATTGAAAGCAAGAACCCGATCGACTCGGTTGGCCAGCGAAGTGCGGTGGTTGTCGCTAGGAAGGCAACCAAGCCACCGACGGTCAACTGGTCGATAGACACCAGCCACACTCCGGCGAGCAGCGAAAGACCAACGGCAAACTCAGGAGCCAGAATCAGATAGATCCAGATGCCCGCGATTAGGCCAGCCTTCTTGATTTCGGTTCCGCGCAGGGTGTCAGCTTCAGCGGCAAACTTGCCGGCAATGTGATCGCCGCGACCGAACGCCTTCAACACGCGGATGCCGTGGACCGACTCTTCTACCGAGGTAGCAAGGTCTCCAGCCTGGTCTTGGCTGAGGCGTGCGACGGAGTGATAGTTGCGTTCGAACTGGAAGCCCTTGACCCAAATCGGAATCGAGCAGATGAAGAAAATCAGACCCAGCATCCAGTGGAATGTGAACAAGATCGCCAGGCCCACGATGATGGTGAGGCCATTTGCCACGAATAGCACGAGGCCGAAAGATAGCCAGCGGCGAATCAGGCTCAGGTCACCGGTCGCGCGGCTGAGCAACTGCCCGCTTGGCCACTTGTCGTGAAAACTAACTGGCAGGTCTTGAAGTTTCGAATAGATCTTGGCGCGAAGCCCCGCCTCAACGTGGGTTCCAGGTGTGAGCACCAGCCAACGACGCAGCAGCACCGCGAGGCCCTCGAGCAAGCCGAGCAGCAAGACGAAGAGCACTGCCGGGATGAGCGTCTCGGCTGTTCCGTTGTCTTTGAGAGAGTTGACTAAATCGCGCAGAAACTGCGGGATGGCCAGCGCGAAGAGGTGGGCCGCGATGGCAGCAACCATGCCGAGGGCAATGCGCGGAAGAGCTGATTTCGCGTATGGGAAAATTCGCAACAACGTTGCCAAAGTTCCTTTTTCGCTCATCTATAAAACCAATCCCCGCTGTTAGAAAGTTATTCCAGAAAGCGGGTTTTAGGCTAACACGAGCCTCTAGCCGAACTCCGATTTAGTGGAAGAAGTGGCGCTCGCCCGTGAAGTACATGGTGATTCCGGCAGCATCGGCTGCGGCAATTACTTCTTCATCACGCATCGAACCGCCAGGCTGAACCACTGCCTTCACTCCGGCGTCGATCAGAATCTGAAGGCCGTCGGCAAACGGGAAGAATGCGTCTGAAGCCGCAACCGAACCCTGGGCACGTGATTCGGCACGTTCAACGGCCAACTTGCAAGAATCCACTCGGTTTACCTGGCCCATGCCAACACCAACCGAAGCGCCTTCGCGAGCCAGCAGGATACCGTTTGACTTCACCGCACGGCAGGCACGCCAAGCAAACTCGAGGTCTGCCATGGTTGCCGCGTCGGCCTTCTTGCCGGTCACCAGCTTCCAACCCTGCGCATTGAATTGGCTGAATTCGTCAGGTTCTTGAACCAGGATGCCGCCAGAGATCTGCTTGACTTCTAGTTGCTCGCGCGAATAGTTGGCTGGCAACTCAAGCACGCGCATGTTCTTCTTCTCAAGAAGGATGCCAAGAGCTTCGATTTCATACCCAGGCGCGAGAACTACCTCGGTGAAGATTCCAGCAATCTGGCGCGCCATGGTCACGGTCACGATTCGGTTTGACGCGATTACGCCACCGAAGGCAGAGGTTGAGTCACACATGTGAGCCTTGGCGTGAGCGTCGGCAATCACATCCGGGGTGTTTGGGTCACCAATCGCGATTCCGCAAGGGTTCGCGTGCTTGATGATGGCAACTGCTGGCTCGGTGAAGTCATAGGCGGCGCGAACGGCAGCATCCGCGTCAACGTAGTTGTTATAAGACATTTCCTTGCCGCCATACTGGCGAGCCTGGGCAATGCCGGCCACCGAACCCTCACCGGTTGTGCGATAGATCGCGGCTGCCTGGTGTGAGTTTTCGCCATAGCGAAGAACATTGCCGAGCTGTGCCTTGATCTCGATGGTCGGCGCGAAACCAGGGTTTGAGTTCTCGGTCTCGCCCTTGACGCCGGCGGCCTTCTTCCAGTCACCCTCGAGCTCGGCAGCGAACCAAGCCGAAACCGCGGCGTCGTAACGCGCGGTGTGCGAGAAAGCTGCGTAGGCAAGTTCGCGACGCTGGTTCAAGGTGGTTCCACCCTGCTTCACAGCAGAAATGATCTCGCTGTATCGACCCGGGTCGACCACGATGGTCACGTTTGCGTGGTTCTTGGCCGAAGCACGAACCATGGCCGGGCCGCCGATGTCAATCTGCTCGACTACGGCATCACCCTTCGCCCCAGACTGAACGGTCTGCACGAATGGGTAAAGGTTCACGACGACAAGCTCAAAAGGCAGCACGTTCAGAGCATCGAGCTGCCCCTCGTGTGCGATCAAGCGCATGTCTGCGAGCAATCCGGCATGGATGGTTGGGTGCAAAGTCTTGACGCGGCCATCCAAGGTTTCTGGGAATCCGGTGATCTGTGACACCTCGGTTACCGGGATGCCGGCTGCCTGAAGTGCGGCAAAGGTGCCGCCCGTCGAGATGATGTCGACGCCCTCGGCGGCAAGCTCGCGGGCGAACTCAACGATTCCGGTCTTGTCTGAAACTGAGATTAGGGCACGGCGAACGACGATGCGGTCGCGGTGGCGATAGTCGGCTGGCTGGTGGTCGTTGTGCGCTGCCATGATGGTGCCTTTCGAAGGTGAGTCTTGGCCTAGGCCAGGGTGAGAGTCTTCGCGGCGATTTGTTTTACGGTTTCAACCAGCAGCTCACGCTCAACAGACTTGATGCGTTCGTGCAGGTCATACTCGTTATCGTCGCTCAAGACCTCGACTTCGCGCTGAGCGATGTGAGGCCCGGTATCGACACCTTCGTCGACAACGTGGATGGTCACGCCAGTAACCTTCGCACCAGCAGCAAGTGCATCGCGAACGGCGTGAGCGCCAGGGAAAGCTGGCAGCAGGGATGGGTGGGTGTTGATCAAGTTAGGGCTCAGCGCACCGACAAAACCGGCTGGCAAAATTTTCATGAAACCGGCAAGGACGACTAGGTCTGGGTTGAAGTGCATGACGTTGTCGTAGAGCACGTCGGCCCACTTCTCACGGTTCTCGAAAGCACTCGGGGTGACCACAAAGGTAGGGACGCCAAAGAGTTCGGCGTGCGCCAGGCCATCCGCGGCATTGTCTGAACCAACGGCGATGATCTTGAAGCCGTTTAGCGGGTTGTTGGCTGCCTCGAGAAGTGCGCGAAGGTTCGAACCTGAACCAGAGATTAGAGCGACGACTGAAAGCATTCCTTTAGTTTACCGTTCGCTCAACATCGGGTGATCGGCCTCATCCGGGCGAGCACTGAAGAACGCGGCCAGAATCGAAACCACTGCTGTCTCCACAAAAACCACAACTGCCAGGATGAGCGGGTTGACCCCCACCGTCTCGAGACGACCAGGCCCGGCGGCCCCAGAAGCAAGAGCGGCCAGTATGCCCATTTCGACAGCCGCGACTAGGGAGATCGATAGCCCGAGGCTAATCGCCGCCGACCAAGCCGAGGCGAACTCGAACCGAATCTCATCGGCGTGCTTCTTGATGGCGATGGTTGCAATGAAGGCCGCGACCAACGGAACGGCGACGGCAATCAGCCCGAGGCCGACTTGACCCGCCGGAATAGCGCCGAGGAAGGGGATCCCGGGCATCGGCCCGACCACCGACCCGAGTGGGCTAATCGAGCTGCCGGTGCCGATAGAAAAACCTAGTCCGGTGAACCAGGCAGCGCCAAAAATGATGAGGTTTGGAAGCAGTGCCAGTTCGCCGATGGTTACCGTGAAACCGCCGAGGACGCTGACGTGCAGGCCTTCGTAGAGTCGCGTAACCGTGATCCAGTTGAAGGCAAGAAGCAGCGAGAATGACAAGGCCGAAAGCGCAACCAGCATTGCAACAATCGCTGTTCCGCCGCGAAGTGCCGGGCTAGCCAGCGCGCGAATTGCCCAACCCGTGTTGTTCCATTTGTCGGCCAGCCAAACCACTACGGCAGCGCGTTCGCGCGACTCTTCGCCGCGAGCGAGTGGGCCGGTTAGCGAACCCCAGAGCAAAAACGCCGTGAAGAAAATTGGCGGCAGCATGGTGCCCTGCCAAGTGATTGGGTAGACCGCTGGGTCATAGGCTGCGGTGCTCAAACCGAGTGAGATTGCGCCATAGGTGAGAACCGCGCCGAGCCATCCTGGCCACAATTCTGGGGCGGCAGACATGCGGCGACCTAGACGGAAACTCAGGTATGCCAGCAGGGCCGAATAGCCGAGGGGAAGCATGGTGACGGTGAAGCCCGGCACTTTTGGGCTGCCAAGCGCGCCCGGGGCAACCACTAGGTCTGCGCCCTGAGAAAGCATCCACACGTCGGCAGATGCGCGGAAAGCAACGAACCAATCGACGGTTGGGTCGTTTTCGACCAGCCAAATCACCGTCATCGGAGCGAGCAAAATGCCCACCCCGATGGCGGCAACCATGACAGCCTCAAAGGCTGCCATTAGAAATGTTTGACGGCGATTCAAAACGAGGTTCTCCCCCAAAAACCCGGTTTAGAGGCTCTTGTAAACCTCACGCATTAGGGCGGCAGTCTCGCTAGGAGTCTTGCCAACCTTCACACCAGCAGCTTCGAATGCTTCCTTCTTGGCCTGAGCTGTGCCTGCTGAGCCAGAAACGATTGCACCCGCGTGACCCATGGTCTTGCCCTCTGGAGCGGTGAAGCCCGCAACATAAGCAACAACTGGCTTGGTTACGTTTGCCTTGATGTAAGCAGCGGCCTTCTCTTCAGAGTCGCCACCGATCTCACCAATTAGAACGATTGCCTTGGTCAGTGGGTCAGCCTCGAATGCAGCCAGTGCATCGATGTGAGTGGTGCCGATGACAGGGTCGCCACCGATACCGATAGCGGTTGACATGCCGATGTCACGAAGCTCGAACATCATCTGGTAGGTCAGGGTTCCTGACTTTGAAACCAGGCCGATTGGGCCCTCGCCACAGATGTCCGACGGGGTGATTCCGGCGTTCGATTTTCCTGGGCTGATGATGCCAGGGCAGTTAGGGCCGATGAGGCGAGTCTTTAGACCCTTCTCAACGTTGTATGCCCAAGCGACTGCTGAGTCGTGAACCGGGATGCCTTCGGTGATTGCAACGGCCAATGGGATCTCGGCGTCGATAGCCTCGATCATTGCGGCCTTTGCAAAGGCAGGTGGAACGAAGATAACTGAGACGTTTGCGCCGGTTGCTGCCATTGCTTCGGCAACGGTGCCGAATACAGGAAGCTCCTTGCCTTCAACGTCTACAACTTCGCCAGCCTTGCGTGGGTTCACGCCACCAACGATGTTTGAGCCGCCAAGAAGCATGCGACGGGTGTGCTTCATGCCCTCGGCACCGGTCATACCCTGAACGATGATTCGAGAGTTCTCGTCTAGAAAAATAGCCATTTCTTATTCCTTCTCTCGGGCTTAGCGGTTAGCTAGCTCGGCTGCCTTGTCAGCAGCTTCATCCATGGTGTCGACAACGGTGACTAGCGGGTGAGCAGCCTGCTCAAGGATGTAACGTCCCTCAAGAACGTTGTTTCCGTCTAGACGAACAACCAAAGGCTTGGTTGCTGAGTCGCCGAGGGTCTTCAGCGCTCCGACGATGCCGTTTGCAACGGCGTCACAGGCGGTGATTCCACCGAATACGTTTACGAATACGCTCTTGACCTGTGGGTCGTTCAAGATGACGTCAAGGCCAGCAGCCATGACCTCAGCTGAAGCGCCACCACCGATGTCCAGGAAGTTCGCTGGCTTAACGCCACCGTGCTTCTCGCCTGCATAGGCAACAACGTCAAGGGTCGACATAACTAGACCGGCACCGTTACCGATGATTCCGACCTCGCCGTCGAGCTTCACATAGTTGAGGTCCATGGCCTTCGCCTTGGCCTCAAGCGGGTCAAGCTCGTCGCGCTCCATGGTCTCGCGCTCGTGACGGAATTCTGCGTTGTCGTCTAGCGAAACCTTGCCATCTAGGGCGATGATTTCGCCGTCGTTGGTTAGAACCAGTGGGTTGACCTCGACGAGAGTCGCGTCTTCCTTTACGAACACGTCGTATAGCTTCACGAATACAGGAGCAACCTTGGCAGCGGTCTCGTCGTCGAAACCACCCTGCTTGGCGATGCTCAATGCTTCGGCTAGGTCGATGCCCTTGGTTGCTGAAACAGGAACCTTGGCAAGTGCCTCTGGGCGCTCTTCGGCTAGCTGCTCGATCTCCATGCCACCCTCAACGCTGCAAAGCGAAAGGAAGGTGCGGTTTGATCGGTCAAGCAGAACTGAGAAGTAGAACTCCTTGGCGATTGATGCACCCTGTGCAACCATCACGCGCTTAACGATGTGGTCCTTGATGTTTAGGCCGAAAATCTTCTCTGAAAGCTCCTTCGCTTCCGCTGGAGACTTCGCAACCTTTACACCGCCAGCCTTGCCGCGGCCGCCGGCCTTAACCTGGGCCTTTACGACAACAACTCCGCCAATCTTGGCAGCTGCTGCTTCAACTTCTTCAGGGGTGTCTGCGATGAGACCCTGTAGTACTGGAACTCCATGCGCTTCGAACATGTCGCGCGCTTGGTACTCAAATAAATCCACTGTGATTTCCGTTCATATTGGAATGGGCAACCCTCTAAGTTTACGCCCACGCCACAACCCAAACCGCCTAGAAACGTGGCGAAATCGAGGCTTTTTCTTAGTCTTCGAGAACGGTGATCGGCGCGACCTTCACCAAGAGCTTTTTCACACCGATGCTGCCGAAGTGAATCTCTGCAGTCTGACGGTTTCCCTCGCCGGCAACCGTGACAACCTTGCCCCTACCGAAGTCTGAGTGCATCACAAACTGGCCAACCGAAAGCTGCAAACCCTCGTTGTTGCGCACGGATGAAATGGCGCCCTTCCACTCCGTTTTCGGCTTAGTCGATGCGGTGCCGCCATAGCCCGAACCCGAGCTGCCATAGTCGGAGCTGCCGTAGTCGGATGATGACTTGCCGTAACCCTGGTCGTCGGCAATCGACGAACGATAGCGAGAGCTTGCCATGGCTCGAGTTGCACCAGATTCACGCCATTCGATCAACGTGCCCGGAATCTCGCTCAAGAAGCGGCTCGGAGTTGAAGCATCCGATTCGCCATAGGTGGTGCGGGTCATAGCCAGGCTCAGGTGCAGCTTCTGACGAGCACGAGTGATGCCCACATAGAACAAGCGGCGCTCTTCGTTCAGACCACCAGGGGTAATGAAAGACATTCGGTGCGGCAAAAGCGATTCTTCGAGACCGGTGAGGAAAACCGCGTCATACTCAAGCCCCTTTGCGGTGTGCAGAGTCATGAGTGACACGGTTCCAGACTCGTCATCGATTTCATCGGCGGCGGCAACAAGTGCAACTTCGTTCAAGAAATCAGGCAGGCGGCCCTCTGGGTTGTTGCGCTGGAATTCTCGAGCCACAGACACGAGTTCCTCGAGGTTCTCGACGCGGGCTTCGTCTTGTGGGTCGCGGCTGGCGCGCAGACTCTCGATCAGACCGGTGCGTTCAAGCACAGCTCGAAGCACCACATCAACCGATTCTGCACGTGCCATGACCTCTAGCTCAATCAGCAGGTCGCTCAACTGGGTGATTGCGCCGGTGATCTTCGGCCCAAAGCCTAAGTCTCCGACGTGAGCCAAAACCTGGCGCATCGAAAGCTGGTTGCGCTCGGCATAGTTAGCCAACTGCGTCTCGGACGCATCGCCAATGCCTCGCTTTGGCACGTTCAAAATGCGACGAGTTGCCAGATCGTCAAGCTCGTTGTTGATGGCAACCAGGTAGCCGAAGGCATCCTTGATTTCAGCGCGCTCATAGAACTTGGTGCCGCCGACAACGCGGTAAGGCAGTGCGGCACGGATGAAAATTTCTTCCAGAGCACGGGTCTGAGAGTTAGTGCGATACATCACGGCGATGTCGCGATAATTCATGCCCTCGTTGTGAAGCTTGTTTATCTCATCGGCGATGAACTGAGCCTCGTCGTGGGCTGAGTAACCGGTGAAGCCGACGATTGAATCTCCGTTGCCAGAGTCTGTCCAAAGGTTCTTATTTGGACGATCGAAGTTGTTAGAGATGACGGCGTTGGCGGCCGAAAGGATATTCTGCGTCGAGCGATAGTTCTGCTCGAGCAGGATGGTCTTTGCGCCGGTGAAGTCTTTTTCGAACTCGCTGATGTTGCGGATATCTGCGCCGCGGAATGCATAAATCGACTGGTCTGAGTCACCAACCACGGTTAGCGAAGCCGTCTGAGCGAGCTCACGAACCAAGGCATATTGCGCGTGGTTAGTGTCTTGATATTCGTCGACCAGGATGTGCTTGAACTTGTGCTGATATTGCGCGAGCACCTCTGGGAAGGCGCGGAACAGGTGGACAGTCTCGCCGATTAGGTCGTCGAAGTCAAAGGCATTGTTGCGGCGAAGTTCGGCTTGGTAACGCGAGAAAATCTCGGAAATCATTCGGGCAACCGGGTCGTTCTGATCGCTGTTGCGCGCAAACGATTCGGCATCTGCTAGCTCGTTCTTGGCATTCGAAATCGCTGCTGCGACGCCGGCCGGAGTGAGCTTGTGGATGTCTGCACCCATGTCTTTGATTAGACGCTTCAAGATTGCGCGGCTGTCGCCCGAGTCGTAGATGGTGAAGTTTGAGTTGTGACCCAGGCGCTCACTCTCGCGGCGCAGAATCGCGACGCAGGCAGAGTGGAAGGTCTTTATCCACATGCCGTCAGCACTTTCGCCGAGCAGGTGGCGCACGCGCTCACGCATTTCAGCCGCGGCCTTATTCGTGAATGTGATGGCCAGAATCTGGGATGGCCAGGCTTCCTTCTTTGCCAGCAAGTGCGCGATGCGGTGCGTAAGCACGCGGGTCTTGCCCGAGCCTGCTCCTGCAACGATTAGCAATGCCTTGCCTCGGTATTCAACGGCAGCTCGCTGCTGCGGGTTCAACCCGTCAACGAGTGCGTCGGCATTGGCCCCGCCAACATTCGGGAGGTGAGCAAAAAGGTCTAGTTCTGACATAACCAAGTAATCCTAGGTCAGCCCTAAGACATGTCGCGGACGCATGCCGCGAGCAGGTCGGGTTGGTCGGTCCACACGAAAACCTTCAAACCGCGGGCCTTTGCAAGTTCAATAAGGTCACCGCCCCAAACCAACTCGGCATTGAAGCTGATGCCATCGAAAACCTCGGCGCACTTTGCGTTCAATGCAGGGTCACTCCATGTGTCGACTAGATAAACAAAATCGCCAACCGGCCCACAAACACGCTGCAGTTGCTCAAGCATTTTGAATTCAAAAGACTCGATGGTCAACGTGATTCCGCGTTCGCGCCAGTCGCTCTCGGCTAACTTTCGAGCCATGATGGCCGCCACCGGCAGACCCTTCGAAGCAAAGTAAGCGCCGTGTTTAACCTCAAGGATAAGGTGTCTGTCGTTTGCAAACTCTGCGGCGAGCAAGTCATCCAGGCTCGGGATTTCAAACTGCCCGTCAAACTTTGCACTGCCCGGGCGAAGCTCAGGCAACCGCTCGGTGGCTTTCAAGGTCTTCAGTTGCGCGAGCGTGAAGTCTTCGCAGAACCAGTCTTCGCGTTCCTGTTGCCAGCCGACGATGCCAACGCGCTTTAGGTGCGCGAACTCGGGCCGCGAGGCCACATCCGTGGTGTCAGAAAGATAGTTGTCGTGGCGAATGATCAGTTCGCCGTCGGCGGTTGGTACGAGATCGCACTCAATCGCGTCCGCACCTTGTTCAAATGCGAGCGCGAAGGCCTCGAGGGTGTTTTCAGGTCGATAACCCGAAGCCCCCCGATGGCCAAAAACCGCTATTCCCATTCGATGGTGCCAGGCGGCTTCGAAGTCACGTC
>JBDLUE010000018.1:0-14848 GCA_039805505.1 Actinomycetota bacterium
ACGTTCGCCTCGAGAAGAGCTTCTTGAACGAGAAGCTTGATGGCACCTGGTGGGATGGCGTATGGCAGAACCGCGACGCTGACTCTCGTGCTTACCTTAAGTACCTACCAGTTGGCAGCACCTTCGCTCTGACCTACCACGTCACCGACGAGTATGGCGCTCCATACGTGGGTGCCAAGGTCAGCTTGATCGTGAACGCGAACTACTCATGTGCGAAGACCTTCTTCTCATACGAGGGTTCACTAATCGGCCCCGATGACTGTGCAGGTGGCGGCGAGACCGAATTGCCAGCAAAGACTGTTGGTGCTGATGGTCGCGTAACCTTCGTGCTAACCAACACCAACACCACTGGTGAAGCTATGCCGGTTGACCTAAACGGTGCTCCGAACCCTGCCACCAAGGAGGTCGGAACCAACATCAAGCCGAACGTAGTTGGTGCAAAGCAGCAGGGTATTGACATGTTGTTTGCACACTTTGTTGAGCCATCAGGCTTGTCAAAGGCAACCGGCCCAGCAGCTAAGACTGCAACCATCGGAGCTGGCGAGGTCAGTGAGTTCACCCTCACCGACGACTCAGGCAAGCCGCTGTCAAACACCGACGTCAAGTACTTTGTCAACGGTTTTGACTCAAAGGCAGGCTTTGCACGCACCGACGCAGCTGGCAAGGTTCGAATCCACTCAACCAACTCTGTCGGCCTAGAAGGCATGCAGACCGTTGGCGTGAGCTTGGTTCGTGACGGCAAGTTGCCACTAGCAGCAACCGCAACCATCAACTGGATGGCACCTGAGCTTTCGATCGCCGCAGCTGGTGCCGCAAAGTCAGTTGTCGTGAAGGTAGCTGGTGCAGCCGGTCAGACTGTTCAGATCAAGGTGGCAGGCAAGACCTTCCGCCGTGTTGCACAGTCTGCAATCACAGAGTTCTCCATCCCTAGCACCGCCGGCAAGAAGTCGGTTAGCGTGAAGGTTGGGGGCAAGACCCTTTCCAGAATGGTCACCGTAACAAAGTAAACAGCGATTAGTCTTCGTCACAATCGCGAAAGCAAAGACCCACAGGTAGAAATACCTGTGGGTCTTTGCTTTTTCCACGCAATCGCTACCTGTTGATTACCCCTAATTTCAAGGTTTGACCAGACTGCTGTTTGGTAAATTTCACTCCTGACTTGGAGGTTTGGTGTTGCCGCTGAAGAACCGCATTGTGCCTTTGAAAAAGGCTCTGGTTATCGCACTTGGTCTAGCAGCCATCCTTGGTATTTCTGCCTCTGACATTGCTGGTGCAGCCGTTCAGAGATACTGCGGTCAAATCAAAGTTTTTGACCAGTGGGGCAACCCGAATCTTCAGGATGTGGCCTACAACGCAACCTTGCAAAAGTGTGAGGTTTCGGTACTGCCTAGTGGCATACAGTCTGCTGGTGAAATCAGCCAGTTAGATAACTTTCAGCTTCCAAACCACGTCACCAGCATCGACGTTGCGGGCGTAGGTGGCGGTGGATCGGCCGCCATGGACACTACCAACTGGTGGGATTTCTATTTCAGTGACTACAACACCGACAACGTTAGTTACAACGACTCCGGCGGTGGAGGTGGCGGTGCTGCAGGATTCTCTCGCTCGAACTTCTCGATTTCTCCCTCTTACCGTTTCAAGATGAATGCCGGTGCCGCCGGAATGCTTGACGAGAGCTTTACGCGATCTGGTTTTAGAAATTCGACAGCCGGCTGGTTTGGCTCTGATGGCGGCAATACGATTTTTGGTTACTCCACTGACGGCGGAACCTCCTTCACAACCATCACGGCTGGTGGAGGCAAGGCGCCATCGGGTCTCGCTAGCAATGGCGGCGCAGGCGGATCGGTGTCAGGAACAACTTCAGGATGGAGTTATTCGGGTGGCTCAGCTGGTCTTGCTCGCAGCTCAAACAATGGAGGCAACTGGGGTGGTTACTACCTAAACGGATTTGACGGACTGCTCGGCCAGGGTGGTGGTGCGGCGGCATATGGCGGCTGGCCAACCGGCAAGGGCGCTGGGCTTGGCAGCGGTGCGGCAGCGGCTTATGTTGACTCTGGCGCTTACTTCTACGAAGACATTCCGTGCATGATGAACCAATACCGAGGCGCGTGTGATGGGCAACCGGGTGCTGTGCGCCTGACCTATGCTGCCGTCGACTACGTTCCGGCCTATCTGAACTACAACCCGGGTCTTTACTCGAACAGCCCCAAGGTTGGCGACGTTCTTGATCTAGCGAGTGCGCTTTCGGTTGGTTCAAACGTCGAGCCAACTCCAACCCAGTCTTACGTTTGGTACCGATGCACCGGTGCCGTTGCCTACAACGACAACTCGACGAGCCAGGCGTCGGGATGCACCGCGATCAGCGGAGCGACTGCCGGCACCTACACAATTCAATCAGCAGACCTTGGGTATCGAATTCAGGCCAAGGTTACCCTCGCCAACTCTGGGCAGTTCTCCAACTCGGGCGGTGCCAGCTCAACCAGCGTCTCGTATTTCACCGAGACCACCGGTGACTTCGTGGTTACAACTCCGGGTGCACCCACAGTTGGAACCACACCAACCTCAAAAACACCAACGACCGCGAAGGTAACCCTGACCCCGAGCACATCCTGGGGTTCGTCATACTCGTTCACTGTTGTGAATTCCTCGGATGGGGCAACCGTTGGAACCGCAACCTATGACGGAAGTACCTATCTAAACATCGCCGGCTTGACTGCTAACACCGCCTACTCGCTGAAGGTCAAACAGAACAACAGTGCGGGCTCATCAGTGGCTTCCACCGCGACGTTGGCCTTTTCAACCCCACTGGCGGTGACCAATAATGGCACCCCAACGCTCACGGCTGACCCACGACAAACCAAGACTGCTAGCTATACGAGAATCTCCAGTTGGGCAGGAAACACAACTCCTACCGTTACCCACAGCTGGTACTACTGCACGAGCGCCAAGACCGCGGCATACCAATCAGAGGGGTCGATCACAACTCTGACCTCTGGTTGCACCGCGACAGGGGCTGTAAATGCCGCAACGCTCTACATCAGCGCCGGAAACTTGGGCAAGTATTTGACCGTAATCGAAACGGCGGTAGACAGCTTCTCGACGTCTTACTATCGGTCCGAAAGTACAACGATTATTACCGGTGAAATGGATGCCCCAACTATCACCGCGACCAACATCGCATATTGGTATCGAGTCTCCTTCACCTATACACTCGCCGCTTTTACCGGAAGCAGTGGCTCCCAAACTCATAACAAAATGCGTTGGTCATCTGACGGGGGAACCACCTGGGTTACCGGCGCTGAAGTAAACACTTCATCGCTGGGCTATCAGGTGAACACCTTTTCGGGCGGAACCACCTACTTGGCGCAGGTTGCTGTCAAAAATAGCTCAGGCACCTACTCGGCTTGGTCACAGTCGGTCACATTAACAACGCCTAGACAAATCAGTGTCACCACGTTTCCGACATTGACCGGTGGTGGCACGATTGGAAACTCGGCAACCCTCTCTCCAGGCGTTTACTCCTCTGATGGAACTCAAACTACAAGCAGTGTTGCTTGGTATGCCTGCCCAAACCCTCTCGCGGCATCCAGTGGAGGAAGCCCGATAGTTTCAGGCTGTATTGCCAACACCACTTTCAACAACATGACCACGATCACGCCGGTTTATGCGAACTTCAACACTTATTACCACATGTATGCCGCGCAGCTGATGTTGGACAGCTACGGGTCTAACATTTACGCCAGAACGGCGACTGTGCAGTTCACCACAGCACCAGATGCTCCGACCTCAGTGGTTGCCTCGGCAACTTCGAACACGGCAATGAGTGTTTCATTCACAGCGCCAGCCATGTCTGGTGCAAACGCGGTGGGTTCTTATCGCTACTCAATCGCGGCCGGCCCTTCATACTCATCCTGGTCAACGCCGACCCTTACCGGTGCAGGAACCGCAACCACGTTCAACATCACGTCGGGTTTGGTCGGTGGAACGAGCTATAAGGTCAGGCTCACGGCCTCGAATAGCTACGCAACATCCTTGGCATCGGCAGAGAGTGCCGCAGTTCAAATGCCGGCAGCCCCCTCGATAACGGGTTCACCAACAATCTCAGGAACAGTGGCTGTCGGTTCAACTCTGACTGCCAGCACCTCAGCAACGACTGTTACAGGCGACCCCACCCCGGTAACCACCTTTAGCTGGTATGCCTGCGGCAGCACATCCGACGCGACCACATTGACAGGCACTTGCTCGGCCATCACCAACGAGACCACCGACACCCTCGCCATCACAGCAAATGAGTCGATGAAGTATTTGGTTTTCCGAATGGTTGCAACTAACGCCTACGGCTCTGCCATTGCCAAATCAGCCGCGACCATCCTGGTTCCAGGTGTCCCTGGAGCGCCAACCGGCGTTTCAGCTAGCGCACTAAACACAACCTCGCTTCAGGTGACCTATTCGTTGCCGACCGACATTGGTGGTGGGGCGCTCACGCGTATTGAATATCAATACGCCGCCGCGCCTTATTCAAGTTGGTCCAGCTTTACTGCGGCTGCTGAAATGTCGGGAACCTTCAACATCACCGGGTTGATCTCGAACACCTCTTACCAAGTTGTGGTGCGCGCGGTAAACGCAATCGGCAACGGCACGAGCTCAACTGCAAGCACCGCTGTCGCCACTCTGGGTGCGCCGGTTGTCGCAAATGCTCCGACCATCAACGCCAACTCGTATGTCGGGCAGGTTGTCACCGCCACCGAGCCTGGAGGTATGTTTACCGGCAACCCGACGCCGACCATTAGCGCTCGCGCTTGGTATGCGTGCCCCACTTCAAAAACTGCAGGCGCAAGCCTTGCTGGCTGTTCGGCAATCTCTGGAGCAACCGCAACTACGTTCACGATCACCTCGGCTCAACTGGGCACATACCTCGTCTTCGCCGCTACCGGAACCAACGGTTCTGGCTCGGCGGTTGCATCGAGTGCATCGTCAACACTCGTCGCGACCGTTCCAGGGGCTCCAACAATTTCTACTATCGTGTTGAACGGTTCGGGTTCGGCTAGCGTGACTGTAGTTGCCGGAGCCGCAAATAACGCCGCAATCACCCGATACGAATATGAACTAAATGCGTCGGGCTCTTGGATTCCATCGGGCTCGGCAGCCACCACTTTCAACGTCGGCTCACTCACGAATGGAGTCCAGTATGCGCTTCGCGTCCGCGCGATCAACGCTGTCGGTTCGTCGCTGGCCTCAGCCTCGAGCAACCTGACCACGCTCGCTGCTGCCACGGGCGGTTCTGCCACCTCTGGCAGTGCCGTTCTGAACCTATCCTGGACAGCCGTTGCGGGAGCAACTGGATACAGCGTCAGCTATTCGACATCTTCAAGCACCGGTTTTGTTCAGGCGACCGGAGCATGTTCTGCACCAACGACAACCAACTGTGTGCTCAGTGGTCTGACCGTCGGCTCCGCCTATTACTTCAAGGTGACCGCTCTGAATGGCAGCGGTAGTGCCCCAGCATCCGCGGCTTTTGGGCCAACCACCGTCTTGCAAATCGCTTCGGTTAGCGGCACTCCGACATTGAGCGGAGCATTCTCAATCGGCAGCACAATAACCGCCAGCGAAAGCGGTTTGACGATTTCGGGTTATGCGACTCCGACACTAACTCGTTCTTGGTTTGCCTGTGCGACTGTCGGAGATGCCTCGACGCTGACAGGCTCATGTTCCGCCATCTCGGGTGCAAGCAGCGCCTCATACACGGTGACATCCGCGGAGTCGCGCAAGTACCTTGTTTATCGAGTGACGGCAACCAACACCCTTGGTTCGGCAACCGTTCGCTCAGCAACCACCCAGATGATCGCTGGTGTTCCTGACGCAGTTTCGACGTTCAGCGCAGCCACCTCATCGACAACTTCAATAACGGTTAGCTACACAGCGCCAAGTGATGATGGTGGTTCTGCCTTGACCGCCGTGCAGTACAAATTTGCAGCAGCACCGTATTCGGCATGGTCGTCTTGGTCAACGGTGGCCCTTAGCAACGCGTCATTCAACATCTCCGGCCTGACTCCAAACACCAGTTACCAGGTGATTATGCGTGCCGTAAACGCAATCGGAACCAGTGCCGATTCGGCAGCCAGTTCTGCGGTCACGACTTACGGAATTCCTACAGTGGCCAACGTCCCAACTTTGTCAGGCGCAGCACGGGTCGGCCAGCTAATCACTGCCACCGAACCGGCCGGCATGTTCGCTGGAACCCCTGCGCCACTCGTGGCTTCAAGAAGTTGGTATGCCTGCCCGACATCGCGGTTCGCTGGAGCCTCGCTTGGCGACTGTGACGTGATTACTGGCGCGACCTCAACTTCGTTCACGCTGACCAGCGCGCAGTTGGGTAAGTATGTTGCCTACTCGGCAACCGGCCAAAATTTGACCGGAATCGTTGATGCGGTTTCAGCTTCAACAGCGATAGTTGCTTCGGTGCCAAACGCTCCGTTCATCAATTCGATTTCGTTGAATGGGTCTGGCTCAGCTGCCTTCACGATCACCCCAGGAGCAGCGAACTTCGCCACCATTTCAGACGTCCAGTATGAACTCAACGCCTCGGGCACCTGGGTTTCAACTGGGTCAACCTCATCAACCTTCACGATTTCGGCGCTGACCAACGGTGCAAGCACGCCAGTGCGCGTTCGCACCGTGAACTCGGTCGGCAACTCTGCCGCTTCCGTCTCTGCAACTGTCACTCCGTTGGCTGGCGCAACTGGTGGAGTTGCTGGTCGCGGCGATGGCCAGCTTGCACTCTCTTGGTCTGCGGTTGCCGGCGCTACCGGATACCAAGTCACCTATTCGACTTCTCTTGCCTCTGGATATCAACTTGCCGCTGGAGCCTGCGCAGCGCTCTCCGGCACGAACTGTATTTTGACTGGTCTGACTAACGGGACCCCTTATTACTTCAAGGTGTCGGCGACCAACTCGAACGGCAATGCCCCTGCGTCTGCCGCGTTTGGGCCAACCACGCCTTTGAGCCAGAATGCCAACCTTGCAGCGCTGGTCGTGCGAGCCAAAACTGCCAGCGGCGCAAGCGCTATTGGAGCAGCACTAAACGCGGCTTTCGCTTCGGCAACCTACGCATACTCGGCTGATGTCACTGCTGCAAACCAGTATGTGACGATCACGCCAACACAAGCCATCGCCGGTCAGGTCATAAAGGTAAACGGCACAACCGTCTCGAGTGGAAGCCAGTCGACCGATATCTCCATCGGCTATGGCGCGAACACGGTGACTATCCAAGTGCTGTCGCCTGACAAGGTCTTTGACTCTGGTTCGACGGCCGTCGCAACCTATACATTGACGGTTAATCGCCTCAACCCTGACATGACTTCATTCACCGCATTCAGCGGTAGCAGCACTGCAGCTAGCCCGGTGACCAGCACCTTCACCAGTGTTGGCATCACTGGAGTGACAAATTCAAACGTGGCTGCCGTGAACTCGGCTTTGGCGGCTCTGCCGGCTGCATCCCTGGACAGCCCAGCTGAACTTCAACAAGTTGTGACCTCGTATGTTTCGGTGCTAGCCCAGGCTGGCGGCGGAACCCCATCGACACCTCCGACGGCCGCCGAGTACGTAGCTATCGGTGTTTCCGCTGCGGAGAGTTTCTCAGCGCCGCAGGTTACCTACCTGAACGCGGTTATTCGGTCATTGCCTACTTCAGCGGCAGCCGATGTTGCCAACGTGCAGGTCGTGGCTGAGGCAATCTCAAACTTGTATGCAGTTGCAGCCGGAGGAAGTTCAGCGCCAATCACCGTCGCACAGTTGGCGGCGTTGGGTGTCACCGGTGCCACATCGGCGAACCTTGCAGACATCGTTGCGGCGCTGGCGACAACTGCAGACGACGGTTCTGGGATCAACACCGTCGCCGAGGTGCAGGCATTGGTTGACTCGGTCAAGGCGGCCAGCGTCAACGCCATCGTTTCAGGAACGGCTATCTCGTCAGTAACCGCACCAACCCAGGCTGCGTTTGCGGCAGCAGGTGTCACCGGCGTCACCGGGTCTAACGTCTCGACTTTGAACGCCATACTTGCCGCCTTGCCTAACGGCTCTAAGGATTCGACCGTCGAAATCCAAACAGTGGTCAACTCGCTGTCGCTAGTTCTCGCTCAGGCATCCCGCGTCGGCTCTGTTGGAGCGACTCCAGTGGCTAGCAACTACGCCGCTCTTGGAGCAACTACTGCAGCCGCCTTGAGCACCAGCGGCATCAGCTTGTTGAACAATTTGCTGACCTACAAGTCGACCTCGGCCTTTGATTCACCAGCAGAGTTGAACGCACTTGCCGCGTCCGTCTCGATAATCCAGACGAGTGTGAATTCGGCAACCTTGGATGACTTTGCGTCTTTGGGCTTGAGGGGAGTCACGTCTTTAAACTTGACCACCATTCAGGCGCTTGTTTCAGCCGCATCACTCGGTGAGAAAGACTCGCTCGGCGAGATTCAGTTGCTAATTGACAAGGCTGCAACTGTGGAAGCCACGACAAGCTTTGCCAATGCCGTTGCGGGCGCCCCTTCAGTAATGGCCCCAACGGTGCAAAACTTTGTGGCACTCGGAGTGACCGGCGTTTCAGGGTCGAACGTTTCAGCATTGAACGCCGCGATTCGATTGGCTGCCAGCTCTGCAAACCCCGCAGGCAGTTGGTTGGCTTCACCGGTTGCAATCCAGGCGCTTGTCGACGCGCTAACTTCGGCACCTATTGCTTCAATCAGTTCATACAGCGGTTCGGGTGCCGCACCGACACTTACCGACTTCCAGAGTCTGGGCGTAGTGGGCTTGAAGGTGTCGAACCTGCCTGCCGTAAATGCGTTCATCGCAGCGTTGCCGCAATCGGCTACCGATAGCTCGGCAGAAGTTCAGTCTGTTGTCACCGCTTACTCCACCTTGGTCACAGCCATCGAGAGCAATACTCCGTCGAAACTCTCCGTTGCTTCACTGCAGGCCCTAGGTGTGACCGGTGTCACTTCAGCGAACCTGCCCGCGATTGCTAGGGCAATCCTGGCGGCTGGGGCGGCTGGGGTCGATACGCTGACTGAAATCCAGTCGATCGTCACTACTTCGATCTCGACGGTTGCCGACTCGGTCAGCGATGTGGTTTCCTATGCCGTCAACCCGGCGATTGCGCCTGCCCTCAGCGTTTACACGGCTGCCGGTTTGGTAGGTGTGAGCACCACAAACAAGGCTTTGGTCGACGCAGCCTTGGCTTCGGCTAGCCCGTCACCGGTAAACCTCACCGAGATCCAAGCCATCATCGACGAGGTCATTTCGGCTCCGGTTTCTCAGATTGCGAACTTTGCCTCACCAGCCGCCGATATTCGAGTTGCCGACTTTGCCCTTGCCGGAATCAGCGGCGTCACGAACGTCAACCGAGCGGCTGTAGTGGCTGTTCTGGCGAACCTACCAAGCACCTCGCGTGATTCGGTGGCAGAAATTCAAACCGCAATCGAGTCTTACGCCCTGATTCAAAGCATTGCCCGCGGTGCTGCAAACGTTGCACCTGAAGCGCCGAAACCTTCGGTCGCCGACTTCTTGGCTATTGGTGTGGACCTTGGGGTGCTTGCTGTTGACCCACAGGCCTTCGAATTCTTTGTGAGCGTCATTAGCAAGCTTCCAGCCGATGTCGTTTCGTCGCCTGCAGCACTTAGCGAACGCGCCGCGATCGTCGCTTCGCTAATGCGAATTGCGAGCGGAAACCAGAGCCTCGCGGAGGTTGGCCCTGAACAGTTCGCCGCCATCGGAGTTACCGGGGTTACCCCGACAAACATTGGCACTGTGCTTGCAGAAATCGCAACGGGAACTGGCGGAATTGCCGGCCTAGATTCGGTTCAGGCGGCAATGAACAAGTATGAATTGCCAGCCGTGGCCCGCGTCATTCCAAGAGAAAACCCGGTGACGCCAAACCCTCCTACGCCAACACCTCAACCAGAGGACCCAACGCCTACGCCAACGCCGACCCCATCGGTAAGCGTTCCGGCTCCGGCCAAGCTGACATTCCCAGCGGGTTCAACGGCATTGACTGCGGCAGCCAAGGCCGTGGTCGAGAGCCAGGTCGTCAAGCTGGTCAAGTCAAAGGTAAAGACAGTCGTCATTCAGGCTGTTGTAACTCTTCCTAAGAACTCATCTAAGGCATGGTCAAACCAGGTTCTCGCTGCCGGAAAATCTCGTGCTGCAATGGTGGCAAAGGTGGTCGCGTCGAAGATCAAGGCATTGCGCGGGTCCGCAAAGGTCGTTGTGAAGGTGTCGACCACCACGGTTCAAAACACCCGCACCGTAAAAATCTCGGGCACTAAATAGTCCACATTTTGAAATAGTCGCTGGGCTTCTTGGTTTAACTCTGAGACGGTCGCCTAACAGTCGACTAGATTGCTTGTTAGAAGACTCAAAGGGGAATCACCATGAACAGCATCATCAAATTCATCTCGGGCCGCCGCGGCGCCCCAACAACGCTACTTATTGGGCTGTTCTTTGCCATCTTGGCATTCGGCCCACTAAACGGAGCAGCCACCGAGACCGCGCCTGGCGTTGGCCTGCCGAAGGACAACGAAACCGTTCTCGTCGACGAGGCTCTAAAGACACTGCCGGGGTCGGATGCCAGCGCCGCAATCATCGTTTATGACTCGGAGACCCCTTTCACCGAATCGCAAAAGACCTGGCTTCAGGGCTCATTCGATGGCAAGACCCAGCAGCTTTCTGGCGGAGCAAACGAGAAGTTCCTAGAGTTCACCAACCTAGAGGTCATGGGAAACGCATTCGTGCCACCGGCCACCATCTCAGAAAACGGCAAGACCGCAATCATCACCGTTCCGGTAGACAAGTCGGACGAGGTCGAGGTTGTTGCCGAGCGCGTCAAGGAGATGCGCGACCTGGCCAAGGAAGACATCCCGGCTGGTATGACCGCATACGTGACCGGCCCTGAAGGCTTCTCGGCTGACATCTCGAACGTCTTCGCTGGCGCTGACTTCAAGCTTCTTGGCACCACCGCAATCGTCGTCATCGTGCTCTTGCTCGTGACCTACCGCAGCCCAACTCTTTGGTTGATTCCACTTCTAGTGGTTGGCACCGTGGATGGCATGGCCGGCGGCTTGGTGCGCACCCTTTTCGGTGCTGGTCTTCGGTGCCGGAACCGACTATGCCTTGCTGCTCATCTCGCGCTACCGCGAAGAGTTGCTGCAGTTCACGAACCGTCACGAGGCAATGGCCCGCGCTCTTCGCGAGTCTGGCCCAGCCATCCTGGCTTCTGGAACCACGGTTATTCTTGCGCTGCTAACCCTGACCTTCGCTCAGCTAGATGGCAACCGCGCGCTGGGCATCGCCTGTGCGACCGGTGTGTTCCTTGCGATGGTCACCGCGCTAACCGTTCTGCCAGCAGCTCTCGTGGTGTTCGGTCGCTGGATCTTCTGGCCGCTAACCCCGAAGTTCGGTGGAGTCAACAAGTCAGACTCAGGTCTCTGGGCCAAGCTTGGCAAGGGTGTTAGCCGCAAGCCGGTAATCGTTGCAATCGTCGGCTTCATCCTTCTCGGTGCCATGGCATCTGGTGCGAGCGGCCTAAAGATTGGCCTTTCAGCAACCGACCGTTTCTTGGCCAAGCCTGAGGCTGTTGCCGGCCAGGAAGTTCTGGCCAAGGCATTCGCTGCCGGAAGCTCGACCCCGACCACCATCATCGTGAACAACGACCAGGTCGCAACCGTTGTCGCCAAGGCCGAAGCCGTTAGTGGCGTTGACTCGGTCAAGGTCGGCGTGAACAACGACGAGATCACCAAGGTCGACGTCGTGTTGAACGACGCTAGCGGCACGGATGGCGCATACGCGACCATCGAGAAGCTGCGCGACGCGGTTCACGGCGTTGAAGGTGCCGACGCAAAGGTCGGTGGCTTGGATGCTCAGGGCCTCGATGTTAAGAACGCATACGCGGCTGACCAGGGTCTTGTGATCCCGCTCATCCTGGCGCTCGTGTTCATCGTTCTGGTCTTGTTGCTTCGTTCGATCGTTGCCCCAGTTCTGCTGTTGCTAACCGTGGTTGCCTCGTTCTTCGCGAGCCTCGGTGCCGGTTGGTTGGTCTTCGTGAACATCCTCGGCTTCCCAGCGCTTGACCTGAGCGTGTTCCTGTTCAGCTTCTTGTTCTTGGTTGCCCTCGGTGTTGACTACAACATCTTCTTGGTCACCCGCGCAAAGGAAGAAGCCGAGAAGCTGGGCACTCGCCAGGGCATGATCAAGGCCCTAAGTTCAACCGGTGGCGTTATCACCAGCGCCGGTGTTCTGTTGGCCGCGGTATTCGCCGTTCTAGGCGTTCTACCGCTGGTTGCCCTGGCTCAGATCGGTGTGATTGTTTGCATCGGTGTGCTCCTAGACACCTTGCTGGTTCGAACCGTAATCGTGCCTGCGCTGGCTTTCATCGCCGGCAAGAAGTTCTGGGCTGGTTTCGGCAAGAACAAATACCGCGACTAAACCTCGAGTTAAAGAAAGAACCCGCCGAATCGCTTCGGCGGGTTCTTTCTTTAGAACGACTTGTTACTTGCCTAGTGAAGCAATCGCCTGGTTCAAGGTTGCTGACGGACGCATTGCAGCCTCAACCTTTGCGGCGTTCGCAAGGTAGTAGCCACCGATGTCTACTGGCTTACCCTGAACAGCGATTAGCTCTTCGACGATCTTGTCTTCGGCAGCGGTAAGGGTCTTGGCTAGGTCGGCGAACGCAGCAGCAATCTCTGCGTCTGCGGTCTGCCCAGCAAGCTCCTGCGCCCAGTAGAGCGCTAGGTAGAAGTGGCTGCCACGGTTGTCGATGGTGCCGATCTTGCGACCTGGTGAACGGTCTTCCTCGAGGAAGGTTCCGGTTGCGCGGTCGAGAGTGTCAGCAAGAACCTTGGCCTTGGCGTTGCCAGTGGTAACGGCTAGGTGCTCGAACGAAGCGGCTAGAGCGAAGAATTCACCCAGTGAGTCCCAACGCAGGTAGTTCTCTTCGAGGAACTGCTGAACGTGCTTAGGTGCCGAACCTCCGGCACCGGTCTCGAAGAGGCCACCGCCGTTTAGTAGAGGCACGATCGAAAGCATCTTGGCGCTGGTGCCAACCTCAAGAATCGGGAAGAGGTCGGTTAGGTAGTCACGCAAGACGTTGCCCGAAACCGAGATGGTGTCTAGGCCGCGACGGATGCGCTCAAGCGAATAGCGAGTTGCGTCAGCAGGAGCCATGATCTCGATGGTTAGACCGTTGGTGTCGTGCTCAGCCAAGTAGCGCTTCACCTTGGTGATTAGCTGAGCGTCGTGAGCACGAGCTGCGTCTAGCCAGAAGATTGCAGGCACGTTGGTCGCGCGAGCGCGTGTTACGGCCAGCTTGACCCAGTCGCGCACAGCAACATCCTTGGTCTGAGTTGCACGCCAGATGTCGCCCTTGGCAACGTCGTGAGCTAGCAGCACATCGCCGTTTGAGTTCAAAACTTCAACGCGACCGTCAGCCTGAATCTCGAAGGTCTTGTCGTGGCTTCCGTATTCTTCGGCAGCCTGAGCCATCAAGCCAACGTTTGGAACTGAACCGATGGTGGCCGGGTTCAGCGGGCCGTTCTCAACAACGTCATCGATGGTCGCCTGGTAGACGCCGGCGTATGAAGAGTCAGGGATGACCGCAAGAGTGAAGTCCTCGCCGCCATCAACGCCCCAAAGCTTGCCACCGTTGCGAATCAGCGCCGGCATCGAAGCGTCGACGATAACGTCAGATGGCACGTGCAGGTTGGTGATGCCCTTGTCGCTGTTGGTGTAGCTAAGGCGTGGGCCCTGGCCGAGCGCAGCGGTGAATTCGGCAGCAATCGCATCGCCACCGGCAACGTTGACTAGACCGGCAAGGATGGATGCCAAGCCGTCGTTCGCGCTTAGACCAGCGGCAGCAAGTGCGTCACCGTGCTTCGCGAAAACGTTGGCGAAGAATGCCTTGACAACGTGACCGAACAGAATCGGGTCGCTGACCTTCATCATGGTTGCCTTTAGGTGAACCGAGTACAAGACGTTGTCGGCCTTGGCCTGGGCCAGGGTCTCGACTAGGAACTCATCCAGAGCCGCGGCATTCATGAAGGTGGCGTCGACGATCTCGCCCTCAACAACCTTGAGGCCCTTCTTGAGTTCGGTGACCGAACCGTCAGCGGCAGTGTGGCGGATGCTCAAAACATCGGCAGCCTCGAAGACCACTGACTTCTCGTTTGAGAAGAAGTCATCCTTGGTCATGGTTGCAACACGAGTCTTTGAGTCAGCTGCAAAAGCCTTGTTTACGTGTGGGTGCTTGCGTGCATAGGCCTTCACTGAGCCTGGAGCACGGCGGTCGCTGTTGCCCTCGCGAAGAACAGGGTTAACCGCGCTGCCCTTCACCTTGTCATAGCGGCTGCGAGCATCGCGCTCTGCATCCGTGGTTGGCTCGTCTGCATAGTCAGGAAGGTCGAAACCAAGTGCCTGCAACTCTGCGATGGCGTCCTTGATCTGCGGGATTGAAGCCGAGACGTTTGGCAGCTTGATGATGTTGGCCTCAGGGGTCTTAGCCAACTCGCCCAGCTGAGCAAGGGCGTCGACAACGCGCTGGTCTTCGTTTAGTCGGTCAGAGAAGACCGCCAGGATGCGAGTTGCAAGCGAAATGTCGCGGGTCTCGATGTTTACGTTCGCAGCAGTTGCGTATGCCTGGACGATTGGAAGAAACGATGCTGTGGCCAACGCTGGCGCTTCATCGGTGTGGGTGTAGTAAATGGTCGATTCGTTCACGACGAGTTGTTCTCCGGTCTAGAAAGTAGATGCGATATTCTCAACCCTACCGCTTGGAGAACCCTGCCAAATGGAGGGCAGGGGATGACTTAGC
>JBDLUE010000019.1:0-10329 GCA_039805505.1 Actinomycetota bacterium
GCCTACCTCTTGAACCCAGTGCGTCGCGGTTATGAACTCGACGACGTAGCGCTCGAATATATCGGCCTATCGGTCACCCGCTCAGACCCTAATCAGTTAGTAGCAGAGGAAACCACTGATGCGAGCCTGAACGCTTGGCTTTCACTGGTCATAGCAGAGCGCCTCTACCCTCAGGTCGAAGCAGAAGATCAACTTCGCGTTTACGGTGAGGTAGAACTGCCGACCAACAGCGCACTGGCCAGGATGGAACACCTTGGCGTGGCGGTGGATGTGCCGAAACTCGAAGCGCTCTTCGAACGCTTGTCAACCGAGGTGGCGGAAGTCGCACAAAAGGCCTACGCCATCATCGGTCGCGAGATCAACCTGGCCTCTCCAAAACAGCTTCAGACAGTGCTTTTCGACGAACTCGGGATGACTGGCACAAAACAGGTTAAAACCGGCTTCTCGACCAACGCCGCAGCGTTGAATGAACTTTTCGAGCAGACTCAGCACCCATTCCTGGAACGGCTTCTAGAGCACCGCGAAGCGACCAAGATTCGCCAGATCGTCGAAACCATGTTGAAGTCAGTGGGCTCAGATGGCCGAATTCACACAAACTATGTTCAAACAGGCACCTCAACCGGCCGCTTGTCCTCAGAAAGCCCAAACCTTCAGAACATTCCGATCAAGAGCGAACGCGGTCGAGAAATCCGTGACGCCTTCATCGTGGGCGAGGGCTTCGAAACGCTACTCACCGCCGACTACTCACAGATCGAAATGCGAATCATGGCGCACCTGTCAGAGGACGAAGGCATCATCGAAGCCTTCAAAACCGGAGAAGACCTGCACCGATTCGTGGGTGCTCGCATTTTCGGTGTTTCGCCTGACGAGGTCACCAGCGCAATGCGCTCGAAGGTAAAGGCAATGAGCTACGGCCTGGTTTATGGTCTAAGCGAATATGGCTTGGCTAAGCAGTTGCGCATCCCTAACGCTGAGGCCAAGCAGCTGATGGCTGATTATTTTGCTCGATTCGGGGGAGTGCGACGCTATCTAGCCAGTGTCGTTGACGAGGCAAAGACTCTTGGATTCACCCGAACCGTGTATGGGCGTCGCCGACCATTCGAAGATCTAAACAGCAAGCTATTCCAAGTTCGCGAAAACGCCCGTCGAGCAGCGCTGAATGCGCCCATCCAGGGAACAGCTGCCGACATCATGAAGCTTGCTATGACTCGCATCGACCAGAAAATGATCGAGGCAAATCTGAAGAGCCGAATGCTTTTGCAGGTCCACGACGAATTGGTGTTCGAGGTCGCTTCGGGCGAACTGGAGACCTTGCAGAGCATTGTCGTGGCAGAAATGGAGAACGTCGTCGAGCTTTCGGTTCCGCTCGAGGTGCAGATTGGCATCGGACGAAGCTGGGATGAGGCCGCACACTAGTGCTCAAAGAGACGATCACAATCAGAACCGCGGAGGGTTTACACGCCCGACCGGCTTCGGAATTCGCCAGAGTTGCCGCAACTTCGGGTCACAGTGTTTTGATTTCCAAGAGCAATGGGCCAAAGGTTCGCGGTGACAGCATTTTGTCGTTGCTCAGCCTCGGCGTAAAGCAGGGGGAGAAGCTCACCATCGAAGTGTCCGGGCCGGATGAAATTTCCCTTATCCAGAGCCTAATTACCGTTGTTTCAGGGCCGAATAACCGCTAGGCTAGAGAAGCATGTTTTTTCATGCAAACCTATCCGTTGTTGCGATGGAATCCCTAGGAAAATCCTCTGGTTTTCTCGCGACCCTAGAAATGCCCGTTAAGAGATAAATACATTGACTAAAGCAACCAAGCAGGTAGCCGTAAACGACATCGGCTCAGCTGAAGACTTCCTAGCCGCAGTAGAGGCAACCCTGAAGTTCTTCAACGACGGAGACCTTATCGAAGGTACCGTTGTAAAAATCGACCGCGACGAGGTTCTTCTCGACGTCGGTTACAAGACTGAAGGTGTAATCCCTTCTCGTGAACTTTCAATCCGCCACGATGCAGATCCATCAGAGATCGTTGCAGTTGGCGACACCGTAGAGGCACTTGTTCTTCAGAAGGAAGACAAGGAAGGCCGTCTAATCCTTTCGAAGAAGCGCGCACAGTACGAGCGTGCATGGGGCGACGTCGAGAAGGTCAAGGAAGCAGATGGCACCGTTACCGGTGTTGTTATCGAGGTTGTTAAGGGTGGTCTGATCGTAGACATCGGCCTACGTGGCTTCCTTCCTGCATCTCTAATCGAGCTTCGCCGCGTTCGCGACCTAGGCCCATACCTAGGCCAGAAGGTCGAAGCCAAGATTCTTGAGCTTGACAAGAACCGCAACAACGTTGTGCTTTCACGCCGCGCACTTCTAGAAGAGAGCCAGTCAGCTTCTCGCAGCACCTTCCTTGCAGACCTAGCCAAGGGCCAGATCCGCACCGGTGTTGTTTCATCTATCGTCAACTTCGGTGCATTCATTGACCTCGGTGGCGTAGACGGTCTAGTCCACGTTTCAGAGCTTTCATGGAAGCACATTGAGCACGCTTCTGAGGTCGTTGAAATCGGCCAGGAAGTCACCGTTGAGGTCCTTGAAGTTGACCAGGAGCGCGAGCGCGTGTCGCTATCGCTAAAGGCAACTCAGGAAGACCCGTGGCAGGTATTCGCTCGCACCCACGCAATCGGTCAGTATGCACCTGGAAAGGTAACCAAGTTGGTTCCTTTCGGTGCATTCGTCCGCGTTGCCGACGGCATCGAGGGTCTAGTTCACATCTCAGAGCTTTCTTCAAAGCACATTGAGCTTGCTGAGCAGGTTGTTTCGGTTAACCAGGACGTATTCGTCAAGGTAATCGACATCGACCTAGACCGTCGCCGCATCTCACTATCGCTAAAGCAGGCGAACGAGGAGGTCACCGCAGGTGGCACCGACTTCAACCCATCGCTTTACGGTATGGCTGCAGACTTCGACGAGAACGGCCAGTACAAGTACCCAGAGGGCTTCGACTCAACCACCAACGAGTGGAAGCCGGGCTTCGAAGAGGCTCGCACCAAGTGGGAGGCCGAGTACGCTGAGGCACACACCCGTTGGGAAGAGCACAAGAAGCAGGTTGAGGCCGCAAACGAGGCAGCAGCGAACCTTCCAGAGGCAGGCTCAGCTCCAGCAGCCCAGGCTAGCTACTCAAGCGAATCAACCGAAGCGGGAACCCTTGCTTCAGACGAGTCACTTGCAGCACTACGCGACAAGCTAAAGAGCGCAGAGTAATAACTCTCTAAAAAGAGGTCGCACCTTAGGGTGCGGCCTCTTTTTGCTTTAACCTAGAGACATGTATTTAGTTGGGCTCACCGGAGGCATCGCAGCAGGCAAATCTACCGTTGCGAAACGTTGGCTCGAGCAGGGTGGCGTAGAAATCGACGCCGACCAACTCGCGCGTGAAGTAGTCCAGCCCGGCACTCCGGGGGCGGCTGACATCCGCAAAGCTTTTGGTGATGAAGTGTTTCAAGCTGATGGTTCACTTGACCGAGGCAAGCTCGGCGCAATCATTTTTAGTGACCCGGAACTTCGAAAAACTCTCGAATCAGTCGTTCACCCGCTGGTCAAGGCTCGCGCCCAAGAACTCGTTGCGGCGCTGCCGGAGAACACCATCGCCATTTACAACGTGCCTCTTCTGGTTGAGGCATCAGTTGATCTTCCGTTCGACATGGTCGTGACTGTGGAAGCGCCAGCCAAAGAGCAAATTGCCCGACTGATCAAGCATCGAGGGATGGACGAGCTGGAAGCTCAAAAACGTGTAGCCTCGCAGGCGAACCCAGCACAGAGAGCGAACGCCGCCGACGTTATCTTGAACTCAAACCAAGATTTAAACCTGTTGCTCAAGGATGCCGATTCCCTCTGGCTTCGCATCCAAAGGGAAGCATTCGAGAAGCTTTCGGCTTAGGTTAAGCAATGGAAGCCACAAGATCTTTTGCACCCTTTGAGGTGATCAGCGAATACACCCCTTCGGGTGACCAACCGACGGCAATCGCTGATTTGGCCCAGCGCATCAAGGCTGGAGAGAAAGACGTTGTCCTCCTCGGCGCAACCGGAACCGGTAAATCGGCGACCACTGCTTGGCTAATCGAGGCAGTTCAGCGCCCGACTTTGGTTCTAGCCCACAATAAGACTCTTGCAGCCCAGCTCGTGAATGAATTCCGAGAGCTGCTCCCGAACAATGCGGTCGAATACTTCGTTAGCTACTACGACTACTACCAGCCAGAGGCATACGTTGCCCAGACTGACACCTTCATCGAGAAGGACTCATCGATCAACTCAGAGGTTGAGCGCCTCCGTTACAAGGCGACCATGAGCTTGCTCAGCCGCCGCGATGTCGTGGTAGTTTCTACCGTTTCTTGCATCTATGGACTGGGGGCACCCGCAGAGTATCTAAATCAGAGCGTGGCAATCCAGGTTGGCGACCGAATCGATCGAGACGCCCTGATTCGCAAGTTCGTCGACCTGCAATACAAGCGAAACGACATCGACTTCTCGCGAGGCAACTTCCGCGTCAAGGGCGACACCATCGAGATCATCCCGGTCTATGACGAGCTAGCGACCCGCATCGAGTTCTTTGGCGATGAGGTGGAGGCCATCTACTCGCTTTCACCACTCACCGGCGAGATCGCTCGTGAAGAGCAGACTGTCGCGATTTACCCGGCTTCCTACTACGTGGCTCCTGTCGAACGCATGGCCAAGGCCATGGAAGCCATCGAAGAAGAACTGGTTTGGCGCGTCAAGGAACTCGAGTCACAGGGCAAGCTACTTGAGGCTCAGCGACTCAAAATGCGCACCACTTTTGACCTAGAGATGATCAAGGAACTCGGCTTCTGCAGCGGAATCGAGAACTATTCACGTCACATCGATGGTCGAGGCCCCGGTGAAGCCGGAGCCTGCTTGCTCGACTACTTTCCTGAAGATTTCTTGACCGTCATCGATGAGTCACACGTGACGGTTCCTCAGATTGGCGCCATGTATGAAGGCGACTCGAGCCGAAAGCGCAACCTGGTCGAATACGGGTTCCGCTTGCCATCTGCTCTAGACAACCGCCCGCTAAAGTTCAGCGAGTTTCTTGACCGTGTCGGCCAGACCGTCTACCTGTCTGCGACACCTGGTAAGTACGAAATGAACTTGGGTGCAGGCATCGTTGAGCAGATTATTCGCCCTACCGGCCTAATTGACCCTGAAATCGTGATCAAGCCAAGCAAGGGACAGATCGACGATCTTCTTGAGGAGATCAGAGTCCGTGCAGGCAAGGATGAACGCGTCCTGGTGACGACCTTGACCAAAAAGATGGCCGAAGAACTTACCGACTTTTTGACCGAAGCTGGCGTCCGCGTGCGCTACCTGCACAGCGACGTAGACACCCTACGACGCGTCGAGTTGCTCCGTGAGCTTCGTTCAGGTGTCTTTGACGTACTTATCGGAATCAACTTGCTTCGCGAGGGCCTCGACCTCCCTGAGGTCTCCCTGGTGGCCATCTTGGATGCTGACAAAGAGGGTTTCCTGCGATCATCAACCTCGCTAATTCAGACCATCGGTCGAGCCGCCAGAAACATCAATGGTGAAGTGCACATGTACGCCGATAACATCACCGATTCGATGGCTCGGGCGATTGATGAAACCAACCGTCGCCGCGCCAAGCAGGTTGCCTACAACCTCGAAAAGGGAGTTGACCCGCAACCACTTCGCAAAAAGATTGCCGACATCACCGACCAAATTTTGCGGGAAGAGCAAGACACTGCCGAGCTGCTCGAGCAAGCCAAAAACAAGAAGACTCGCGACGGCAAGAGTGTAATTCCGATCAAGGGACGCAAGGGCATCGCCGGCATGGCCTACGACGAGATTCTCTCTATTGTTGTTGACCTGGACGAGCAGATGAAGTCAGCCGCGCGTGAGTTGAAGTTTGAACTTGCAGCCCGCCTTCGCGATGAAATTTCAGAACTGAAGCATGAGCTTCGCCAAATGGAAAAAGCCGGTCACGTCTAGGCGTTCGGCGCTAAACAGCAGGGTTAAACTTTCACAGTGTCTATAAGTCAGATCCACCACGAAAACAAGCTCATCATCAAGGGCGCACGCGTTCACAATCTCAAGAACCTCAATCTTGAGATTCCACGTGACTCGATGGTTGTCTTCACCGGGCTCAGCGGCTCGGGCAAGTCATCCTTGGCTTTCGACACCATCTTCGCCGAAGGTCAGCGCCGCTATGTTGAATCGCTTTCTGCCTATGCCCGCCAGTTTCTCGGGCAGGTTGACCGACCGGATGTAGATTTCATCGAAGGTCTCAGCCCAGCCGTTTCGATCGATCAGAAGTCGACCAACCGCAACCCCCGTTCGACCGTGGGAACCATCACCGAAATTCACGACTATCTGCGCCTACTCTGGGCGCGCATCGGTGTTCCATTTTGTGCCGAGTGTGGCGAAAAGATCATCAAGCAGAGCCCTCAGCAAATCGTTGATCAGATCCTAGAGTTTCCAGAAGGCACACGCTTCCAGATTCTTGCCCAGATTGTTGATCAGAAGAAGGGTGAGTTTGTCGACCTCTTCCGTGAACTCAACGCTCAGGGCTTCGCCCGTGCCGTGGTCGATGGTGAAGTGGTTCAACTTGCCGAAGCCAAGCCGCTAAAGAAGACCTTCAAGCACGACATTGCCGTTGTGGTGGACCGTTTGGTTTCGAAGGCGGACATCGTCGGGCGCCTAACCGACTCGGTGGAGACTGCGCTAAAACTTGCTGACGGCCGAATTGTCATCGACTTCGTTGACATTGAAGCTGGGGCAAAGGGCAAGACCCGTGTCTTCAGCGAAAAGATGAGCTGCCCGAATGAGCATGCTCTGAGCCTCACTGAGATCGAGCCGCGCACCTTCTCGTTCAATGCACCTTTCGGAGCATGTCCAACTTGTTCAGGCCTCGGCGTTAAGCAGGCCGTTGACGCTGAGCTAATCATCGGAGACCCAGACCAAACCATCAACGGGGGAGTAATCCTTCCTTGGTCGACCCAGGGCAAGGGTTTGTTCCACTACTTTTCACGCATGCTGGAGGGTCTTGCTGACGACCTCGAGTTCTCGCTAGACACCCCGTGGAACAAGCTTCCTGAAGAAGTTCAGCAGGCTGTGCTGCACGGCAACAACTTCGACGTACAGGTGAAGTGGAAGAACAAGTATGGCCGCGAGTTGCGCTACACAACCGGCTTTGAAGGCGTGCTCAGCTACATCGAGCGCAAGTACCTCGAATCAGAGAACGACTATGCCCGCGCCAAGTGGTCGGGTTTCCTTCGTGAAATTCCATGCCCTTCTTGCGATGGCCAACGTCTCAAGCAAGAAGTTCTTGCCGTAAAGGTCTTCGAAAAGTCGATCGCCGATGTGGCACGAATGAGCCTCGGCGAGGCCGTCGGATTCTTCGAAACGATTGAGTTGGACGAACGCGATGTGAAGATCGCCGCCCAAGTCTTGCGTGAGATTCGTGCCCGCCTCGACTTCCTAATCGCCGTTGGTCTCGATTACCTAAGTCTGGAACGCGCAGCTGGCAGCCTATCGGGTGGTGAAGCTCAACGAATTCGCCTTGCGACTCAGATTGGTTCCGGCCTAACCGGCGTGCTCTACGTGCTTGACGAGCCAAGCATCGGCTTGCACCAGCGCGATAACCGCCGCCTGATTGACACGCTTATCAAACTGCGTGACCTCGGCAACACGCTGATTGTCGTTGAGCATGACGAAGACACCATCAAAGCATCCGACTGGGTTGTCGACATCGGCCCTGGTGCCGGAGTCAACGGTGGCGAGGTTGTTCACAGCGGAACCTACGCTGAGTTGCTCAAGAACCAGAAGTCTCTAACCGGCGCTTTCATGTCGGGCCGCGAGAAAATCGAGACCCCAAAGAAGCGACGCTCAATCGACCCAGCCCGCAAGCTAAAGGTTGTTGGCGCACGCGAGAACAACCTCAAGAACGTTGACGTAGAGTTCCCGCTGGGCACACTAACCGCCGTCACCGGAGTATCTGGCTCGGGCAAGTCATCCCTGGTTAATGACGTCTTGTATGAAGTCCTTGCTAACGCGCTAAACAACGCCAAGGGCGTCGCCGGTAAGCACACCCGCATCGAGGGCCTCGAGCAGCTCGATAAGGTCGTGCATGTTGACCAGAACCCGATTGGCCGAACCCCTCGCTCAAACCCAGCAACATACACCGGCGTTTTCGATCACATTCGAAAGTTGTTTACCGAGACTTCAGAAGCTAAGGCTCGCGGCTACCAACAGGGTCGCTTCTCATTCAACGTCAAGGGCGGCCGCTGCGAGTCTTGCAGCGGTGACGGAACCCTGCGCATCGAGATGAACTTCCTTCCAGACGTTTACGTCGCCTGTGAGGTTTGCCACGGCGCCAGGTACAACCGCGAGACTCTTCAGGTGCTTTACAAGGGCAAGAACATTGCCGAAGTGCTCGAGATGCCAATCGCCGAAGCCGCCGAGTTCTTCGCACCAATCACAGCAATTGCGCGCTACCTCCAGACCTTGGTTGAAGTTGGCCTCGGCTACGTTCGCCTAGGTCAGTCGGCAACCACGCTGTCTGGCGGTGAGGCACAGCGAGTCAAGTTG
Source organism: Actinomycetota bacterium (assembly GCA_039805505.1). Lineage (GTDB taxonomy): Bacteria > Actinomycetota > Actinomycetes > Actinomycetales > Microbacteriaceae > Rhodoluna. The sequence continues at coordinate 8,599 of JBDLUE010000019.1, forward strand.
GCCACCGAACTTCAACGCCGTTCCAACGGCCGCAGCATCTATGTCTTGGATGAGCCGACCACCGGCCTTCACTTCGAAGACGTTCGCAAGTTGCTGCTCGTGCTCAACGGTCTGGTCGAAAAGGGCAACACCGTGTTGGTCATCGAGCACAACCTCGACGTCATCAAGTGCGCTGACTGGATCATCGACATGGGCCCTGAGGGTGGCTCACGCGGTGGCGAAGTTGTTGCGATAGGCACACCCGAGCAGGTTGCCAAAAATGCCAAGAGCTTCACCGGCGGGTTCCTCAAGGAAATGCTCTAAGCAATGGCCAACGAGCTCTCGTTCAGGCCAAAGACGGGGGAGATCCCGACTGATCCGGGAGTTTACCGGTGGCTCGATGCTGCCGGTCGCGTGCTCTACGTAGGCAAGGCCAAGAACCTAAGAGCCCGGCTTAGCAACTACTTTGGCCCGCTCGATAGTTTGCATGAGCGCACTCGAAGAATGGTCACCTCGGCGGCCGACGTTCAGTGGACAATCGTAAAGACCGAGTATGAGGCCCTCCAGCTCGAGTTCACCTGGATCAAAGAGTTTGACCCGCCGTTCAACGTGCGCTTTAAGGATGACAAGTCATACCCATACCTGGCGGTTTCAACCGGCGAGGCGTTTCCCCGAGCATTCATCACGCGCAATCGAGAGATGAAGGGGGTCAAGTACTTCGGCCCTTACACGCAGGGTTGGGCGGTGCGCGAAACGCTGGACACGCTACTCAAGGTTTATCCGGTGCGCAGTTGCAGCAAGGGGGTTTTCAACCGCGCGCAATCGAGTGGTCGCGCCTGTCTGCTGGGCGACATTGGAAAGTGCGCAGCCCCTTGTGTTGGACGTGTCGACAGCGCTGCCCACAAGAAAATTGCTGCAGAGTTCGTCGACTTTATGGGTGGTGGCGACACTAAGCACGTTGAGGTTTTGCGCAAGCGCATGTATGAAGCAAGCGAATCTCAACAGTACGAGCTGGCCGGAGCGCTCCGCGACGATGTCGACGCACTTGAACGAGTACTAGAGAAAAGCACAGTGGTTTTTAGCGACCAAACCGATGCAGATCTATTCGGTATCGCCGATGACGAACTTGCGGCCGCGGTGTCCCAGTTCATCGTTCGCGGAGGTCGCATCCGAGGTGTTCGAGGTTGGGTAGTCGACAAGGAACTCGAACGAGACCTGCCAGAACTTGTCGAGTATGTGCTTCAGAACGTCTACGCGCCTATCGACGGCGCCGAACCTCAAGAGGTGCCTCGCGAGGTTCTCGTTCCAGTCATTCCAAACGACTCGAAGGAACTTGGACTTTGGTTGTCAGACCTTCGCGGCTCAAAGGTTGACCTTCGTGTGGCCCAGCGCGGTGACAAGGCTGCCCTAGCTGGAACTGCGCTAACCAATGCCAAACACGCGCTGATGCTCTACAAGACGCGTCGCAGCGCCGACTTTACCGCTCGCGCAGACGCCCTTGCCGGCATCCAGCGCGCCCTGAATCTCAAAGAAGCACCCCTTCGCATCGAATGTTTCGACGTCTCGCATCTCGGAGGCACCGGAGTGGTGGCCTCGATGGTGGTCTTCGAGGACGGGCTTCCAAAGAAAGATCACTATCGTCGGTTCAGCATTGAAGAAACCACGGATGACACCGATTCGATCTATCAGGTGCTCAGCCGCCGCCTCAAATACCTAAAAGAGCCGAGTGCCGATGAGACCTCAGCAACCGCC
>JBDLUE010000020.1:0-10153 GCA_039805505.1 Actinomycetota bacterium
AGGCGAATGCGGGCACCGTTGGCTCCACCGCGCTTGTCTGAGTCACGGTAGCTCGAAGCCGAAGCCCAAGCGGTGTTTACCAACTGAGCGACGGTCAGGCCAGATGCAAGAACTGCATCCTTGAGCTTGGACAGGTCAGCCTCGGTTGGCGCTGCGAAGGTGGCTGCCGGCAGTGGATCCTGCCAAATTAGCTCTTCGCTTGGCACCTCTGGGCCGAGGTAGCGGGCACGTGGCCCCATGTCTCGGTGGGTCAACTTGAACCAAGCACGTGCGAAGGCGTCAGCGAAGGCGTCGGCATCGTTCAAGAACTTGCGAGAGATGACCTCGTAGCTTGGGTCATAACGCAGCGCCAAGTCGGTGGTGAACATGATTGGCGCGTGCTTCTTGCCGGCCACGTGTGCGTCTGGCACTGCATCGGCAGCTGCGCCACCCTTCGGAACCCACTGGGTGGCTCCGGCCGGGCTCTTGGTCTGCTCCCATTCGTAACCAAATAGGGTCTCGAAGTAGGTGTTGTCCCACTTGATTGGGGTCGGGGTCCAAGCGCCTTCAAGGCCACTGCTGATGGTCGAGGCGCCGTTGCCGGTGCCGAAACTGTTTGCCCAGCCGAGACCCATGGCCTCTAGCGGTGCAGCCTCTGGCTCTGGGCCAACGTGCTCATCCGGGTTCGCAGCGCCGTGCGCCTTACCGAAGGTGTGACCACCGGCAATCAGCGCGACGGTTTCTTCGTCGTTCATCGCCATGCGCTTGAAGGTCTCGCGGATGTCTTTTGCAGATGCCAGGATGTCTGGGTTGCCATCCGGCCCCTCTGGGTTCACATAGATCAGACCCATCTGCACTGCGGCAAGTGGGTTCTCTAGGTCGCGGTCGCCTGAATAGCGCTTGTTGGCAAGCCACTCGGTTTCAGGGCCCCAGTATGTGTTGTCTGGCTCCCAAACATCTGCGCGGCCACCTGCGAAACCGAAGGTCTCAAGACCCATCGACTCGAGAGCGCAGTTGCCCGCGAGAATCATGAGGTCAGCCCAGGAGATTTTCTTGCCATATTTCTGCTTGATTGGCCACATCAAGCGACGGGCCTTGTCTAGGTTCACGTTGTCTGGCCAGCTATTTAGTGGTGCAAAACGCTGCAATCCCTGACCCGCGCCTCCGCGGCCATCGGTGGTTCGGTAGGTTCCGGCGCTGTGCCAGGCCATGCGAATGAAAAGTGGGCCGTAGTGACCGTAGTCAGCAGGCCACCAGTCTTGCGAGGTGACCATGAGCTCGTTGATTTCGCGCTTTAGCTCTGCTAGGTCAAGCGAGTTGAACTCTTTGGCATAGTCGAAGTCGGCACCCATTGGGTCGCTCTTCGGTGAGTGGTGAAGCAGCGCATCAACCTTGAACTGGGTTGGCCACCAGTCGTTCTTCGCGGTGCCAACTACGTTGCTGGCCGCACCTGGATATGGGCACTTTGCTTCACTAGACATTTGAATCCTTATTTCTCGGCTGCACGGGAGGCTTCCCTGCAGATTGACAACACGGCGTAAGTTTCGGTCATTCCCTAGTGCTTGTGCTGGCGCTCAAGAGCAGCGCCTTCAACATCCACGTCAGGCAAGATGCGGTCGATCCACTTCGGAATCCACCAGGCTGCCTTGCCAATCAAGGTCATGATCGCTGGGATGAGAACCAGACGCACGAGGAACGCATCGAACAAGACACCGACCGCCAAACCGAAGCCAATTGGGCGAATGGTTGTCGACTCAGAGAACGCGAAGCCACCGAACACGGTGATCATGATGATTGCCGCCGCAATGACGACGCGGCTACTCAGGTGCATGCCGAAGTTCACGGCATCCTTGGCCGAACGCCCGTGCACATAGGCTTCGCGCATACCCGAGCCCAAGAACAACTGGTAGTCCATCGCCAAACCAAAGACCACACCGATAATCAGGGTCGGCACGAAGCTCATGATTGGCCCTGGGTCGTGAATCCCGAAGATCTCCCCAAACCAGCCCCACTGGAAGACCGCGACGGTCGAACCGAGGGTGGCCATCACGGTGAGCAAGAATCCGGCACTCGCGATTAGCGGAACAACTAGCGAACGGAACACGAGAACTAAAACGAACATCGAAAGAATCAAGACAGCGCCCAGGTATAGCGGCAGCGCGTCAGCAAGCTTCTTCGAGATGTCAATCTGCGCAGCGGCAGCACCGGTTACACCGAGCTCGACGTTGTACTTTTCGTTCATCGCGTCAGCCGCGTCACGAACCGCGAAGACCAACTTCTCGGTTGATTCGCTGGCCGGGCCATCGGTCGGGATGATCTGGAATAGCAGCTTGGTCTGGTCTTCAGAAATCGCAGCCGGGATAACACTTACCACGCTCTCGAGCTTCATCAGGTCGGTCGCAATCTCGGCCTGTAGGTCGGCGGCAACTTGGCCTTCAACCTTGCGGTCGGCAGTTGCCACGGCGATGATCGGGCCGTTAACTCCGGCACCAAAAGCCTCTTCGGTCAACTTGAATGCCTTGTATTGGGTTGATTCGACCGGCTCGGATGAACCATCCGGCAAACCGAGTCGCAGGTCAGCGAGCGGCTGAGCGGCGATGCCCATCACGAGTGCAACGAACAAGATTGATAGCCATGGCTTCTTGGTGGCCAAGACCGGACGGTTTGAATCCTTGACCGGTGCGGTGTTGAGGTTCACCTCTTCACTACCCAGACGTGCACGCTCCTTCTTAGAGAGCACCTTCATGCCGACTAGGCCCATCATTGCAGGGGTGAAGGTGACGGCAACGAGCACCGCGACCACGATCGAAATCGCACCCACCGAGCCCATTAGGCCAAGGAAGCCGACGCCGGTGACGTTCAAGGCAACCAGCGCGATGATGACGGTCATACCCGCGAAGACCACGGCGTTGCCCGAGGTGCCGTTGGCTAGGCCAATCGACTCACGCAACTCAAGACCGGCCTTCAGCTGGCGACGGTGACGGTTCAGAATGAACAGCGAATAGTCAATGCCAACAGCGAGGCCCAGCATTACGCCAAGCATCGGGGTGGTCGAACTCATTTCAACCAGGGATGAAAGCGAAAGCGCACCGGTGGCCGAAACGGCAACACCGATCAGCGCACCCAACACCGGCAAGCCAGCTGCAACAAGCGTGCCAAGCATTACGAACAAGACCACGGCAGCGCTGAGCAGACCGATAACCTCTGCCGGGCCACCGAGTGAAGGAAGCTCCTGGGTCAGCGCCTGGCTCAGTTCGATCTGAACGTTCTCGATGTCTGCATCTTCGAACAGGTGAGCGACCGCTGCGATTGACTCTGCACCGAGGTCACCGGCCGGCTTATTGAACTGGACCGAAACGGTCGCGGTTTGACCATCCTTGGAAACTGTGTGGAAGTTGGCCATCGCGGCAAGAGTCTTCTCGGCGGTGGCTAGCTTTGGCTCGTTCTCAGCGAGTTCGGCGCGACCCTCATCGAGTTTCGCCTGGCCATCGATTAGCTCTTGCTTGCCAGCATCGAGCTTCGCCTGACCGGCAACCAGAGCCGCACGCTGCTTAGCGATCTCGGCTTGGCCGGCAATAATCTGAGCCTGGTTGGCAACCAGAGCGTTGATTTGTTCGGCAGGTGCACCGGCAGCCTTCATCTGGGCAATCGCGCCGTTGACCTGGGCCAACTTTGCGTTCAGGTCTTTGTCGGCAGCGTCCAGCTTGACCTTGCCATCATCGAGTTTCTTTTGGTTCAACTCGAGCTCGGCCTTGCCGTCATCGAGTTTCTTCTGAGCATCGGCGAGTTCCGCCGGGCCAGTGGCAAGCTTCGCCTGGGCGTCGGCTAGTTCCGCACGGTTCTTGATCAATAGAGCTTCGGTTTCGAATGGGTTCACGACCGCGCTGACTGAAGACTGGCTCTTCACCTCGGCAAGCAGGTCGGCGATTGTGACCTTTTCATCCTCGGTGAAAGCCGCACCGTTGGTCTTGTGAATGACCACCTGGCCGGAGGCATTGGTTGCCACCGGGAAAGACTTGTTTAGGTCATCAATGACCAGCTGGGATGGGGTGCCTGGCAGCGACATCGTCGTCGAGAGTTTGCCAGCAAAGGCAACCATCAAACCGGCGGTTGAAACCAAAATTAGGAACCAGCTGATCAGCACCAACCAGGCGCGACGTGCTGAAAATTGACCGAGCTTGTAGAGCAGGTTTGCCATTTGAGACCTTAAAGTTTGACTGCCCCGACCCCCGAGGTGAGCAGTGCGTAGAAAAGCGAGTTACCCCCGCGCTCTAAGGTTAACCGCTCGAACGTGAACTCATTCCTGTGAATCCACAACCATAGACTGAACACATGAAGTTCAGCAGCGACGTAACCACCCTGATTGCCCTATTTGCAATCGTTAGCCCAATCACATCCTTGCCGGTGTTCTTGAACCTAACCAGCGAAATGACAAAGGCGCAGCGTCGAATCACCGCACTAAAGACCGCCGGTGTAGCAGGGTTGACCCTGATCATCGCCTATTTCTTGGGTGACGTCATTTTGCGCTCGCTCAGCATCGATATGAACTCTTTCCGCATCGCCGGCGCATTTGTAATTTGCGCCTACGGCTGGAGCATGGTCATGGGCAAGAAGCCAAAAGAAGTTAAGGCCGCGCCTGCAGGTGCAGCTGTTGTGCCACTCGCGATTCCAATGATGGCTGGACCCGGCGCAATCGCGACCGTGATTGCTCTTGGCAACAGCGCCGAGGGCTTCGTGCAGATTTCGAACCTGCTGATCATCCTGGCGCTTTCGGCACTAACCGGAATTTTGCTGCTTGCAGCCGAGCCGGTAGAGCACCTTCTCGGTGAGAACGGCTTGATGGTTGTGACCCGCATTTTCGGTCTGCTGTTGCTCGCCATCGGTATCTCGACCGTGATCTCGGCCGTTTCTGCGGCCTTCCCTGGCCTCGCCGCCTAGCCGCGCACCCCGGGCCAGAAACATGTCATTCACCGACACTGACCACCTGATTGCCGCCGAGCAGGCGCACACCGAGGCACTTACCGTGCTGGCAATCTTCGAGCGCATCGAGCCAGATGACCACCGACCTCGCATTGCTCTGCAAGCCCTAATGTCTTGGATGAAGGGCAACGCCACCGAAGCCGAAGCGCGACAGGCCGCATTCGACGCCAACGAAGCTGCTCGCGATGTTGCCGATGACGCAGCCAAGTTCGCTGCCAAGGCTTGCGGTCAGGCAGCATCCGTGGCGCACACGCCGTTCAACCTCATCCATGTCACAAGGTTTGTTGAAAAGGCCAAAGCGGCGGCAGACGCCAGATGACCGAACTAGCCAGATAACCGAACTAGTTGGGCGAAAGTGCGATATTGTTATTTATAAGTCCGCGCAATGACGAGCGAACAGTGCCATTAATCCGCTTGGCCAACTCGTCCCACTTTCCCACTTAATCTGTTTAGGAAAATCATGACCGCATCAGCAAATATCGGAGTCGTCGGGCTCGCAGTAATGGGTTCAAACTTGGCCCGCAACCTCGCCAGCCGCGAGGGCAACACCGTTGCAATCTACAACCGCTCAGTTGAGCGCACCGACCTACTTATGGCCGAGCACCCAGAGGCCGGCTTCATCGCTTCAGCAACCATCGACGAGTTCGTCGCATCGCTAGCCAAGCCTCGCACCGCAATCATCATGGTTCAGGCCGGCAAGGGCACCGACGCTGTTATTTCACAGCTAGCCGAGCGCTTCGAGCCAGGCGACATCATCGTGGATGGCGGAAACGCACTATTCACAGACACCATCCGCCGCGAGAAGGATGTCTCTGCAAAGGGCATCAACTTCGTTGGCGCCGGAATCTCAGGCGGTGAGGAAGGCGCGCTAAAGGGCCCTTCGATCATGCCTGGTGGTTCTGCTGAGGCATACAAGACCCTCGGCCCAATCCTGGCTTCAATCGCAGCGATCGCCGAAGGTGAGCCTTGCGTTACCCACGTTGGCACCGATGGTGCTGGCCACTTCGTCAAGATGATCCACAACGGCATCGAGTATGCAGACATGCAGCTAATCGCCGAGGCCTACGACATCCTTCGCCAGGCCGGCGCTTACAGCCCAGCCGAGATCGCAGACATCTTCAACGAGTGGAACAAGGGCGACCTTGAGTCATTCCTAATCGAGATCACCGCTGAGGTTCTGAAGCAGGTTGACGCAAAGACCGGCAAGCCGCTAGTTGACGTCATCCTTGACCAGGCTGGCTCAAAGGGCACCGGTGTTTGGACTGTGCAGACCGCACTAAACCTAGGCACCCCGGTTTCGGGCATCGCCGAGGCAGTGTTCGCTCGTTCACTTTCATCACAGGCAGCACAGCGCGCAGCGGTCGATGGCCTACCTGCAGACGCAACCGCATGGAGCGTTGCAGACAAGGCAGCTTTCGTTGAGGACGTTCGCCGTGCGCTTTACGCATCGAAGCTAGTTGCCTACGCACAGGGCTTCGACGCCATCCGTGCCGGCGCCAAGGAATACAACTGGAACATCAACCTAGGTGCAGTTTCAAAGATCTGGCGCGGCGGTTGCATCATCCGTGCTCAGTTCCTAAACCGCATTGCTGACGCGTATGACAAGAACCCAGAGCTTCAGTCTCTGATCTTCGACCCATACTTCAAGCAGGCAGTTGCCAACTCGGTCAGCTCATGGCGCCAGGTTGTTGCCAATGCTTCGCTAGCCGGCATCCCGGTTCCAGCATTCGCATCTTCACTTTCTTACTACGACGGCCTGCGTTCACCACGTCTGTCAGCCGCTCTAGTTCAGGGTCAGCGCGACTTCTTCGGTGCACACACCTACAAGCGCGTAGACATGGATGGAACCTTCCACACCCTCTGGTCAGGCGACCGCTCAGAGGTGGAACAGGCTCCGTCAACCCACTAATAGACTGGGGGCATGACGCCTCAGAAAAGCCCCGGATGGGTGCTCAGCTTTACACTGCTGGGCCTAATCTGGGGCTCTTCTTTTCTCTTCATCAAAGAGGGCCTCGAGTTTCTAAGCCCGTTCGGCATCGCATTCTGGCGAACCGCCCTCGGTGCAGTCGTCATGGCGCTAATTATTGTGATTCGCCGCCACAAGCTTCCGGCAACCCTGAAGCAGTGGGCATTGATCTGGGTTGGCGGCTTGCTAATGAGCGGCGTGCCGGCGGCACTCTTCGGATATGCCCAGCAGCACGTTTCGAGCGCACTGGCCAGCATTTTGAACGCCAGCACGCCGATTTTCACCGTGATCGCAATCATGATTGCCTTCAGGGATGAAAAGCCAAAGCGCTACGTAGTTGTCGGCCTGCTGATTGGCTTGGTCGGAGTGGGTGTTGTTTTGGGAGTTTGGGCCGGATTCGGCGTCAATGACCCGTTGGCCATCGGCGCACTCGTGCTCGCCGTAACTTGCTATGGCTTCGGCACCCCGTTCACTCGCAAATACATTTCATCCATGCCGATCAGTTCTGAGAGCGCGGTTTTCGTTCAGGTGTCGACCTCAGCCCTAACCATGCTGCCGCTCTACCTAGCGACTGGTCCGGTTTTCGTCGGTGAACTGACCCTGCTTCCGGTGGCATCGATGCTGATTCTGGGCTTCGTTGGCACGGGCTACGCATACGTGGCCTATTACGACATCATTCACAAGGTGGGCAGCGCCATCGCCAGCTCGGTTACCTACATCACTCCCCTGGTCGGCGTTCTGCTTGGCGCACTTCTGCTCAACGAGACAATCACCTGGAATCAGCCGGTTGGCGGAATTGTGATTTTGCTTGGCGCGGCAATCGCCCAGGGGCGCTTCAACGGCTTGGTTCGCAAGAAGTGAACCGGCTAGCCAACTACGCGCGCAGCGCGAAGGTTGACATTGTCCTAATCGGTGCCGCCTTCGTCTGGGGCGCTAGCTACCTAGCGGCTAAAGAGCTGACCGAAGCCGGCAGCCTGTGGGGAATGATGGCCCTGCGATTCACTGCAGCGGCTGCGATTCTGTTTTTGATTCGGGCCTTCAAGCCAGAGAAATTTAGCAAGGCTGACGTTCTAATTGGCACTGCGGTTGGCGTCGGCCTGGCGATTGTCATGACCTTCGAGACCAATGGAATTGCACTGACCTCGGCAACCAACGCGGGGCTCATCATCAGCCTTTCAATTATCTTCACGCCGATTCTCGAGGGCTTTGCTCGCAAATTTTGGCTGCCGAAGAACTTCTTTATCGCCGCGGTTGGTGCAGTGGTCGGAGTCGGCTTCCTGGTCGGCGGCAACGGCCTGCACGCGCCTAACTGGGGAGACGCCCTGATGTTCGGAGCCGCAGTCCTGCGAGCGCTCTATCAGGTCTCTCAGGGCAGCCTCACGGCCGGACGCAAACTGAGCACGATCAACATCACGATCTTCCAAACGCTGTCAGCCGGCCTGATTTTCTTCGCGGTGGATGCGCCCGGCACGGTTCAGGCAGCGCTGAACTATGGCCCGAACGAGTGGCTGCTGATGGGCTTCTTGGTTCTGCTCTGCACCGTCTACGGTTTCTTCGCAATGATGTGGGGAATCCGTCGCACCTCGGCATCGCGCATCGCTCTGCTGCAGGGAACCGAGCCGATTTGGGCGGTCTTTGTTGCGATTCTGTTTGGTGGCGAAAACCTGACCGGTTTCGGCATCTTCGGTGCCCTGCTGATTATCGGCAGCGGCTATTGGGGCTTGGGAATCGAGGCTAGAGCGCGCGCTGCTCGTTCGTTGGCCAGTGCGACATCGCCCACTCAGCCTGCGCAGCAATAGATAGCGAAGGGTTTACACCCGGGTTAGCCGACAGCGTCGACCCATCAAGGATGTGCATGCCTGGGACTCCGAACACCTTCAGATGTTTGTCGACTACGCCACCGCTCGGGTCGGCTGCAATCACGGCACCACCCAAGAAGTGAGCGGTTAGCGGAATGCCAAACGGCTCACCGATCACGGCACCAGGGGTTCCGTTGAACTCGTTGGCGAGGTCTCGGGCCACTTCATGCCCCTTAGGAACCCAACTCGGATTCTCTTCGCCGTAACCCTGCTTCGAGGTCAACTTTCGGCCAAACAGCCCGCGCTTCATGAATGTGGTGAGCGAGTTATCGCGCGCCTGCATGACCAGCAAAATCAGAGTGCGCTCAGGCCAGGTCCGCAGGTTGTAAAAGCTCGGCAGGCGGTTCAGGTTCTTCAGTGTGGCCAGGATGAGTCGGCCCGGGTTCGGCGCCCTACCCGACTTGGATGAAGCCAGCACGCTCTGCAGAAGACCCATGAAGCCACTACCCCGGCCATAGCGAACCGGTTCGATATGAGTGTCGGGCGATGGGAACACTGATGAAGTAATCGCGGCACCCTGACTGAAGTCATTTTCGGTTCCTCGGGCGACAACACCAAGCAGGCTCTCGCTGTTGGTGCGGCTGAGCTCGCCGAGTTTGTCGCTGATCCCGGTTAGGTGCCCGGCGGCACGTGAACGCTGCAAAAGGCGTGCAGAACCCAGGGCTCCGGCGGCAACTACGACCTGTGCCGCTCGAACAGCGCCAGTGTGGCCACCCTTGGCGACTCGGGTCAATGGCAACTCGAAACCGCCACCATTGAGATCACGAATCTCGGAGACCTTGGTTAGTGGCCAAACCTCGGCCACGGTTTTGTTGTCACCAGGTTGCTCGGCCAAGTAGAGATAGTTCTTGACCAGGGTGTTTTTAGCGCCGTGACGGCAACCGGTCATGCACTCACCGCAGTTGATACACGCGGTGCGATCTGGGCCGGCTCCACCGAAGTAAGGGTCGCCAACTAAGTCGCCGGGCTGCTGACCATCCTTGGCGAAAGTTACACCAAGCGGTGCCATCTGGAAGCTGTCGCCGAAACCTAGGCGGTCGGCGGAGCGCTTCAGCATTATGTCGGCAGGGCTGAAGAACGGGTTCTTGGTGACACCAAGCATGCGCTCTGCCTCGGCATAGTGAGGTGCGAGCACGGACTCCCAGTCTTCTAGACCGACCCAGGAACCGGTCTTATAGAACTCGGCTGGCGGGCGATAGAGAGTGTTGGCATAGACCAGAGAACCGCCGCCGACGCCAGCGCCAGACATCACTAAGACATTCTTCAAGAAGTCGATGCGCTGAATGCCGAGCATGCCAAGGCGAGGGAAGAATAAGAAACGCTTGAGATCGAACGAACTCTTGGCGAAGTCTTTGTCTTCAAACCGCGC
>JBDLUE010000021.1:0-18034 GCA_039805505.1 Actinomycetota bacterium
CGCGTTTACCACCACGAAATTCCGGGTGGTCAGCTCTCGAACCTTCGCCAGCAGGCCATTGCGCTCGGTTTGGGTGACCAGTTCGAAAAGGTAGAGAACATGTATGCCTCGGCGAACGAGATTCTCGGTCGACCAACCAAGGTGACTCCATCATCCAAGGTGGTAGGCGACCTAGCTCTTCACCTGGTCGCAGTAAACGCAGATCCAGCCGACTTCGCGCAGAACCCTCAGAACTACGACATCCCAGATTCTGTGGTTGGCTTTATGGCCGGCGAGCTCGGCGACCTTCCTGGTGGATGGCCAGAGCCGTTCCGCACCAAGGTTCTTCAGGGCAAGAACCCGAAGTTCGGCGTAACCCCGGTTTCTGCTCAGGATCTTGACGCACTTGTGGGTGACGATTCGGCGCTTCGTCGTGCGACCTTGAACCGACTGCTCTTCCCTGGCCCAACCGCAGAGTTCTTGAAGTCTCAGGAAACCTACGGCAACTTGGATCAAATCGACACCGTGGACTATTTGTACGGCCTGGAGCAAGGCCGCGAGCACGTGGTCGAGATCGCCAAGGGAGTTCGCCTGTATGTGGGTCTAGAGGCTATCGGAACCCCGGACGCAAAGGGTTTCCGCACGGTCATGGCCACCTTGAACGGCCAGCTTCGTCCGATCAACATTCGCGACCGAAAGATTGCCGTTGACACCGTCCAGGCTGAAAAGGCCGACACCGGCAACCTGGGGCATGTCGCCGCACCGTTCTCTGGTGTGGTCACTCTGCAGACCGTTGAAGGGTCACACGTCGAGGTTGGTCAGCCGATTGCGACCATCGAGGCGATGAAGATGGAAGCAACAATTACCTCCAACATTTCGGGTGTGGTGCGGCGCTTAGCTGTAACCAAGACTCAGGCTGTAGAAGCGGGCGACCTGATTGTGGTTGTCGTTCCAGACTAAGAAATAAGTCGTTTACATGCCGGTCAGATAGACTTGACCGGCATGTAAACGTTTCTGCGAACATTCAATAACGTAAGCAAAGCAACGAGACAAAGGAGATCGGTTTGGCTATTTGGGGTAAGAAACCAGAGGATGAGTCGACAGACTTCCTCGCACCACGCCCGGCTACCGACATCACCGTCGAGAAGAGCCACTCACTAGCGGAAATCGCCGTGGATGCTGGCGCTGTCGACGTAACTCCAAGCACATCTTCGATCGAGATCATCGCCGAAGAGCCTCGTTTTCAGTCTCAGCCTGAGACTTCGCTCGAACCAATGCGCCGAAGCAACTATTCGCGACGCGACAGCCTAAGAGGCGAAAACTTCGACCAGCCAGAACCAGCCGCGATGCTGACTGCCGATCGACTGATCGATGTTTCAGCCAGAAACCGCCCGGCACCAGAGTCTGGCTTCCGTCGTTTCCTATACTTTTTGTCACTCAAGACCATCAACCTTGGTGACTCACTTAAGGTTCGCGAGCAGAAAGCCATTGATGCGCGAATCGGCGCACCGCTTGATGGCGGAGCCAAGTTCCTTCCGGTGCTTACTCGCAAGGGTGGCGTTGGCAAGACCACCGTCAGCACCCTTCTAGGTATGGCCCTTTCGCTTTCACGTGAAGACCGCATCATCGCGATTGATGCCAACCCTGACCGTGGAACCCTAGCCGAGCGCGTCAGCAAATCGACTCGATTCACCGTTCGCGACGTGGTTAACCGTGCGGCAGCCATCGACGGCTTCACCGACTTCTCGACCATGGTTTCGCGTGACGTGACCCGCCTCGATGTGTTGGCATCCGACAGCGACCCTATGCTTTCTGAGGCTTTTGATGAGGGTGACTACAACGTGGTCGCTGACATGGCAGCTCGCTACTACTCAATCGTGCTCACCGACTGCGGAACAGGAATCGTTCACTCAGTCATGCGCCCAACCCTTCAGCGTGCCAACGGTCTCGTAATCGTTTCGGGCGGCTCTGTGGATGAGGCTCGTTTGGCTTCGGAAACACTCACCTGGCTCGAAGCAAACGGTTACGGCGACTTGGTGCGGAACTCCATCGTTGCTTTGAACACAGCCACTCAGGCAACTCAGTTGGTAAAGCTTGATGAGATCGAACAGCACTTCAAGACTCGTGTTCGCCACGTTGTTCGCATCCCTTACGACCCAGCTCTAGCAGCCGGCTCGGTAATCAAGTTCAAGGACCTGCGCAAGGGAACCCGCGATGCAGCACGTGAACTTGCTGCGCTCGTAGTCGACGGTCTAAACAGCCCGCTGTAAAACTATGACAGTTCGCGAAATTCGCCTTTACGGCGATCCTGTTTTGCGCACGGTTTGCGACCCTGTCCTCGAAATCGATGCCAAAGTACGCTCTTTGATTGAAGATTTGATCGACACCACAAAGCTTCCAGGCAGAGCCGGTGTTGCTGCGCCTCAAATCGGTGTCAGCCTGCGTGCGTTTAGCTACAACGTCGATGGCAAAGTCGGTTATCTAATCAACCCCGAGATCGTCGAACTGGGTGGCGAGAAGGTGCTTGTTGATGAGGGTTGTCTGTCAGTCCCTGGTCTTTGGCACAAGACTCCAAGATTCCAAACAGCTCGAGCAGTGGGCATCGACCTCGACGGGAATCAAGTCGAGCTGTCAGGCAGCGGCCTAATGGCTCAGGCTATTCAGCATGAGTGTGACCATCTAGATGGAATGGTTTACCTAGGCCGACTAGAGGGCGATGAGCGCAAGCAGGCCATGAAGAACCTGCGTGACACCGACTGGTTCTTGAACTAAACGATTTCTGACGTGTCAGGAGCCGAGCCGTATGGTCGATAACTACAAACTTGCGAATCGACTCGGCGCGAGAGACATTCTTGTTCACGCGGTCGATGGCTTTCTGGATTTCGGCCAGCACAATCGGAGACTTTGCTGCCTGAGTCAAAGACATGTCTTTATCGGCACCGTTGTTTGCCAACCAAATCGGAAGCATCTCTGGGTCAAGCGAAATGATCGCGGCCACGAATGGACGCTTGTCACCAATAACGACAGCCTGGCCAACAATAGGCACAGCACGAATCGGGTCTTCTAGAGGTGCGGGCGCGACGTTCTTTCCGCCTGCGGTAACCAGCAACTCTTTTTTGCGACCGGTGATGCTGAGGAAGCCATCCTCGTCTAGCTCACCGATGTCTCCGGTCTTGAACCATTCGCCTTCCATCGCCGCAGCGGTTGCGGTTGGGTTTCGCCAATAACCTCGAAGGATGTTGTTGCCGCGCAACCAGATTTCGCCGTCATCAGCGATCTTGATGCCGGTTCCAGGAAGAACGCGACCAACCTTGCCGATCTTTAGTGAGTCTGGACGACCGATCATGGCCGGTGCGGTGGTCTCGGTCAGGCCGTAACCCTCAAGCACAATCAAGCCAATTGCACGGTAGAAGTGCCCGAGTCGAGCTCCGAGTGGTGCGCCACCTGAAACCGCGTAGCGAACCTGGCCACCCATTGCTGCACGCAACTTCTTGTAAACCAGGACGTCGAATAGCTTGTGTCGAAGCTTCTGCGCCAGGCTAGGGCCCTCTGGGGTGTCAAGCGCGCGCGAGTAGGCGATAGCTGCGTAGGCGGCGGTGCGGAAAATCTTTCCCTTGCCGGCGGCTTCTGCTTTTTGTTCGGCCGAGTTGTAAACCTTCTCGAAAACTCGCGGCACGGCTAGCAAGAATGTCGGGTGGAATGACACCATCGCAGGGCCAACATTCTTGGAGTCAGGCTGGTGACCTACCTTCACGCCGCCGTGAACGCAGAGAACCTCGATGAAACGTGCAAATACGTGGGCTAGCGGAAGGAACAGAAGAGTGCTTGAACCCTCAGCAACTACCTGAGGCAGTTCGAGAGTGGCGTTCTTGCTCAATTCAACGAAGCCGCGGTGAGTCAGTTCGCAACCCTTAGGTTGTCCGGTGGTTCCCGAGGTGTAAATGATGGTAGCCAGATCGCCCAACTTTGCAGACTTTCGCTTACCTTCAATGACTTCGTCGCCGATGTCGCGGCCAACCTTGACGAGTTGGTCAATCGCATCAGACTCGATTTTCCAAACGTTGCGGATGAGTGGAGCGCCAGCTTTGATCTGCTCAAATCGCGCCAAGTGCTCGTCGTTTTCTACGAACAGAGCAACAGAGTCGGAATCGGACAAGATCCATTCCATCTGAGCCGGTGCCGAGCTTTCATAAATTGGGACTGACACAGCACCCGCGTACCAGATGGCGAAGTCTAGGAGTGTCCACTCGAATCGAGTGCGGCTCATGATGGCAACAGCTTGCCCAGGTTGAATGCCAGCTGCTACAAGGCCTTTGGCTAAGGCGATTACTTTGGTTCTGAAGTCCTGAGCGCCTAGATCGCTCCAGGTGCCGTCACCGCCATCAATGGAAAAGAGTGAGAGCTGTGGAGTCTTGGCAACGCGTGCCTCGAGCAGGTCGGTGATGTTTTCGTGTTCGGCAGACACGATCAATGGCGCGATGTCGTAAGACTTCATTGTCACTCCTTGGCTAACTTCGTTTCCACAACTCTAGCGGTCTCAGGTCGCTAAACTTTGTGTAGCGAAAGCACAATTTTTCGAGTCTGAGGTAGGGCATGTACACAATAGGAATCGACATCGGCGGAACGAAAATCGCTGGTGCTCTGGTGGATGCCGACGGCTCAATCGTGCGCGAAGAGCGGGTGCCTTCGCCGGCAAGTGACCCGGATGCGATGGTCGATGCAGTGGTTGGGCTAATCGAGCGACTTTCGGCCGATCATGAAGTGTTGGGCGCTGGCGTTGCGGCAGCGGGCTTCATCGACGCCGACCAGTCGACAATCATTTACGCCCCAAATATCAGTTGGCGAAATGAGCCTTTCAAAGCCAAACTCGAGGCGAAACTGAACATCCCGGTCATTATCGAGAATGATGCAAACGCCGCAGCTTGGGCCGAGTTCCGTTACGGCGCTGGGCGTGGTTACAAGCACATGATCATGTTGACGATTGGCACGGGAGTTGGCGGAGCGGTTATCGCCGACTCACACATGCTGCGCGGCGGCTTTGGAATCGCTGGCGAGCTCGGTCACATTCGAGTCGTGCCCGACGGCGTGCTCTGCGGTTGCGGCCAGCACGGATGCTTGGAGTCATACGCCTCCGGTTCAGCGCTGCTCAAGGCCGCTAAGGCGCTAGCTGCTTCAAGTGACCCTGCGGGTAACCGCCTGCGAGAAATCGAAGCGGAAGCCGGCCAATTGAGCGGGCTTGAGGTTTATAAGGCAATCCTTGAGGGCGATGCCGGAGCTTTAGGAATTCTCAGCGATTTGGGTTCTTGGCTGGGTCAGGCAATCGGTAGCCTGGTGGCCGTTCTGGACCCGGAGCTTGTGGTCATCGGTGGTGGCGTGAGCGCCGCAGGTGATTTGCTGCTCGACCCGATCCGCGAGGCTTACCGAGCACACCTGCCGGCACAGGGGTTCCGACCTGAGTTGAAGATAGTCGCCGCCGAGTATGTCAATGACGCCGGAGTCGTCGGGGCTGCAGACCTAGTTCGGGTCGCATTCCGCGACCGATAAACTATTAGTTCAAGAACAACCAGCCTGAGGGAGGCGATGTGGCTTACTTTATTTTGAAGACCTTCGTCCTCGGCCCTCTTCTCCGTGTACTTTTTCGACCTTGGGTTCGCGGCATCGAGAACATCCCAGGCTCTGGCGCAGCTATTTTGGCCAGCAATCACCTATCTTTTTCCGACTCAATCTTTCTTCCGTTGATGAGCCGACGACCGGTGGTGTTTCTCGCTAAGAGCGAGTACTTCACGGGCAAAGGTCTAAAAGGCGCACTTACCCGTTGGTTCTTCAAGGCCACTGGTCAGCTTCCAATCGACCGGTCGGGCGGCAAGGCATCCGAGGCATCTCTAAACACTGGGCTAGGCGTTCTTGGGCAGGGCCAGGTGTTGGGGATCTACCCCGAGGGTACTCGAAGCCCGGATGGTCGCCTGTACCGAGGGCGAACCGGTATCGCTCGAATGGTTCTTGAGGCCAAGGTTCCGGTCATCCCTGTAGCGATGATTGATACCGAAAAGGTCCAACCAATCGGCCAGAGAATGCCAAAGATTCGCCGTATCGGGATCATTGTCGGCGAGCCCCTGGATTTCTCTCGTTTCGACGGAATGGAGGGCGATCGAATCGTCCTCCGTGCTGTGACAGACGAGATCATGTATGAACTCAAGCAGTTGAGCGGCCAGGAATACGTGGATGCATACGCATCGTCGGTAAAAGAAAAGCGAGCTCGTCTAGCGCGCTAGGGGAGTCAGGCAGGAAATCACTATGAATGAACCAGTAGTTAACGCAGACCCGAAGGTTATCGCCGGGCTTGACAACTATTTGAGCCTTCCTGCGAAGCAGCAGCCAACCTGGCCTGACGCCGAGAAAGTTGCTGCGGTTCGAGCCGAACTCGCGATTCAGCCTCCACTAGTTTTTGCCGGTGAAGTAGATATTCTTCGCGCGCGTTTGGCCGAGGCGGCCTCGGGCAAGGCTTTCTTGCTTCAGGGCGGAGACTGTGCCGAAACATTTGCCGACGCTACTGCCGACCGCATTCGCAACCGCGTGAAGACCCTCCTGCAGATGGCTGTGGTTTTGACCTATGGCGCCTCGATGCCAGTGATCAAAATGGGTCGCATGGCTGGCCAGTTCGCCAAGCCTCGTTCAAGTGACAACGAAACTCGTGGCGACATAACACTGCCTGCCTACCGCGGCGACATCGTCAACGGTTATGACTTCACCGAAGAGGCTCGTGTTCCAGACCCGAACCGCATGCTCAAGGCCTACCACACCAGCGCTTCGACACTTAATCTGATTCGTGCATTCACCCAAGGTGGCTTTGCTGACCTTCGTTCGGTTCACGAATGGAACCGCGGGTTCGCTGACAACCCGGCCAACGCTCGATACCAGTCGCTAGCTCAGGAAATCGACCGCGCAATCAAGTTCATGGCCGCCTGCGGTGCCGACTTCAACGAACTGCGCACCACCGAGTTCTATGTCAGCCACGAGGGCCTTCTGATGGACTACGAGCGCCCGTTGACCCGAATCGACTCGCGCACCGGAAACCCATACTTGACCTCTGGGCACTTCATTTGGATTGGTGAACGCACCCGTCAGATGGATCACGCACACGTCGATTACCTGTCACGCGTTCGCAACCCAATCGGTGTCAAGCTCGGCCCAACCACCCAGGTTGAAGACGTAGTTGAATTGATCGAAAAGCTTGACCCGAACCGCGAGCCAGGTCGCCTAACCTTCATCACTCGTATGGGTGCTGGCAAGATTCGCGAAGAGCTGCCGAAGTTGGTTGAGGCTGTTCGCGACTCTGAGGCCAACCCGCTTTGGATTACCGACCCGATGCACGGAAACGGCATCACCACCAAGAATGGCTATAAGTCACGTCGATTCGATGACGTCATGGATGAGGTTCGTGGATTCTTCGAGGTGCACAAGGCGGCAGGAACCTTCCCTGGCGGTGTTCACGTTGAATTGACCGGCGATGACGTTGCCGAGTGCCTTGGCGGTTCTGACCTGATTGACGAAGCAGCGCTCGAGGAGCGTTACGAGTCACTCTGTGACCCGCGTTTGAACCACATGCAGTCACTCGAGCTTGCGTTCCTGGTGGCTGAGCAGCTTTCAGCACGCTAAATCTTAAGTTGAAAAAGGGCACCCCTCGGGGTGCCCTTTTTTCTTTTTACTTGGTTGAGATTGTGACCGAGTTGCCGGCTTTGAGTTTTGCTCCGGGTGCTTCGCTGCTGCGCTTCACCTTTACGATTCCCCATTTGCTTTGCAGTTGGTCGGTGTTGACGATCACGGTCAAGCCAAGCCCTTCGAGCACCGCCTTGGCGGCAAGCACGGTTTCGCCAATCACCTTGGGCATGATCACTACGTTTGGTCCCTTAGAGACCAAGAGCTGAACCGAGCCGCCAGCACCCAGGGGTTTTGTTTGGGGAACCAAACCAATCGCTTTACCCGGAGCCACTGTGTCGCTAAATTCTTGTTGAATCGAAGAAATTTTGAGACCGGTTGCCTCAATCGCGGTTACCGCGATTGCCTGATCGATTCCTGAGACTGCAGGTATCGAACCTAGTGAAACCTTCAGTTCAATGGCAGAACCTTCAGGAATCGGAGTGCCATCCGAGCCTTGCCGTTGCCTCGGCAACATTGAGCCCCTTGAGTGAGGGAGCGGCAATCAACTTCGGGCCTATCGAAACGAACAGCTTTAGCTCTGAACCCTTTGCCAAGTAAGAGCCAGCGGCCGGCTCGGTTCTGATCACCAAACCCTTGGTCACGGTTGAGCTGTTTTCATTGACCAAAGAAATCTTCGGAGCAAGCGCGAGCAGGGCAGATTCCGCAGATTCCACCGTCCGGCTGGTCAGCGTCGGCACCGCCGCTAGTGCTCCCGGGCCGCTTCCAAACCACCATCCGGCGCCGCTAGACAGCAGAACCACGAGCAGGGTTGCAAGCGTCAACCGAAGGCCGACTCTCGCCTGGAACCTACTAAGAGCTTCAGGGGCCTCGTCAGTGGTTAGCGGGGTGAGGATTTGAGTGGCTGAGGCATCAAAAATCGCTTCAGTGGCCTGATTTGCACCGGTTGAGGGCGTGGTCGGATCGATTACCATGGTTGCGTTCCCATCGATGGGTGCAAAATTCATGACCGTGGTCTTATCCGCGTTACCGGCCTTTAGGTCGGCAATCAGTGCATTGACCTTGCTAAGCAGCTCTCCGGCATCGGCAGGGCGGTCGTCTGGCAACTTGGCCGTGGCCCAGGCTACCAATCGATCAATGGCCACTGGAGTTTCTCGGGCGACCAGAGATGGCGCAGGAACCGTGGAGTTTGCATGCTGGTAGGCAATCTGAACCGCTTGTTCACCTTCAAAAGGCTGTTTGCCGGTGAGTAGCTCATAGAGCAATATTCCGGCGGAATAAACATCGCTTCGAGCGTCGGCTAGGCCTCGAGTGACAAGTTCGGGGGAGAGGTAAGCAATCGTGCCGACCAAGTCGCCGGTGCTGGTATGGGCCGAGATGGCTCGAGCTAACCCGAAGTCACCGAGTTTTACTCGACCATCGTCGGCAAGCAAAACGTTGTCGGGCTTTAGGTCTCGGTGCAGAATGCCCGCTCGGTGGGCGGCGGCTAATCCGGAAAGAATCTGCGCCATCATCTCGAGAGCGCGAACGGTAGGAAGTGGGCCGTATTCGTTTAGGGCATCCCGCAACGTGATGCCGGAGACGTACTCCATGACCAGGTAGGTTGTCCCTAAATCGGAACCTTGGTCGAAAACGTTGACCAGGTTTGGGTGCGAGAGTTTGGCCGCAGTCTTGGCCTCAAGTACGAATTTTTCCTGAAAGTTTGAGTCGTTTGCAAGGTGTTGGTGGATCACCTTGATGGCTACCTGACGGTCGAGTCTCTGGTCAGTCGCTAGATATACTGTGGCCATTCCGCCACTAGCCACCTGACTCTCAATGTGGTAGCGATTGCCTACCAGTTGGCCAATGAGATTAGACATTTGCCACTGATCGCTTCATGTCAATATCGTGCCACAGTCCCGGTTTGTTTAGGCTCAGGCTTAAAGGTGTGGCAATCTTGAGGTGTGAGTGATGTATTAGCCGCAGTGGCATCTTGGATTACCGTTCCCGAAGCAGCAGACCAGATGGGTGTGCCTCTTGGTCGCGTCCGTCGATTTATTGAGGAGCACCACCTGGTCGCGGTAAAGCGTGACGGTGTGGTCAGCATCCCAGCTGAAATCATCGTGGATGGCGAACCGCTGGCAAGCCTTCACGGAACCATAATCGTGCTGCTTGATTCGGGTTATTCTCTGGATGCCGCAGTTGAGTGGTTGTACACACATGACGACCAGCTACCGGGAACCCCAATGGAGTTCCTGCTCAAGGGTCACAAGTCAGCTGTGCGCCGGCTCGCTATGGTTCAGGCGCTCTAAGCCCCTAAAGCCCTAAGCCTCTAAAGTCCTAAGCCTCGCGATTAATAACCTTCAGGGCAAGCGCTCTGAGGTTCTCTTTGGCCCGCGGGTCAATGTCCAAGCTTTCGAGAGCGTTGAGGCTTTCATCAGCTAGTTCTTCCATCATGCGCTCGGTCTTTGCCAGGGCGCCAGATTCTGTGATGGTTTGCTGCATGAAGGCGATCTGTTCCGGCTCAAGTTCACGGCTGGTCAGCAACTCTTCAAAGATTTTTCCGATCGACGGGGTTAGCCCCTGAAGGGTGAGGGCCACCAGTACGGTTCGCTTGCCCTCACGCAGGTCATCTCCGGCTGGTTTGCCAGTCACCGCAGGGTCACCAAATACACCGAGGATATCGTCACGCAGCTGGAAGGCCATTCCGAGCGGGATACCGAATGCAGACAGCCCGCGCAGCAGTCCAGGTTCACCACCGGCAAAGGCGGCACCGATCAGAAGCGGCGCTTCGATGCTGTATTTCGCAGTCTTGTAGAGCATGACGCGGTTAGCGCGTCCAAATGCCTCGTCAACAGACCTTGTCGAAGCAGAGTTTTCTTCGAGCACGTCCAAATACTGACCGGCCATTACTTCGACACGCATCTTGCTGAACTCGTTGCGACAAGAGGTTTCGATTGACGTGTTAGGCGCGGCTAGGAGAGCGTTACCGAAGATCTCGCTGCTCCAACCCAGCATCAGGTCGCCGACTAGCACTGAACCGGCTACGCCGAAACGTTCGGCACTTCCAGCCCAACCGGACGCTGAGTGCAAATGTTCGAAGCGTTTGTGAACAGCGGGTGCTCCGCGACGGGTGTCTGACTGGTCTAGTAGATCATCGTGAACCAGAGCTGCAGCATGGAACATTTCCAGGGCTGCGCTGACCCCAACCATCGCGGCCGCCGAGGCCTGACGTTCAACTTCGCTCTGGCGAACCGGAGCTGTTGAGAGAGCGCCAACCCAGGACCAGTAGCAGAAGAGGGCACGGAAGCGCTTACCTCCTGCCAACAGGCTCTGGGTGTAGTCGATCACTGGAACTAGGTCGGGCGAGATGCTCGAAAAGTCTTCTCGGCGTGAGTCGCAAAAATCATCCAGGTTTTCCTGAATTAGTTGAAGTAAGGTTCCTGATTCATTCACAGGAATAGCCTAATCGCCCATCTCGTTTACATAAGTGGCAGAGGCGCGTAGTCTAGAAATGGCAACGGAGGACAAGATGGCACTTTCAGAGCGAGAACAACGACTTCTCGACGAACTCGAACGTGGTTTTTACGAGTCTGACCCTAATCTGGCCAACAAAATCAGCAGCAGTGGAGCCGTCAACCCGGCCAGGTTGATTCTCGGATTAGTCATCGGGCTGATCGGGGTTTCCTTGATCGTGTTTGCGGTAGCCATCCAGGTTGCGTTCTTTGGCGTCTTCGCGTTCATCGTGATGCTGACCGGCCTGATCGTGGCCAGCTCAAACCTGAACCCTCAGGGCCAACCAAAAGCTCGAGCAGCTGCTTCAAAACGAGAGCCATCCAAGAACATCTTTGAAGAGCGCTGGAACCGCCGACGCGGGGAGTAGCTCCCGCCGCCCCACCTAAGCCCTCGAACCTCGGTTCGGGGGTATTTTTTTTGCGAAAATTCCCCCATTTGTCACCATTTTCCTCCACTCGTTATATCCCTGTTATTTATTGATAATTACGACACGCCGAACTGAAATTATTGGCAAAAATATTAGATTGGTGGGTGAAAGTGGGGTAAAGTGGAGTAAAGCGGAAATTCGAAGAAAAGAAAGGGGGGAACGATGCTTCTAGGTCAGCACTCACCAAAGCTGGATGAAAAGGGTCGCGTCATTCTCCCGGCCAAGTTCCGTGAAGAACTTCAGGGTGGTCTAGTAATCACTCGCGGGCAGGACCGCTGCCTCTTCGTCTTCAGCGCAGCCGAGTTTGCCCTGGTCAACGACAAGATCCGCCAGGCTCCGGTTACCAACGCCGAGGCCCGCAACTACCTAAGAATCTTTCTGTCTGGCGCTTCGGATGAGCAGCCGGACAAGCAGGGTCGCGTCACCATCCCAGCAACGCTTCGCCAGTATGCGGGCCTTGACAAAGACCTAGTGGTCATCGGTGTCGGAAACCGCGCTGAAATCTGGGATGCAAAGGCCTGGAACGGCTTCCTCTCAACCCACGAAACCTCCTTCTCAAACGTTTCTGAGGAGGTGATTCCGGGTCTCTTCTAGCCTGTTGCTAGATCTCCACCCGTTCATAACTGCGAAAACCAAGCTCGCGGCGAATGGATGGGGTTCTAGACACAGGATCTTCCGGATAAAAATGTCAAAGAAGATTTCTGAACTCCACGCTCCGGTGACACTCGAACGCACCTTTGAACTGCTGGCACCAGCACTTGAGGTGGAAGGGGCTGTTTTCGTCGACGGCACTCTCGGTCTCGGCGGTCACAGCGAGGCTTTCCTCGAGCGTTTCCCGAATCTAACTTTGGTGGGCATCGACCGCGACACCAACGCATTGGCCCTCGCCGGAGAGCGCCTGGTCCGCTTCAGCAACCGCATCCACCTGGTTCACGCCGTTTACGAAGAAATCGAAGACGTCTTGGATGAGCTAGACATCGATGAGGTTCACGGAATTTTGCTCGACCTCGGCGTTTCATCAATGCAACTCGACGAGGCAGACCGAGGTTTTGCGTACTCTTACGAAGCGCCGCTTGACATGCGTATGGACGCAACTCAGGGTAAGACCGCCGCTGACATAGTCAATTCATACTCGGAGCAGGATTTAGCGCGCATCTTCAAGGAGTTCGGTGAAGAACGTTATGCCAAGGGTGTCGCTAAGGCAATCGTTGAGGCGCGCAAGACCGCCCCTTTCAGCACCAGCACCCAGTTGGCTGGGCTGATTTCCAAGGTCATCCCATTCATCCCAGGTAAGAGCAGCGGTCACCCGGCAAAGCGTGTTTTTCAGGCGCTGCGCATCGAGGTGAACGGCGAGCTTGAGGTTCTCGAGCGCACCATGCCTGCGTCTATTCGTTCGCTCGCCGTCGGCGGTCGCATCGTTGTGCTTTCGTACCACTCGCTCGAAGACCGAATTGTCAAGCAGGCTCTGGTTGCCGCAGCCAACTCTTCAGCTCCTCTAGAGCTTCCATTTGAACTTCCTGAGCACGCCCCCGTCCTTCGCCTTTTGGTGAAGGGTGCCGAGGCTGCCACCGCCGAAGAAATTGCAGTTAACCCACGAGCCGCATCGGTGCGACTTCGTGCGGCCGAAAAGATCCGGAGAGCAGCATGAGCACCGCACGTTTGACCCAGGCACAGAGATCACCGCGCCAGCTTCCAGCCCGCGCAAGCCTTCGATCAATCAACCTCTCTGGTCTGACCAACTCGTCTTCTAGCCGCGTTGTGGTAGCCACCATCACCCTCGGTGCAATCGCAATCGCGATTTTCCAGCTCTTGCTTCACATCGCAACCTCAAGTTCGGTTTACGAGTTGGCTCACCTGCAGAGCGAAAAGCGCGAGCTAACCACCACCACCCAGATTCTTGGGCAGCAGGTTGATTCTCTGGCTTCGCAGCAAAACCTTGCGAATGCGGCTCAAAAGTTGGGCATGATCTCTAACGCAAACCCGGTCTTCCTTCGCCTCGCAGACCAGAAGGTTTTCGGTAAGCCGAAGGCCGCTCTGACGGCTGACGGTCGCGTCTCACGAAACCTAGTGCCAAACTCGGCAATGATTCGCACTTCGGTCATCGCAACCCCTGCTGCAGCACTGGCCACCGAGCTCGAAGGCGGAGTTTCAGCGGCCAATCCACAGGCTGCCGGAGTTGTTGCTGTGAAGCCGAATGTCGCTCCCGTGACTACCGCGGTTAGTTCGGTAGTTTCTAATAGTGGCGGCATCCCAGCGTCACCTACTCACTAGTTCAAGGCAGGTCGGCAGATGGCATATCTGAGACCCGGCGACCCAAAACGAAGACTTCGCGCTTTCAAGATCTTCATTGTCGCCCTTGCTCTCGTTTTCGGCGGGCGACTCGTAGACCTTCAAATCGTTCAGGCCGAGGCAATCAACGCTAAGTCCTACTCAAACCGTGCGGTTTCTCGCGTGCTCCCGTCCCTGCGCGGTGATATCACGGATGGAACGGGTGCAGTTCTTGCACACACCGTGTTCAAGTACGACATCAATGCCGCACCACACATCGTTGCCCCGTTCAATCGCGAAGTAAACGGGCAAAAAGTGCTGATCAGTGTTGAACAAGCCGCAACCGAACTGGCAGCGTTGGTTGGTCAAACCCAACCCGAAGTTTTCGCCAAGTTGAGCGGCACCGCAAAGTACTCCCAGGTTGCGAAGGCTGTTGAGGCGTCGGTTTACCGTCAAATCAAAGAACTGGACATTCCCTGGATCTACTACGACCCTCGTCCAGCGCGCGTCTATCCGAATGGTGCGGTGGCCGGAGGTATCCTTGGTTTCTTGGACCCGGATGGAAACCCCCTAGAAGGTATTGAAGTAGCCCAAAACGCTTGCCTAGCTGGCAAGGATGGCGAAGAGACTTTCGAGAAGGGCGTTGACGGCATCAAGATTCCGTCGAGTGCAATCACCACAAAGGCAGCCGTTCCTGGCAAGACCATCAAGTTGAACATCAACGCAGATTTGCAGTATTTCGCCCAACAAATTCTTACGGCAAACGTTGCCAAATTGCGTGCGGACTGGGGAACCGCCGTTGTGATTGAGGTAAAGACCGGAAAGGTTTTGGTCGCTGCCGACGCCCCAAGCTATGACCCAAACGAGCCGGGCAAGTCATCGGTAGAGAATCGCGGTTCTCGCGTGTTCAGAAGTGCTTTCGAACCGGGCTCGACCATGAAGATGGTGACCGCGGCAATTTCGATCGACCAGGGCAAGGCAACTCCGGAGAGTCAGTTCGTGGCTCCCTACGGCATGACGATTCCTGGAACCGGTTATCGCGTCACCGACAGCCACATGCATCCCGATGAAAAGTTGACCACCGCGGGTATTCTCCGTGAGTCTTCAAACACGGGCGCAATGAAGGTCGGAAACCTAGTGCCTTGGCAAACCCGCTACAGCTATCTGAAGAAGTTCGGAATCGGCTCGATGCCGGGCACCGGATTCCCAGGTGAAAGCGCTGGTCTTCTTAACTCGACCACCGTGTGGGAGAACGACCGAATCAAGCGCTACGTTTCTAACTTCGGCCAGGGAATCTCGGTCAGCCCGATCCAGTCAGCGATGATGTACCAAGCCGTCGCGAACCAGGGCGTTCGTCTCCAGCCGCAGCTGATCGAAGGCTGTGTCGATGCAAATGGCAAGGTCACCAAGGTGACTAAAGACAAGGCTCCGGTTCGGGTGGTAAGCGCCGAGACGGCCAAGTCAACACTTGACATTCTTGAGAAGGTTGTTGAGCAGGGTGGCATCGGAAAGACCGCTGCGGTTCCTGGATATCGCGTCGGCGGTAAGACCGGAACAGCTCAGATTGCCGACCCGAACACTGGCCGTTATGGCAATCTATTTGCCATCTCTTTCATCGGTGTAGCGCCTATTGAAGACCCTCAGTTCGTGGTGGCAGTGACCGCTTATAAGTCACGCACCGTGAGTAATTCGCTTGGTGCAACACCAATTTTCAAAGCGATTATGTCGCAGGTGTTGCGCACCTATCGTGTGCCGCCATCGACTACCAAGTCAGCTAACATCGCCACAGAGTGGAAGTGATCTAACGGTGAAAGAGTCAATCCCGCCAATCCTGAGACCCGAGTCTGTAACGCCAGTTGACCTCAAGGTCCTCGCGGCCAAGTTCGGGCTTCGAATCACGGGCAGCGCCGACCAAGTTTGGCTAACCGGGATCAGCATGAACACCGGAGACCTGAGACCTGGCGACCTTTTTGTTGCCATGCCGGGTAAAAAGACTCACGGTGCTAACTTTGTCGCCAAGGCCATCGAACTAGGTGCTGTCGCAGTAGTTACAGACCAGGTTGGCGCCGACATACTTGGCGCTTCAAATCTGCCGATTTTGCTGCTTGAAAACCCGCGCGCTCACCTCGGCGATCTAGCAGCTTTTGTTTACGGCAATGTTCCCGGCAACATGCCTAAGTTATTTGCCACAACTGGCACCAACGGTAAGACCTCAACCAGCTATCTCCTCGAGGGCATCCTTCGCCAGCTGGGGGAGACCACCGGTCTGACTTCAACTGCTGAACGTCACATCGCCGGTGAAATCATCGTTAGCCGATTGACCACTCCAGAATCGCCTGAGATGCAGGCGCTCATTGCACGTATGCGTGAGAAAGGCGTGACCTCGGTAGCTGTCGAAGTCTCAGCTCAAGCACTTTCTCAGCTGCGCGTGGATGGAATGCACTTCGACGTGGTTGGTTTCACCAACCTGAGTCATGACCACCTGGATGACTACGCCGACATGCAGGCATATCTTGAAGCCAAATTGCCTTTGTTCACCAAGAAGCGCGCAGATCGAGGTGTAGTTTGCCTGGACACTATCTATGGCAAAGACTTCGTGAAGCAATCAGAAATTCCTGTGGTCACCATCACGAGCCGCATTGGAGTTGACGCCGATTGGCACGTCGGCATCACAGCTGAGACGCCTGCCTACACATCGTTTGTGTTGGCCGGACCGAACGGTGTCAACATTCGATCTCGCGTTCCTTTGCTCGGAGCTCACATGGCCGCCAATGCTGGTCTGGCCATCGTGATGTTGATCGAGGCTGGGTTTGACGCTGCAGATATTCAGGCCGCCATTCTTAACGGCATTGAGGCCTATTTGCCTGGTCGCACGGAACGCGTAACGGGAGCAACTGGCCCAGACGTCTATGTTGACTTTGGGCACAGCCCAGATGCGTTCTTGAACACCTTGGCTGCAGTCCGAAAGGTGACCGAAGGTCGAGTGTTTATGGTGTTTGGCGCTGACGGTGACCGCGATGCAACCAAACGACCGGACATGGCTCGTGTGGCGGCCGAGGGTTGCGACGTCCTTGTCATCACAGATCACCACCCAAGATTTGAAGACCCGGCCTCGATTCGAAAGGCCTTGGTGGAGTCGGCTGTGGCTGCGCGTCCAAACCTAGAAATTTATGAGGTCAGCCCACCGGAGGCCGCCATTCGTAAGGCGGTCGCTCTCGCACAACCGGGCGACGCAATACTCTGGGCTGGCCCGGGACATCAGGATTACCGAGACATCAGGGGAGTTCGCACCCCATACTCGGCGCGTGCCGAGGCTCGTGCAGCGCTCAAAGAAAATGGTTGGGCATGATCAAGCTTTCACTAGCAGAGATTTCGCAGGCTCTGAATGGCGAACTCCGCGGGCCAGCAGGTGTTGCAGAGTTTTTGGTAACCGGGTCGGTTGAGACTGACTCGCGTTTGGTTACGCCCGGTGCATTATTTTTCGCGCGCCCTGGCGAAGTGACCGACGGGCACCTTTTCGTTGCTTCGGCCGCAGAAAACGGCGCAATCGCGGCGGTTGTCGACCACGTGGTTGAAGGAGAGATTCCGCAAATTGTCGTCGCTGACGTTACTCTCGCGCTTGGTGCTCTTGCGAAGTTTGTTCTTGCACGCATCCGGGAATCGAGCAGCCTAAAGGTCATCGGCATCACAGGTTCAAACGGTAAGACTACGACCAAAAACATGTTGCGCGAGATCCTGTCGCACGCGGGCGAAACGATCGCTCCAATCGAGTCTTATAACAATGAGGTCGGTGCTCCAATCTCGATCCTCAAGGCCGATTTTGAGACCAAATTCTTGGTCGTAGAACTGGGTGCTGGAGGGCCAGGCAGCATCGCTTATCTTGCCGATATTGCCAAGCCTGATCTGGGCGTGATGCTGAAGGTTGGCCTAGCGCACGTCGGTGAGTTCGGCGGCATCGAGAGCACCGCAAAGATCAAGGGTGAACTTGCCGCGGCGCTAACCTCTGACGACCTCTTGATTGCAAACGCGGATGACGGGTACATCCGAGACATGCCAACCGATGCCAAGCAAGTATGGTTCGGAACCGCGCCGGATGCAGGCTATCGGGCAAGCGACCTTCAGCTCGACATCAAGGGCACGAGTTTCGAGATTCACTGGCCTTCCGGAGAAACCGAGCGGGTTACCTTGCAGATTCTTGGCGAACATCAC
>JBDLUE010000022.1:0-9980 GCA_039805505.1 Actinomycetota bacterium
CCAATCTTGTCGACAATCGGCCCACCGATGGCGCGACCGAAGGTGACCAGAATCCAGAGGATGCCGAATGCGAACGCCGCTTCAGCCGCCGAATAACCGACCTGGGTTAGGGCGATTGGCACCCATGTTCCTGCCGAAGTTTCGGCCATGATGAACGAGAATCCGATGATTGCGATCAGCCAGGTGCGCTTCTCAAACCAAACCTTGATCGAGTCTTCGCGGTTGCGCTGCTTCTCGGCAGGAGTTAGCTCGATAGTGCGGCGGCCACTGAAGACGGTTCCGGCTAGCAAAGAGGTGACGCCCACGAACAGGCCGGTGAACAAGTATGAAGTGGCAAGGTTGACCTCAGCGCCGATCAACCAGCTTGAGAGGTTCGCACCAAGCAGCATTCCGAGGCCGAAAGCACCATGGATGGCCGGCATCAGCGAGCGAGGCGAAGCGTTATTCACCTCGGTGCCCTGATAGTTGCCGACAAAGTCGTTGATGGCCATCGGCAGGCCAACGATGAAGAGCAAGATTGCCGAAAGCAAGAAGTTGCCGTCGATGATTGCGAAGCCAAGTGCGATGAAACCACCGGCACCAAGCACAAACGTGCCAGCGTTTACAGCGCGAGCTCCGAATCGATTCACCAGCGTGCTTGAGAACATGATTCCAGCCAGGCCACCAGCGGGGTAGAGCATGCTGAACAAGCCCATTTCGCCTGTGTTTAGACCCAGTGCTGCCTGCACCTCAGGCCCGCGACTGACGAAGCTTGAGAACAAAAGAGCGCGGGTGAAGAAGATGGCGCAAGTCGCTAAAAACCAAGGGCCGATGCTTCGCTGTTTTGTCATTCATTCAGGCTAACTCAGGCGTTGGCTTGAGGCGCCTTGGTCGGCTAAACTGGTCAAGGACTCCCCGTGCGGCGTCACCTCGGTTAACTCCCCCAGGATCGAAAGATAGCAAGGGTAGCTGGGCTCTGATGGGTGTGCGGGGAGTCTTCTAATATCGGCAAATTGTCAGTGATCGGGGATAGGCTCTAAACGTGGTTACCGCACTATACAGACGCTATCGTCCAGAATCCTTCGCCGAGCTAATCGGCCAGTCTCAGGTGACCGCTCCCTTGATGACCGCGCTTCGAAACGACCGGGTAAACCACGCTTATTTGTTCTCTGGCCCACGCGGTTGTGGCAAGACAACCTCTGCCCGCATCCTGGCTCGTTGCCTCAACTGTGCTGAGGGTCCGACCGATACCCCTTGCGGCAAGTGCCCAAGCTGCATTGAGCTATCTCGCGATGGCGGTGGCTCGCTTGACGTGGTCGAAATCGACGCGGCCAGCCACAACGGTGTTGATGACGCCCGCGATCTTCGTGAGCGTGCCATCTTTGCGCCGGCTCGTGACCGCTTCAAGATTTTCATCTTGGATGAGGCCCACATGGTCACACCTCAGGGCTTCAACGCGCTGCTAAAGATCGTTGAAGAGCCACCGGCCCACGTCAAGTTCATCTTCGCGACCACCGAACCCGAAAAGGTTATCGGCACCATTCGCTCGCGCACCCATCACTATCCGTTCCGTTTGGTGCCTCCGGCCCAGATGCTCGAATACATGGAAGAGCTTTGCAAGAGCGAGGGCGTAACCGTCGCGCCTGGAGTTCTTTCGCTCGTTGTTCGCTCAGGTGGGGGCTCGGTTCGAGACTCGCTTTCGCTACTCGACCAACTGATCGCAGGTTCTGAAGAAGAAGCCGGTTCTGAATACGTGGTCACCTACGACCGAGCCGCTGCGCTACTCGGCTTTACTCACACGAACCTGCTGGATGAAGTCACGGATGCCTTTGCGGCGAAGAACTCAGCGGCCGTTTTCGCGAGCGTCGACAAGGTCATCCAGACCGGTCAAGACCCTCGTCGCTTCGTTGAAGACCTGCTCGAGCACCTGCGCGACTTGATCATCATGATTTCTGTTGGCGAGGATGCCAAGAGCGTACTCCGCGGTGTTCCGGCTGACGAACTAGAGAAGATGGCAAGCCAGGCCGCTCGTTTTGGCCTCGCCGAACTGACTCACGCGGCCCAAACCGTGAACCATGCACTAACCGAGATGTCAGGCGCAACCAGCCCGAAGCTTCACCTCGAACTCATGTGTGCCAAGGTTTTGGTGCCTTCGAGCGACCAGACCGAAGTCGGCTCGTTGGCTCGCATCGAACGCCTAGAACGTCGCATTGGAATGGGCGGGGGAGACGCTGCTCCGGTCGCTGCTGCGACTCCGGCAGCTGCGCACGCCGCCGCTCCAACTTCAGCCCCAGCGGCCCCAGCCTCCAAGCCCGCCTCAATTCCGGCGGCAGCTCCCGCTCCAGTTTCAGCGCCTGCGCCAACCTCAGCACCATCGGCAGCAGTTGGCGCGGTCAGCGCGGGTCAGGTTCGCGACGCATGGTCCGAAATCCTTAGCAAGGTCAACAAGCAGTCAAAGTCGGCTTGGATGGTGGCTTTCTCGCTCACCGTAGTTGACTTCGCAGACGAGATTCTGACCCTTAAGTTCTTGAGCCAGAACGACCTGGACGCTTTCAAGAATGCATCGGGTGCCAGCGACATTCTGCGCAAGGCTATCTTCGAAGTCCTCGGCATCCAAGTGAAGTTCAAGGCCCAGATCGACGCCTCCATTCCAACGCCTCCCGTAGCCCCAGCGCCGGCCGTTGCGACAAGCCAGCCAAAGACTTCGCCGATCGCTATCGTTCACACCGAAGCACCTGACGATTACGAGCAAGAGCCCGAATACGACGAGCCAGCCTTTCAAATCGAGCCGCCAAAGCCGGTAGTGGAGGCGCAAAAGGTTGAAGCCCCGGCTAAGTCCCGCAACGGAATGGTTGACGAATCTGCTCGGTATGGTGAATCGCTTCTTCGCGAGATGCTTGGCGCTGAGCCAATCATCGACAAGAACGCTGGCAAATAATGTATGAAGGCGTAGTTCAAGAACTAATCGACGAACTCGGTCGCTTGCCAGGTGTCGGCCCGAAGTCAGCTCAGCGCATCGCGTTTTACCTGCTGCAGGCAGATGACGATCAGGCCCAGAAGCTTGCCCAAGTTCTAAACGAGGTCAAAGAGCGCGTCCGTTTCTGCGAGGTTTGCGGCAACGTCACCGAAGAGACCAAGTGCAACATTTGCCGTGATGCTCGACGCAACCGAACAGCGATTTGCGTCGTCGAAGAATCCAAGGATGTTCAGGCAATCGAGCGCACCCGTGAGTTCCGCGGCCTATATCACGTGCTCGGCGGAGCAATCAGCCCAATCGAAGGCATCGGCCCTGACCAGCTGCGCATCAAGGAGTTGATGTCGCGTCTCAGCGACACCGAAATTCAAGAGGTCATCATCGCGACCGACCCGAACCTCGAGGGTGAAGCAACAGCGACTTATTTGACTCGCATGCTCAGCCCGCTCGGAATTACAGTTTCGCGACTTGCATCCGGTTTGCCAGTCGGCGGCGACCTCGAATATGCAGACGAAGTGACCCTGGGGCGTGCCTTTGAAGGCCGCCGCATAGTCAAGTAGAATAAGGACATCTCGGCCGACGGCGCCCGAATCCCTTCCCTAAAAAATCAGGAGTGCATTTTGGCCCTTATCGTGCAAAAGTTTGGCGGATCATCTGTTGGAGATGCCGACAAGATTAAGCACGTCGCGCGCCGAGTGATTGAAACTCAGAAGGCCGGCAACCAGGTTGTCGTAGTCGTTTCGGCTATGGGAGACACCACTGACGAGCTGCTAGATCTAGCAAACTCGGTTGCCGAAGACCCATACCAGAGCCCTCGAGAGCTCGACATGTTGCTCACCTCGGGAGAGCGCATCTCAATGTCACTTTTGGCAATCGCCATCAACGCACTTGGCGCTAAGTCGCAGTCATTCACCGGTTCACAGGCCGGAATCGTCACCGACAGCGTGCACGGAAACGCCCGCATTGCAGAGGTCACCCCGGAGCGCATCCGTGAATCAGTAGAGGCCGGAAACATCGCCATCGTTGCGGGCTTCCAGGGCTTCAACCGCGAAACCAAAGACATCACCACTCTCGGCCGCGGCGGTTCGGACACCACCGCAGTTGCCCTTGCAGCTGGCTTGAACGCCGACCTTTGCGAGATTTATTCAGACGTCGATGGTGTTTACACCTCAGACCCTCGCATGATCAAGGGTGCCCGCAAGCTAGAGGCAATCGACGTCGAGTCGATGCTCGAACTAGCTGCCGCAGGAGCCAAGATTTTGCACATCCGTGCCGTTGAATTTGCTCGTCGTCACAACGTTGACCTTCGAGTTCGTTCAACATTCAGCACCGACCCAGGAACCATCGTTTATTCAGGAAAAGCAGGAGCAGGCATGGAAGAGTCAGTCGTTTCAGGTGTAGCAGTCGACAAGGGCCAGACCAAGATTATGGTCATCGGTATTCCAGACGTGCCTGGCAAGGCAGCCGACCTATTCACCATCGTGGCTGACGCTGGCGCGAACATCGACATGATTGTTCAGAACACCCCGACCGGTTCAGACGTGGTTGATGCAGTTAGCGACATCGGTTTCACTTTGCCAAAGGCGGACGTGAAGAAGGTTGTTGCAGCGCTTGAAACCAACAAGGCCAAGCTTGGCTTCCGCGTGGTCGAGGTTGACGAAGAAATCGGCAAGCTTTCAGTTGTCGGTGCCGGTATGCGCACCCACTCAGGTGTTTCAGCAACCTTGTTCTCGGCTTTGGCTAAGGCTGGCATCAACATCGAAATGATCTCGACTTCTGAGATTCGCATTTCGGTTATCACCAGCGACGACCAGGTTGAAGACGCAGCTCGCGCAGTGCACACAGCCTTCGGTCTAGACAGCGAAATCGAAGCTGTCGTTTACGCCGGCACCGGTCGCTAAAGCGCCAGCCCAAAAACTCCCAAGTTCTCAAAACTTTTCACACTTCTCAGCAGGAGGCATCAAATGGCAAAGCCAAATCTCGCACTCGTAGGCGCAACCGGAGCCGTAGGCACCGTAATGATCGGCATCATCAACAGCCGTGAAAACATCTGGGGTGAAATCAGACTGATTGCTAGCCCACGTTCAGCCGGCAAGAAGATCACCGTGCACGGCGAAGAGCTAACCGTGGTTGCGCTTTCACCTGAGGCATTCGATGGCATCGACATCGCGATGTTCGACGTGCCTGACGAGGTTTCTGAGGTTTGGGCCCCGATCGCTGCCGAGCGCGGCGCGGTTGCTGTTGACAACTCGGGAGCATTCCGCATGGATGCCGATGTCCCGTTGGTTGTGCCAGAGGTCAACCCTGAGCAGGCTAAGAACCGCCCTCGCGGAATCATCTCAAACCCAAACTGCACCACTCTGACCATGATGGCCGCCATGGGCGCGCTTCACGACAAGTGGACACTTAAGGAACTTGTAGTTTCTAGCTACCAGGCTGTTTCTGGCGCTGGCGCTGCTGGCATCGATGAACTTGCTGCTGAACTTGCTGTGGTTGGCAAGGATGCCTCACTCGGCCTCAACACTGAAGACGTCCGCGGTGCACTTGCTGCCGCCGGCAACGACCTTTCAAACTCGCCTTGGGCCCACCCAATCGCGCTAAACGTGATTCCATTTGCGGGTTCTCTAAAGGCCGGCGGCCACTCATCTGAGGAGCTAAAGGTTCGCGACGAGTCACGCAAGATTCTCGGCATTTCAGACCTAAAGGTCGCCGCGAGCTGCGTTCGCGTTCCTGTCCAGGTGGCCCACTCGCTAACCGTGCACGCAACCTTCGCAAACCCACTAACCGCAGACGAGGTTCGCGACGTGCTTTCAGCACAGCCAACCATCAAGGTTGTTGACGAGCCAGAGAAGAACCTTTACCCAACCCCAGCAATGGTCGTTGGCCAGGACCCAACCTTCGTTGGCCGCATTCGTCAGTCACTCGACTTCCCGAACAGCATCGAGATGTTCGTGGTCGGCGACAACCTGCGCAAGGGTGCTGCGTTGAACACTTATGAAATCGCCGAGCTAGTCGCTCGCGAGTTCTAAACGTTATAGAAATTCTCTGAGTGTCTAGGGGCTTAGCGCCTTTAAGGCAAGGTAGCCTTGCCAGTATGTCGAGATTAACCGCTGTAGCACTAGCAATTTCCCTCGCCATCGGCTTGGGGGGCTGCGCAACTTCGACTGATGGCGCCACTTCGCCTACCCAAACCCAAACTATTCCGACACCTGACCCGACGCTGATTCCTGACGCCCCGGCCGAGACAATCACTGCGGTCGATGCGGCTGCCTACGACGACGGATTCGGCTCATACGTGTTCCGCGTCGGCGATGGCCCAAGCTGGTGCACGATCACCCCAGATATCGACCAGGTGCTTTGTGAGCAGAATGAGGCCGCTGCTTCATACGCCACGATTCCAACCCCAGCCGACTGCGATGGCAGCTATGGCTACCAGGTTCGCTTGTATGGCTCACAGCCCGAGTCTGGCGACATCGCTGGCTTCGTCTGTTCAACCGGGCAGTGGCAGGACCCAGCAGGCGCTCAGGTCCTTGCAGCCGGAACCAAGATCACTGCGGGCGTTTTCACCTGTTACGTCAAGGACACCGCTGCTCGTTGCCAGAACGAATCTGGACAGTTCATCGCGCTCGGCCCAAAGGTCTGGGCAATCCAGAACTAAAACCCCAGAGGGTTTAGTGCTTCGGCAAAAGGGTCAGCAATCTGACCTCAGGTCGGCAAGCAAATCGCACCGGGGCATAAATCGAGTGCCCGAGACCGGCCACGACATTCAAAATCAGAGTCTTGCCGGCGACATCCCAGCTGCTCAAGCCCTTGGCGTTCTTGCGCGGCAGATCACAGTTGGTGACAAGTGCGCCGAAACCCGGAACACAGACCTGGCCACCGTGAGTGTGGCCGGCAAACAACACATCGACACCGGCTTCGCCCATCGCGTCGATGACTCGCAGGTATGGTGCGTGGCTGACGCCAATCACCAAGTCAGCACCGCTGGCCAGCTCGCTTGCCGAGGGAATTTTGCTCAGGTCGTCCAAGCCGTCGTGAGCGTCATCAACGCCGACGAAGTTGATGCTGACTCCGTTGATGACAGCGCGCCCCTGGCGATTGTTCAGGTCTAGCCAACCGGCCGAGGTGAACCCGCCGACGAGTCGAGAGGTTTCGAGCGGCTTGCCTTCGCTGCGTTCTGATGGCTTCTTGAGATAGGCGAGTGGGTTCCGGGCAACCGGTGCGTAATAGTCGTTGGAGCCGTTTACGAAGACTCCAGTCTTTTCGAGCAGAGGCTTGAGTGCGGTGAGTGTCGGCCCAATCGCGGCCACATGCCCGAGGTTGTCGCCGGTGTTTACGACGAGGTCGGGGGAGAGGTCGCCAAGTTTAGTTATCCAAGCAAGCTTTCGCTTCTGCCAAGGGGCGATGTGAAGATCGCCGATGTGAAGAACTTTGATGGGTTGGCTACCCGCTGGCAAAACCCGAACGCTTTCGCGACGAATCACAAAAAGGTGGCGTTCAATTCCGATGCCCCAAACCGCTGCAAGCACTCCCGCGGTCGCCAGTGCGACCAAGAGCCAAACCCAAAACATTCGGTTATGGACCAGCGCTGATTATCAACAGAATCGCACCGGTCGAGGCCGCTGGGCTTCCGGCAGCCGGGTCGGTGCCAACCACCATGCCCTTAGGAACGGTTGTTGACTTCACGAAGAACTGGGTTTGTGACGGCTGAGGCTCGCTAACTGCGGCGAAACCTGCCTGCAGCAGTGTCGACTTAGCGTTGACAACGCTCATGCCCGCCACATTTGGCACGACAGAGCCTCCACCCTTGCTCACATAAATCTTCACCTGAGAACCAGAGGCAACTGCTGTGCCGGCAGCGGGGCGCGTGTAGGCAACGGTTCCAGCTGGCTGTGCCGATGCCACCTGCTTGACCACAATCGAGCCGTTCAACATGTTGGTCTTGATTACCTCAGCAGCGGCATCCGGGGTCTGGCCGGTCACGTCTGGGATGGTCATGTAGGTTGCGTTCAAGACTGATGGGGGAGCCACATCAAGTGGACCTGGAACATACAACTTGTTTGCTGTCTGCATGATGGTTCGCCAGATATCGTGACGAACGGTGTTTCCGGCCTTCTTGTTTAGCTTGATGCTCGACAAAGACTTTGAGCCCGATACGTTGCCAACCCAGGTGGCGGTGCCAACGGTTGAAGAGAAACCGGTCATCCAAGTGTGCACACCAGAGTCGGTGGTTCCGGTCTTGCCGGCCAGTGCCACGCCGTCGCCAGTGCTCGAAGCGCCACCTGTTCCGCCGCTGATCACGGCACGCATTGCGTGGGTCATGCCGGCGGCAACGTCAGGGGTTACGGCCTGTGAGCACTGAGTGGTCGGAACCTTGAGCTCCTGCTTGGTGGAGCGAACAATCACCTTGTCGATCGCAACCGGGCTGCAGTAAACGCCGTGGTTGCTAACCGCAGCCATGGCAGCCGCCATGCTCAGAGGAGAGATTTCGTTAACACCGATGACCGATGAAGGGATGTACTGAAGTTCGGTGCCATCGGCACGGCGAACACCAAAACGCATTGCTGTGTCACGGATGTCGCAAAGGTCGAGTTTCGAAGCCATGTAAACGAACGCGGTGTTTTCAGAGATGGCGGTTGCCTGAATAACGCTGACGTCTTCTGGTTCCTTGACGATGTTCTTCGGGGTCCAGGTGCCACCGATTGCACCACAACGGGCAGAGAAGTCAGATCCATTCCAGGTGCGCACGCGTCCGTCGAGGCGGTCATTCAACTTGAAGCCCTTGGTTAGCCATTCGGCCAAGGTGAAGATCTTGTAGGTAGAGCCAGACTGGAAGCCCGAAGAACCACCGTAGTTTTTGTCACTCGAATAGTTGACGGCTGTATGGCCAGGTTCTTCGGTGACAGTCTGGTCGAACACGCGGTTCTGGGTCATCGCCAAGATGCGACCGGTGCCGCTCTGAACCGAAACGCTGGCTGTTCCAACCTGGCTCGGGTCATCCGATGGAACCCAGGTGAGGCTTGCGTTGTGGGCGGTTGCCTGAAGCTTGAGGTCCAGGGTGGTGTAAATCTCTAGGCCACCACGGCGAAGAAGGTTCTCGCGGTCTTCTGGGTTTGGGCCGAATTCAGAGTTGTTGCGAACAGTCCACACCACGTAGTCACAGAAGAAAGCGGCGGTTTGGTTTGCCTCACAGCCAGAAGGCATGTGGGTGATCTTGGTGATGATTGGGGTGTCTTTTGCCTTGCGAGCCTCATCGGCGGTGATGTAGCCTTCGTCGCGCATGTTGTTAATCACATAGTCGCGGCGGCTTTTGGCGCGCTCTAGGTTTGCGTCTTCATCCGGGCGATAGTCATTCGGCGACTTGAGCATGCCGGCAAGCAAGGCCGCCTGTGGAATGTCGAGCTGGGATGCCGGGATGCCGAAGTAGTAGTTTGAGGCAGCTTCAACACCGTTGATCTGGTGTCCGAAGAAGGCCAGGTTCAAATAACCGGCCAAGATTTCTTGCTTGGTTGCCACCTGCTCAAGAGCAACCGCCAGGCGCATTTCACGCAATTTGCGGTCAACGCTTCGAGCTGTGGCCTCGGCTATTGCGTCCTCATTGCCAGACAACTGAGCCGCTTCAACAAGCGAGTTCTTGACGTACTGCATGGTGATTGTCGAGCCACCCGCACCGCCACCGGCGGTAACCACGTTGCCAAATGCGGCGCGAACGAATGACACGATGTCGACACCCGCGTGCTGGAAGTAGCGAGGGTCTTCGGTGGAAATAACCGCGTTGCGCATGTTGACCGACATCTGGTCATAGTTAACCGAGATGCGGTTCTGGTGATAGAACTTGGCAACTTCGACGGGTTGTCCATCCTGGGTTGCATAAAGAGTTGAGGCCTGGGATGCGTTCACCGGCTTGATATAGTCGGGCAAGTTTTCGAAAACCGAGATACCGGCAGATGTGGCGAACCCGCCGATGATTACGGTCGGTGCGAGCAGGGCGATTCCCAGCACACCAGCGATTACCGATAGACCAACG
>JBDLUE010000023.1:0-15696 GCA_039805505.1 Actinomycetota bacterium
CGTGTGGGTAGAAACCCTTCTTGTCCTGGTCGAAGTATGGAGACCATACCTTGGTGCCAGGGCGAGGGGT
This sequence comes from Actinomycetota bacterium, assembly GCA_039805505.1. Classification (GTDB taxonomy): domain Bacteria; phylum Actinomycetota; class Actinomycetes; order Actinomycetales; family Microbacteriaceae; genus Rhodoluna. The sequence continues at coordinate 71 of JBDLUE010000023.1, forward strand.
TACAGTCGGCGCACAGTTCTGGCCATCTGATCCAGCGGCAATCGAAGACTCGATGGTTGATGAAGAGATGTGTGGCCATAGAACGTCAACGTACTGGGTTCCAATAGTTGCTCCTGAGACCGCGGTAACGGTTGGCTCAATAGCACCCTTGGTCTGGCCAGCAGGTGAAGCACAACCTGATGGGTAAGGGTTTGCGTTGTTCAGGGTTCGAGCCGCTTCACCGGTGGTGTTGGTGTTAGCGAAGGTGAATGAAACCTCACCCGAGCTGTTGGTGGTTCCCGAGATAGTGCCCGCGTCTGAGCCGCTGCCTGAGCTAACGGTTCCGAAAGTGGTTCCGTTGCTTGACCAGGTTGCGTTCGAGCCACTGTATGCGGTGTTGATGCGCAGGTTAACACTGGCGTTAGCAACCGGAGTGGTGGTTCCGTGGGTGGTCACAACGTAGGTCAAGGTGGTCGAGGCGCCTGCCGCGATCATCTTCATGTAGTAGTTGTTGTTCACACACCATGACTGGCCTCCACAGTCAGCCCACTGATAGGCGTCGGTCGCAGTGTTCTTCAGAGCCGAGGTCAGACGAACGTCATAGTTGACAGTCTGAGGGGCCTGCTGCTGCTGAGCGACACCCGACGCAAACACAACGGAGTCGATGTAGTAAGCGTCAGTCTGCAAAGTCGTGGCAGTTGGGTCGAAGCTCACACTCGCAAGGCTGTAGTTGACGCTTGCGTTGAACGAGCCGACACTAGGGCTTGCGAAGTCGAAAACAAGGGTCTGCCAGCCAGCTACGGTCACCTGATCGTCAGCTACAGAGGTTGTGTAACCCGAATCTTCAACCTTCAGGCGCAGAGAGGTCCCAGCAGTTGGAGAGTAGAAGACGACGGTTGCGGTCAGCGAACCGGTTCCAATCAAGGAGGCAGAGTTTGCTGATGTACCGATGTTGGTACCTGAATAAGCTCCAGAACCCTCGGTGGCCTTTATTGCCTTACTTCCAGCACCAGGGCTGTTGGCAGGCATGCCGGTTGCAGAATCAACAGTGTTAGCCCAGCCGTCGTTACCAGCAGCAAAGCCGAACTGGTTAGACCATCCACCAGCACCAACAGTGTTCGACTCAAAGTTGAAGAGTGGAACGTTGAAACGCACCTGGTCGATGTAGTAAGGCAGGGTCTGCAAGGTGGTCGCAGTTGGGTCGAAGCTCACGCTTCCCAGGCTGTAGTTGATGCCGGCGTTGAATGTGCCCGAAGTTGGGGTTGAGAAGTCAAAGACTAATGTCTGCCAACCCGCGACCGTCACCTGGTCATCAGTCAAGAAGTTTGAGTAGGTGTTGTCGTTTGCCTGTTCGACCTTTAGACGGACAGTTGCTCCCGCGGTCGGGGAATAGAAGACCATGGATGCACCCATGGTGCCGACGCCAACCAGCGAGTCAGTCGTTGCGACTCCACCCACGTTGGTGCCAGAGTAAGCTCCAGAACCTTCAGTAGCCTTTATCGCCTTGGTGCCTGCTGCAGGGCTGCTTGCAGGCATACCAGTTGAAGAATCAACGGTGTTAGCCCAGCCATTGTTATCTGCGGCAAAGCCAAACTGGTTCGACCAGCCGCCAGCTCCCACAGTGTTCGACTCGAAATCAAAAACTGTGGTCGGGGATGCGGCTTGAGCAGGCGCAGCTGCGACGCCGACGAGACCGCCGGCTGCCAGGAGAGAAGCTGTCAACAGTGACAGGAACTTCTTTGGTTTGAAATTCATGAATTGTGATCCTTTCAACGTGTTGCTGAAAGGTGATCGTCTGAAGAAGTCACGCACACTCGTTCAAAAGATCGATTCACCGGTCTTTTAGGCCGAAGCCTGGGGATAGTTTGAACTTATCTGGTCTTTTGGACCTTTGAAACCGATTTCACCAAACATTTATCGAAATGTGACAATGCCCCACAGAGTCGACTCACGTCTGATGAAACCGATTACAGGTTTTACTTGGCCTTGTAGACCTGGGTAACGGTTTTCTTGACGCCACCGATGGTGATGGTCCAGGTCGTGGTTCCAACCTTGGTGCCAGTCAGCATCAGCTGAACGTCTTTCTTCTTGTTGCTGCTGTTGTAACCGAAGACCAACTTGTTAGCACCCTTGCCGATCGCGGTCATGGTGTCTGCTGGCGCACTTGGGGTGACCAAGGTGGCCACTCCTCCGTTGGTCGCAGTCACGGTTACGTCAGGTGAGTAGAGCGCATTTGCCTGAGCATTACGCAGGTAGGTGACCGCGAACTTGACCAGAATCTGGTCGGTCTTTGCAACTCCGGTTGGGTCCAATGTCAGCGCTGGGTTAGCCGAAGAGCCACTGATTACGTTGCCACTGAGGTCAGCCAAAACGTCTCCGCGCTTCATTACGGTCAAAGCAACCGCGCTGGAACGAATGGTCATGTCTGGAACAATCTGCGGCCAAATGTAGTCAACCGACTCATCCAAGTCATTGGTGGTTGGGTTGATGCTGAATGGCAAGAACCCGGTGCCGGTTTCCTTGGTGTCTTGGTTGACCGAGCTGTACTTCAGAACTTGAGACTTGGTGTTGGTGTTCTTCAAGGTGAAGACCGCGTAACCGTTCTTATCGGTTGCCTTCTTGCTCACGAACTTGGCCCACTTGCAAACGCTGCAGCCGCCAACAACTAGCGAGACATCCTTCTTTACCTGAGGGGTTCCCCAGATGTCAGTCACTCGATACTTCAAGCCAACAGTCGAGCCATACATGTATGACTTCGCGTAAACCTGAGCATATTCAGGCAACCATCCACGCTTGAAAACACTCCACTCATAGGTGGCTTCCCAAAGGTCGCTGCCCTGGCAGTCGAACTTATAGTCGCAGACAGCCTCTGGGCCGGTTGCGGTTCCAACCAACTTGACGGCTGGCGCGTAGCCAGCGTTCTTGAACAAAATCAGCATCGAACCGACAGTCTTCGCACCGTTGCCGAGGTCAACGCGAATCGAGTCGTCCTCCTTGGCCGCAACCTCGGGAGTGATCACAAGCTCAGCAACGCCATCAGCACCAACGGTTGCTATGTTCTCGTCACCGGCGATGTTGTCGGTGTACTTCACGTCGCTGTCGACGATGAACTTCACCTGCTGGCCGGCGTTTACCGCGGTGCCCACATACTGGACTGTCACGCTCTTCTGGTCGGTTCGCACCCAAGCTGTGTTGTGCTGGGTCTCCGAGTCGGCGATGAGCTGCTCTTTAGCATCGAAGTCACGGATGAAGCGCTCGAAAACTCCTGGCTGCTTCTTTACGTGCAAGTTTGCCCAGCTAAGGGTCGGCACATAGGAGACTGCGTTCGCGGCGGCGACCGGAGCCACGCCTGCGATAAGGGTGGCCATGGCCAGAACTGCAGCGGTTCGTTTCAGGGTGCGCATGTAAATGCCTCTCAGGTTCATCTTTGAATTACTTTGAGTGCGCACACACTCGTTTGTTGCGGTGGTTAGTAAGGGTTAAGCAGTTTCGCGAATCATTATTTCCGTAGCTAGAACATCAATCTTTGGTTCGTGATCTTGAAGCAAACCAATCATGGTCTCGGCCGCAGCCACACCTAGGCCAATGATGTCTTGGCGAACGGTTGTGATTGCAGGTCGGTGAGTTTGCGACAGCAGGCTGTCATCGAAGCCCACCACCGCGATGTCGTCAGGCACACGACGCCCGCGCTCTTGGATGGCGGCGATGGCCGCAATCGCCATGATGTCGTTAGCGGCGAAGATGCCGTCGATTTCTGGGTTCTTGGCAAGCAGTCGAAGAGTCATGATCTTGGCGCTCTCAAAATTCCAGTTTGCTTGGGCGATTAAATCCTGATTCAGCTCGCGGCCGGCCTCTTGGTGAGCCCGCTTATAGCCCTCCAGGCGGTCTTGACCCGCGCTTGCTTCGAGGTCGCCGGTCAGGGTTGCAACCTGCTTGCAGCCCCGATCGAAAAGGTACTTCGTAGCTTGAAGGCCACCGCCGACGTTGTCGGTGTCGACAAATGGGATGTCTGAGTCTTCGTCGAAAGGGCGACCGATGAGAACCACAGGCAGACCCTGCGCGGCAACCTTTTTGATGACCTCATCCTTGTGAACCTGGAGGAAGATGGCTCCGTCGACTTCGCCACCCTCTAGGTAGTGGGCGATCGCGCCGTCAGGTGAACCCAGCGGGGTAACCATCAAAAGCGAGTGCAAATCGTTGGCAAGAAATACGCGACTGATACCTGCGAGAACAACACCCCAGAAGGGGTCGCTCAGTGCGGTTGGCTCATCATCAATAACGACAGCGACCAGGCCGGTTCGACCGGTTGAGAGGGCTCGGGCAGCTCGGTTCGGGCGGTAACCCAACCCTTCAGCGGCTGCCATAACAGCGGCCGTTCGGTCTGGGTGAACTCGTTCGTCGCCATTTAGAACACGTGAGACAGTTGCTTTGCTTACGCCGGCTTTGTCCGCGATTTCGGCATAGGTCGATCGCGAAGGTGCGGCTGGAGTCAAAGTCATAACTGCCCCCATTTTAGTTGCTTGCTAGAGCTCTCGAGCTGGCTGCGATGACCTGAGAATAGACTTTTCCGCTGTTCTTCATGGTTCGCTTGAGCGTCTTGAAATCTACGTGGACCAGGCCAAAACGCTTGTTGTAACCTTCGGCCCACTCGAAGTTGTCCATTAGAGACCAAGCATAGTAGGACTTCAGCGGGGCTCCCTTTTCGATCGCACGCCCAGCAGCCTCGAGGTGAGACATCAGGTATTCGATTCGTCGGGTGTCTTGCACCTCTCCGGAGGCATCAGGCTCATAGTCATAAGCGACACCATTTTCAGTGATTGCGATGTCTTGAATCTCTGGCCAGTCGCGGGCGATGCGCAGCAAAAGCTCTTCTAGGCCAACCGGCGTCACCGGCCAGCCCATGTCGGTGTATGGCCCAGGTGCAGTGCCGTTCATCCGGTGCGGGAATGGGAACAGACCCTCCTCAATCAGCGGCTTGTCTTCAGGGCGAGGCAAACCGATAAATGAGTCGCTGTAGTAGTTGACGCCGAGAATGTCGGTTTCAACCTTGAGGCGAGCCAGGTCGCCATCCTGGATGATGTTCGCCAGACGTGCCTCGTGAATCTTCATGAGGTTCTCCGGGTATGAACCGTTTAGGAACGCCTCGATCCACCAGCGGTTCAGCTGGGCATCCATGAGGTCTCCGAGCTCAGCCAAATCCTTATCAGATTCGTCTTCGATTCGATAGGTGGTCATGTTCAAGGCCAAGCCGATGCGCAGATCGCTGCGCACTGCACGCATCGCACGGGTCGCCTCGGCGTGGGCCAATGCTGTGTGGTGGGCTGCAGCCAGAGCGTGGTCGAGGTTCTTAACGCCGGGTGCGTGAACGCCATTCATATAACCAAGCCAGGTGACACACCATGGCTCGTTCAGGGTTAGCCACTCGGTGACTCGGTCGCCAAACGCCTCAACGGCTGCGGCCGCATAGTGCGCGAAAGCGTCAACGGTCTCGCGGCTAGCCCAGCCACCTTTGTCTTGCAGTGCCTGTGGCAAATCCCAGTGATAAAGGGTTGGCAACGGCTTGATGCCGTTCTCCAGAAGCTCGTTGATCAGGCGGTTGTAGAAGTCGAAACCACGCTCTTCTCGAACCGTGTCACCCTTTGGAAACATGCGCGGCCACGCCATCGAAAAGCGGTAGGTGGTCACACCAAGCTGCTTCATGAGCTGAATGTCTTCGGCATAGCGGTGGTAGTGATCGCAGGCGGTCACACCATCCTCTGAGTTGGCCACTTTGCCTGGGGTTGCACAGAATCGATCCCAGATGCTTTCGCCTCTGCCGTCCTCAAATGCAGCACCTTCGATTTGATAGCTCGAAGTTGCAACTCCCCAATTGAAATCCTCTGGAAAGCCCTTCATTAGCCCTTCACCGCCCCGTCCATTACCGTCGCCATGAATGCGCCACCCATGTTCAGTGCATAGTCAAGGGTGTAGCTGCCCTTGAGCTGGTTGATGGCAACCTGAACAGTGAAGTTCTCCGGGGTCTGCAGCACGAGCAAAGGCCAGAGGAAGTCGTTCCAAGAACCTAGGAACGAGAACAGGCCGAGCACGAATGCACTTGGGCGAATGACCGGGAACACGATGCGGATGAAGGTGCGAAGCACACCGGCCCCGTCGAGACTTGCCGCTTCGAGAAGCTCATTCGGCACCTGGCTGTCGATAATCTGACGCATCCAGAACACACCGAACGCTGCGATAAGCGCAGGCACGATCAACGCATACAAGGTGTCAATCCAGCCAAGGTTTCCCATCAAAATGAACATCGGGATGATTCCCAACTGACTTGGCAACATCATGGTTCCAATGATGACCAGGATTAGGGTCTTGCGACCCTTGAAGTTCAGCTTGGCGAACGCGAAGCCGGCGATGCCGCAGAAAAAGACCTGGGCAGCTGCGACCACGATGCCGACAAACAAAGTGTTCAGCAAGGCCTGGTTGAACGGAACAGCCTCATAAACATCGGCCATGACCTTGAGGAATCTTGGGCCGGGCACAACCGATGGCGGAATCTTCGAGATCTCATCCGAGCCGCTCGAAGCCACAACGAACATCCAGTAGAACGGGAAGAGCGAGACGAACCCCATGAAACCGAGCAGCAAATAGCTAAACGGTGAAAGGTTCTTTTTGATGCCCTTGTTTCGCTTGAAAGGTGAGCTCAGGCGCAGTGTCGTCATTTTGCGTCCTCATTTGCGATTCGGCGGGTGATCAAGAAGTTGATCAACGAGATGATCAGAACGATGACGGTGATCGCGATGCCGATTGCGGCGGCGTAACCGTACTTCTGCTCAACGAACATCTCTTCAAACAAGAACAGAGTCAGGGTCGAGAACTGTCGGCTGTCGCCACCGTTGAAGTTGCCCGAAAGGGTTAGTGGCTCTGCGAACACCTGAAGACCGCCGATGGTTCCAACGATGATCACGAAGGTGATGGTGTTGCGAAGTCCTGGCAGCGTTACGTACTTGAACTGCTGCCAACGGCTGGCACCGTCGAGTTCAGCGGATTCGTAGAGCTCGTTTGGAATAGCAAGCATCGCGGCCAAGAAGATCAGGGCGTTGTAACCAACCCAGCGCCAGGTGATCATCACGGCGATTGCGATGTGACCGGCTGGTCCGTTCGAAACAAAGTCGACGTGCTCGAAACCTAGGAATCCGATGAGCACGTTGAACATTCCGAAGTCGCGGCCGAACAACTGACCGAACACGATTGCCACTGCCAACACCGAGGTGATGTTCGGAATCAAAAGCAGTGTGCGCCAGAAGATCGGTGCGCGAAGCTTTGGGTTTCGCAGGATGCTAGCCAAGAACAACGCCAAGGCCATCTGAGGGAAGGTAGACCAAGCCCAGATGCTGAAGGTGTTGCCGGTGGCTTGCCAGAATCGGCCGTCTTCTAGAAGGTAGGTGAAGTTGTCAAAGCCGATGAACCGGGTGTCTCCCAGTGGATCCCACTCGAAGAATGCGATGTAGGTGGAGAAGATAACCGGAGCCAGACCGAACACCATGAACAGCAAGAAGAACGGTGAAATGAACAGGTATGCCCACTTCGACTCGTGCTTCTTCAGCTGCCCCGGTTTAGCAACGGTCTTCGCTGATGAAGTGCGCCAAGGGTTTGGCGACTTCAACGTTGTGTTTGACATGACTTCAGCTTTCGTGAACTAGCCGACGGTCTTTTTGATTTCAGCGAGCGCCTGCTGCCATGCTGCTGCAGCGGTTTGCTTCTTCAATGCGATTCGTGAGAGTGCCTGACCGAAGATGTTGTCGATCTGGCGCTGCTTGCGACCTTCGAAGATTGGCTTCAGAGCAAGAGCACCCTTGGTGTAGATGGTTCCAACTGGTGCGTTGCTGAAGAACGGGTCAACATAGTTCTTCACTGCTGCATCGTCGTATAGCGACTTGGTCGACGGGAATAGGCCGTATGACTTGAACACACGTAGCTGCATCTCTGGCGATAGGTACCACTTCATGAAGGCCATTGCTTCTTTGGGGTTCTTTGCAGATGCTGGGATGGCCAGCTGGCTACCGCCGATGTTGCCACCGCCACCAGGTAGCGAAGCGATGTTCCACTTGCCCTTGGTCTTTGGTGCCTGCTGCTTGATGTAGTCCATCATCCAAGCCGGAGCGATGATCGTTGCGAAGGTTCCCTTGTTCATACCGACGTTCCAGTCAGAGGTGAACTGTGAAATGTTGCTTCCGATGCCGGCAGCAAGCGCCTTCGATGCGCCGTTGAATGCGGTCTTGACCTGAGCGTTTGAAGAGTAGATCAGGCCGCCATTGCGGTCGTAGTACTTCTGGGTTCCCTGGTTCAGGATTGCCGCGAAGACGGTGCCTGAGCTGTCGAGGAATGACTTCTTGGTCTTTGCCTTGTATGCCTGGCCGACTGAGATGTACTTGTCCCAGGTTGGCCACAGCGCAGAAACCTTCGCTGGGTCGGTAGGCATGCCAGCAGCCTTGAATAGGTCGGTGCGGTAGGCAATTGCCGCGCCACCGACGTCGGTAGGGATACCAATGACGGCGCCATTGTCAGCCACGCCCTGGTCCCAACGCCAGTCGAGGAAGTCAGCCTCGAGCGACCCGGCACCAAGAGTCTTTAGGTCGGTGAAGTACTTCGGGTATGAACGGAAGTAGCCAGAGTAAGAAACCTCGATGGCTGCGATGTCTGGGGTGTTCTTTGCAAGCATTGCTGTAATCAGCGAGTTGTGGTGAGGGTCTAGTTCAGACTTCTTGACCACGATTGAAACGTCAGGGTTCGCTGCCTCATACTCTTTGACGAGTTCTGGGCGAATCACGTTTCCGAAAGACCAGATGGTCACGACGGTTTTAGGTGCGGCTACAGCCGGCGAGAACTGACCGAGCCCGGCAGCTAGAGCGGCAACAGCGGCGATGGTCTTGAGGGTTTTTGAAAACTTGATCACGCTAATCTCCTAATCGGTTGGAAGATCTGGGTGGCTGTGTGCGCAACCACCCAGATCTAAATAACCTTCTTCATCACAAATAGGTCTACCGAGAACTCGCTCACCTTTAGCGTGAAACCGATTTCGCGATGAAGTCATTAGAGCATCAAAGGCCACCGGAAAACAAGCAAAACAACCGTGAAACCGATTTCGTTATTTGTTCGTTATGAGATTAGCGATCTCTCACTAGTCGAAATAGTTAACGCACCATAGGCTAGAAATAGTTCCCATTTCTGGTCATGTGTGCGCAGGCCTACTTTCAATCTTTCGGAAAAGTGAGCGTGACGTGGATTTATCAAAATACCTAGCCGGCACTCTCGCCTTGAGCGCGATCTTGACTCTAGGAGTGCACATGCCAGAATCTTCAGCTGCCCCAAAAAAGACCTTGCTATGGTCTGAGGAGTTCAACTCAAAGGCCGGCACCGCCGTCTCCAGCAAGAACTGGAACTATGACATCGGCGACGGAACCGAAGCTGGCATCCCCGGCTGGGGCAACTCCGAGCGCGAGTACTACATCCCTTCAGCAATCAAACAAAACGGCAAAGGCTCTGCGGTGATCACCGCGAAGCGAATGGCTGTTCCAGCGGGCGGCCAAACATCTAAGGCCAACCCATACATGTGCTACTACGGCACCGCCTGTGAGTGGACCAGCGCCAAGGTGACCACCCTGGGCAAAGTCGGCTTCCAGTATGGCCGGATGGAAGCTCGCATAAAGAACCCGAAGGGCGTTGGCATGTGGCCGGCTTTCTGGATGCTCGGCAGCGACATTCAGAGCAACCCGTGGCCAGCCTGCGGCGAGATCGACATCATGGAGGCAAAGGGCGCTAGCCCGAAGACCGCCTTCGGCACCGCTCACGGCCCGGGTTACTCGGGCGGCGATGGCATCGGTGGCCTGACCCAAATGAAGACCTTCAACTACAGCACCTACAACATCTATGCGATCGAGTGGAAGCCGGACCAGATCAAGTGGTTGCTCAACGACAAGGTTTATTTCACTCTCAACAAGAAGGATGTTGGCGACAACGAGTGGGTCTTCAACAAGGAGTTCTACCTCATCATGAACGTTGCCGTTGGCGGCCAGTTCACCGGCGAGGTCGACCCTGACCTAAAGTCGGGCTCAATGTCTGTCGACTGGGTTCGCTACTACTCGCTTGACGGCGTCGGAAAGGTCACCAGGTACTAAACCATGAAGATCAGAACTTTAGTAACTGCTGGCCTGATGGCTGGCCTCATCCTTGCCGGCAGTCAGCCCGTTGGCGCTGCCGCACCTGCGAAAAAACTGCTTTGGGCTCAAGAGTTCAACGAGGCCGAGGGCACCGCCCCGAACTCAAAATTCTTCAAGTATGACCTCGGCGGCGGCGGCTGGGGCAATAAAGAAATGCAGTGGTACACCGAAGATGCAGTCAAGACCAACGGTCAAGGCCAGCTGGTAATCACCGCAACCAAGATTCCGCCGGTTGGCGATGACGAACTGCCATATAACTGCTTCGGCGACTGCGAGTATTACAGCGGCCGCATCCTGACCCAGGGCAAAGTGCGCTTCAAGTATGGCCGCATGGAAGCACGAATTCAGATGCCAGCAGGCGATGGCGTTTGGCCTGCATTCTGGATGCTCGGCAGCAACATTGTTGCCAAGAGCTGGCCTGCCTCTGGCGAGATTGACATCGTTGAGCTTCGCGGTCGCGAACCAAACCGTTTGATTGCCAGCGCACACGGCCCGGGCTATTCGGGTGCTGCCTCAAAGTCGGGCATCAAGTTGCTGCCGACTTCACTGGCCGACGGCTACCACGTCTATGCAATCGAGTGGAACGTCAACAAGATCAGTTGGTTCCTCGACGGCAAGCTTGTGCACACACTCACCCCAGCATCGGTAAAGCCTCACAGCTACGTCTTCAACCAAGACTTCTTTGTGATTCTGAACGTTGCGATGGGCGGCGACTTTGATGGCGGGCTTCTAGACACTTCTATTGAGAAGACCGAGATGAAGGTCGACTACCTGCGTTACTACGCGATCAAGGGAATCGGAAAAGTAACCAATAAATGATCAAAAGCCAGGTATGGCTGGTCGGCTTAATTGCGGTGGCCTCGGTTGCGTTGGGCGCAGCCTCTAGCGGCGCTTCACCGAAGAAGGCCGCGACCGGGCATACTTGCACGATTATTGGCACCGAGAAATCTGAGACGCTTCGCGGAACCGCAAAGGCTGATGTGATTTGTGGCTTCGGCGGCAACGATGTGCTCTATGGACTCGGCGGTAACGACATCCTGGATGGCGGAGCGGGCAATGACCGCTTGTATGGCGGCGACGGCAATGACTCGCTGAATGGCGGCTCGGGCGTTGACGTGATCGATGGCGGAGCGGGCGCGAACGTTGCCAAGAAGGACTCCGGCGATCGAGTTTCTCGCAGCAAGGTAGTTGTGAAGCTGCCGGCGGTCAAGCCGGTCGCGGCCCCATCATCCGCCCCAAGCAGCGCTAGTGGTGCGACACCCTCACCAACCGCAACCGCATCGCCGACACCGTCGGCCAGCCCAAGCGCGAGCCCTTCTGGCTCACCATCGGCTAGCCCTAGTGCGAGCTCGACTGCAAGCCCGGGTGCAACCCAGTCGGCTTCGCCAAGCGCTTCACCAACACCGAGTTCAACACCGACCCCAAGCTCAACTCCGACGGCAACCGTCATCCGAGTTGATTTTGAAGCACCCTCAAGCGCTCTGACGCTGACCGGCTTCAACGGAGATGCGCCAGCGCTTGCCGTGGCACCCGCACCTAGCCCGCAGGGGTCTTCGAATGCGCTTCGCATCACGCGCGATTCAAGTGCTGGCTACGCAGGCTCGGTCTTTTACACCGGCTCTCAGAGTTTGGTCAGTGCGAACTCGCTGGTCGTGACTCTGGAGCTCTACGCGCCGGCGGCAAACCAGGCAGTTCTTCTGAAACTCGAGAATCCGTCAAACGCTAATGATGCTGTTGAGACTCTTGCCACGACCACGCAGGCCGGTTGGCAAACCATGACCTTCAACTTCGCCAGCAACCGAAGCGGCACCCCTACGTTCTCATCGGCGAGCAGCTACCGCAAGGCGGTCATCTTCTACGGTTTCGGTTTGCCGACTGGCGCACTGACGGCATACGTAGACAACGTGGTCTTCCAGCCGGAGACCTCGAGCACTCCTGCACCAACTCCTGCACCGAGCGCATACACGCGTGGCGCTCTGCTCTGGTCAGACGAATTCAATAGCGCAGCCGGTGCACTCGATTCGAGCAAGTGGACCTCGCGCTACTGCGGCCACTCTGCGGCTAATGGTGGCGGCTCGTGCCACAACAACGAGCAGCAGGCCTACCTGCCAAGCGCTAATGCCTTGGATGGCACCGGCAACGCGGTCATCTCAACCGAGAAGCTGTCCACCCCAATTACCAACGGTCAATGCCTCGCCTGGTCTGGCTCTTGCTCATTCACAAGCGGCCGCTTTGACACCCAGGGCAAGGTTTCTTTCCAATACGGCTTGATCGAAGCACGAGTTCAAAACCCGGTTGGTGGCGCTAACTGGCCTGCATTCTGGATGCTCGGCACCGACATCACCTCGGTCGGTTGGCCATCGTCGGGCGAGATCGACATCATGGAAGGCAAGTCATCCTCGCTGGTTGCCGGCGCAATCCACTGGTCGAATGGCGGCAACGACGCCTACGCCTACGCTAACTATTCGGCCTCCAGCTTCACGAACGACTACCACGTGTACTCGGTTTACTGGCTAGAGAACTACATCGCCCTATACGTTGACGGCAACAAGATTCTGGAGCGCACCAACACGACCTTGGATCAGCCTGGAGCCTGGGCGTTCAACCACCCGTTCTTCATCATCTTCAACAACGCCATTAGCCCAGCTGGCGGTTTCAGCGATGCCTATAACGGTTGGTCGAGCTCACAGATGAAGATCGACTATGTGCGCCACTACCAACTCAACGGTGTTGGTTCGGTGGGCAACTAGCCCTCTGTTACTTTGCTGCTGGCTTTCGCAGCGAGAACCAAAGAGCAATCAAGCACAGTGGCCACAGGATATAGCTTCCGATCTCCCCCGGCGGCGCTTCAGCAACATCTATCGGCTTCATAAGGCCAACCAGGATGCGACCGCCCCAGTCGAGGGTCTGCACCAGCAGAGCGAATGGCAGCAGGTTTCGAGCGAAGACGATCACGCCCCACATCATCACCGAAAGCAGAAGCTGGGTGTAACCCCACTGCGCGAACATTGCGATGAGGTTGTCGCCACCTTCAACCGACACATCAAGGCCGGCAATACTGTTTGCACCGCCATCAGGCAAGAAAATGTGGGCGAGACTGCGAAGCGTGGTGATGGTCGTGAGGAAGATCAAGAAGATCAGTGAGAATTTGCGCATACCTCTGAAGCTAGCCAGCTAGCCATCAAAAGACAATGGGCATTCGGACAATTGTGAATTGTCCGCTCGGCCTCGGGTTTAGATTCCGCGCTTCGCCTGGTTCCACGCAAGAGTGAGGTTTGGAATCAAAAGAGTTGCACCCATGACAAGCCAGATGATGGCGCTAACCTGCCCGAAGGTCAGACTGAATTCGTAGCGTTCGACCGAGCCTGACTCAACCGCATCCATGCTGATCACAAAAATCATTAGGCCGACAGCTAGCGCGCTGACCAGCGAACCGAGGTTTCTGTAGGCATCGAGGTAGGTGCGGTCGCGCTGGCGAACCTGGAACTCGTCGAGTGCTTCATCCGGGGCATCCGCAACGAGACGGAGCGAGAGACGCAGCAACCACCAGATGGTGAACACCGACAGCACTCCTAGAAAGCCCGCACCAGTAAATAGCGAATCCTCGAACCAGTAGAGCAGTGCCGCACCGACCAGAGACAGGGCTCCGAGCACAACCAACAGACGCTTAGCTGCCGCGGTGCGAAGGCGATCGAACTTGGTGTCGACCATTAGCTCTTGGACCTTATCCAAGCCACGTTCTTGTGAAGACTTCTTCTCTGCCATCTCTAGTTCTCCTCTAACCAAAAAATTTCTTCAACACTCGCTTCGAGTGCGGTTGCGATTTGCAGGGCCAGCACCAGCGATGGCGAGTATTCGCCGCGCTCGATATAGCCGATGGTTTGGTAGTGCACGGATACGCGTTCAGCCAGTTCCTGCCGGCTTAGACCCAGGGCGTTGCGGAACTTCTCGACGTGGTTTCCTACGCGAGTTTCTTCGGCCTTAGATTTTCTACCCATGGATGTAGCATAAATGCTATGTAGTAATAATGCAACAAATTGGTTGCCGCTTAAAGTAAAAACCCCACTCTGTGGAGGAGTGGGGTTTTTGTGGCTAGTGAGGGATTCGAACCCCCGAAGGCTGAGCCGGCTGATTTACAGTCAGATCCCTTTGGCCGCTTGGGTAACTAGCCAGATGCACCCTCGACCGCCTGTAATCAGCCGGACGAACGTGCTTGATAAGTTTAGCCGAATAAATCTCGGATGGGTAATCGGCGCAATTTCGACTAAATTGTAAAGGCTTTACAAAAAGTCCTCCGAATTACAGGAATTTACATGGCCGGCATCGAAGACGTTGCAAAACTTGCGGGAGTATCGACCGCGACCGTTTCTCGCGCGCTCAGCGGCAAAGACCACGTTTCGGCCAAGGCCCGCGCCGCTGTTGAGGCTGCAGCGGCTGAACTCGGCTATGTCGTATCACACAGCGCTTACACACTGGCCACTGGAAGAAACCGCAACATCGGCGTTGTAATGCCCCAGGTTGACCGTTGGTTTTTCAGCACAATTCTGGAAGCGGCTGAAAGAGAGCTAATTTCCAGGGGCTACGACCTCACTCTTTACAATCTGCGCGGTGGCGAAAATCACCGTTCTCAGGTTTTCCAGGAGTTTCTGATGCGCGGCCGCGTTGACGCCGTGCTCGCCGTAGCCATTCGGCCAAGTGAAGAAGAGATTCTTGCGCTCGAGCGCCTCGGCAAGCCGGTGGTCGGCATCGGCGGAATCATCCCGGGTGCAAGAACGATTGAAATGGATGACTTTGCGGCTGGAAAACTTGCAACGGAACACCTGATTTCGCTCGGCCACCGCCGCATCGCGAACATCAGTGGCGAGGTCTACACCAACTGGGAATTCAACCAGCCTGGCCTTCGCCGCGCTGGCTACCTTGAAGCCTTGAAAGCCGCCGGCCTCGAATCCAAGAGCGCTTGGCAGCTCACTGGTGACTACACAATCCAGAGCGGTTACAAGCATGCGAAACAACTTCTCGGTGATCCACGCAATGCACCGACCGCCCTATTCTGCAACTCGGATGAAATGGCGATTGGCGCTATCCTGGCCGCAAAAGACCTAGGGCTGCGCGTCCCTCAAGATGTCTCGGTAATTGGCATCGACGACCACGATTTGGCCGAATTCTTTGGCATCACGACGATCACTCAAACCGTTGGCGACCAGGCGACCTTTGCGGTGAGGACCATCCTAGATTTGCTGGCTGACCCTAGCCTCGGCAGTCACGTGAATGTGGACGAGAACACCGTTTGGCCGAGTGAGCTAATCGTGCGCTCGTCGACCGCCCGAGTAAACTCGTAACCATGGCTGACTCAACATTCGACATCGTAAGCAAAGTAGACAAGCAAGAAGCGAACAACGCTCTCATGCAGGCGCAGAAGGAAATCGAATCTCGATATGA
>JBDLUE010000024.1:0-9710 GCA_039805505.1 Actinomycetota bacterium
CCGACAACCTCTAGAGGTTCGCCGAAGGCCACCGGCAGACCCTCACCGTCGCGAACAATGCTTGCCACAAAGGTTCGAACATTTTGACCCGAACCAACCAGAAGTGCGATTCGCGAGCCTTCCGCACTCAATGCAAACTGCCTACGTGGGAACGCGTCGAGCCAGCCAAGTGAAAGGAAGCTTCGAGAGCCGCCCGGGGCAGTGATTTGCACCGACTCCCCCGCCTTCCTCGTCATTGTCCAGAGGTAGTTACGGTCATCAAAAGTTGGCGTGAGCTGACCGACGCGGGCATCCACCAGGGTTGGCGCGGTGCCGAAGATGCCGACCCGCGAGCGGAACACGCCACCGGCACCTTTTAGTGCGACCCAATCGCCAGATTCGGTGATTGCAAAGTCAGTGGCAGCTGTTCTTGAAATTAGATCGGCTGTGCCGCCAATCGGCGTGAGGTCATCCGCGTTGATTGCCTGAAGCTCGCCCATAGACAGCACCACGGCTTGATTGCTGGCCACGGTTGGAACTAATTCTGGAATGTCCACGATTTCTTGAGGGCCTCGCTCGACCGAAATCGCGACGCTGTAAACGTTTGGCAGTTGAGTAAGGGTCGCTCGGATTTGCGCCTTCATCTGCCGTCTAGCAACATCTTTGGCGGTCAACGCTTTGGCTGTGAGGTCAACGGAGGCGATGCCGTCGGCAACCGTGACAGAAGTCAGCGACAGTGCCGTTCCGGCCGGGATGGCTGAGTTCACCGCCGGCTTCAACCAGTCACTTGGCCCCTTGAGCATGGCATTCATCATTCGAGTGGCTGTCGATGCGCGGCTAGGGAACCACCGCAAATCTGGCACCAGGTGCGAACGCTGCGCATCAAAGAAATAGATCGAGTAACTGCGGAAAATAACGTCAAACACCGGGCGAATAAGGAGGGTCAAGTTTGGCGCTTGAGCGATTCTCCACTCACCAGCCTCGCGAACCAATTCGAACTGGAGTAGTCGCGTGGCACCGACTTCTTCGACCGCATAGTGCCCGTCGCCATCCACGCTCGCTTGCACCTGAACGGTAACCGATGCCAGTTGGCTGGCATTAAAACTCACTGTCGGGCTGCCTTGCTGAATCAAAACTTCGGCGTTTGGATTCCACTTGGTCTTGAAATCCTGCGTTAGATAAAGTCGCGCTGCCTCGTAGTCATTTTGTGGCCCGGTGCCCGCATTCAAGAACCCGCTCAGGATCTCTTGCTGCGTCTCACCTTGAACCGGGCCGCTCGGTGAATAGTAAAGATAATCGTTTGCGATGTCGCCCTGAATCTCGGGCCCAGCCTTGACCTCGCTAGAACGCGGAAGCTGCGCGCAACCAGCAAAAGCCACAGCGGCCAGCGTCATGGCAAGAAGCTTTAGGAGCTTATTCACGCGTCACCTCGATTTTTAGCCTTCTTTGGCGGCAGAGGAAGCGGTGATTGAGTGAAGACCATGCCCTTACGACGAGGCAAAGTTAGACGGAACGACGCGCCCTCGTTTGGCTTAGCCCAAACCTGAAGCCAGCCATCGTGGAGGTGGGTGTCTTCCAACGAAATTGCCAAGCCCAGCCCGGTTCCGCCGGTTGTGCGCTTTCGGGCTGGGTCGGCTCGCCAGAATCGATCGAAAACCCGATCCACCTCGGCGCGAGACATTCCGACACCTTCATCCGTGACCGTCACAGCAACCGCTGATTCGCTAGCTCCAACCGCAACATGGATGGGCTTGCCCTCACCGTGTTCGATTGCATTTGCCAAAAGATTGCGAAGGAGTCTCTCGATTCGTCGACCGTCCATTTCGGCATCCACCGGACCCTGCGGAATGTCGATGCGAATCTCTGACCCTTTACTCATAGCCAAAGGTTCAATGCCGGCGATTGCCATGCCGACAACGCCATTTAGATCTTGCATCTCAAGATCAGCGGTCACGGCTCCGGCGTCATAACGAGAAATTTCGAGAAGGTCGTTGAGCAAAGTTTCAAAGCGTTCGATTTGATCGTGCATCAGCTCAGCCGAGCGCTTTACCGGCGGCGAGAGAGTCTCTCGACCGGCAAAAATCATGTCACCCGCCAACTTGATTGTGGTGAGCGGAGTTCGAAGCTCGTGTGACACATCCGAGACGAAGCGTTGCTGCATCTTCGAGAGGCTGGCCAGCTGGGTGATCTGACTCTGAAGCGACTGCGCCATCTTGTTGAATGACCGAGCCAACACGGCAAGGATGTCTTCACCGCGCTCTGGCAAACGGCGGTCTAGCGCGCCCTCTGCGAGTTGCTCAGAAACCTCGGCCGCCAAGCGAACCGGGCGAACCAGCCAGTCGGTGACAAAGAAGCTGATCGCGCCAATAATCAGCAGCAACGCAAGCCCACCGAAGACCAGGGTGCGTTGAACGAAGTCGAGAGTTTGTTGCTCGCTGTTTAGGTCAAAGACAAGGTAGAGCTCATAGTTGCCCGCTAGCGGAATCTGCACCGGTGCACCGACAACGATTCCAGGATGCTCGCTTCCGGCAACCGGAATCGCGACGGACTGGTAGAGAAGTTTTCCGGTAGAAACACGAACCTTGGCGCGAAGGTCGGCTGGGATGACGCTGGTGTCAAGATCGGCAGAAATCGGGCTCTGCAGAACCTGCACGGCAGTCTGGCCCGGGCTTCGTAGAAGCGCAACGCGACGGGAATTGGTCGTGCCCGTAGATTCGATGCTTGGCACGATTGTGTTCATCAAGGTTTGAAGTGCAACCTCGTTGCTAACACTCGATGATGCAAAAGTGTTCTGAACTTCGACGACAGCACGTTCTGATTCGGCAAGCACCTGAGCTTGGCGAGTTGAGAAGAGACCGCCACCGATTGAGTAGCTCAAAAAGCCGCCGACAAGGGCGAGTGAAAGGCCTGAAATGACGACGGTAGAGAAGACCGCTCGCGCCTGAAGAGAGCGCCGAAGGAGGCCTATCGCCCAAGAGGCGACGCCACGAAAACGCACTTAGCCCTGGCCCGCCTTGTAGCCGACACCGCGAACAGTGGTGACAATCTTCGGGTTGTCTGGGTCATCTTCGATCTTTGAGCGCAAACGCTGAACGTGCACGTTCACCAAGCGGGTGTCGTCGTTGTGACGGTAACCCCAAACTTTTTCGAGCAACATGGCGCGGCTGAAAACCAGGTTCGGCTTCTGGGCCAAGGCGAGCAGCAGGCTGAACTCGAGAGGAGTTAGAGAAATTTTCTCGGCACCGCGACGAACTTCGTGCCCTTCAATGTCCAATGTCAAAGGACCAATCTTGACTGTGCCTTCATCGCTTGCACTGCCGATTGGACGAAGACGCGCACGGATGCGAGCTGTCAGAACGCCCGGGTCAAAAGGCTTGACTACATAGTCGTCAGCGCCGGCTTCAAGACCGAGCACAACGTCGTCGCTTTCGGTCTTTGCGGTCAACATGATGATTGGAGTGCCCGAAACCGCGCGAATCTCTCGACAAACTTCGATGCCGGTCTTACCTGGCAACATGACATCCAAGAGAACTAGATCCGGCGCTTCCTCGGTGAAGCGATCCAGCGCACCAGACCCGGCATCGTGGAAAGCAACTCTGAAACCCTCAGACTCGAGAACGATGCCGACCATTTCCCGAAGGGCATTGTCATCGTCCACAACCAAAATCTTGTGTGACATCGAGGGCTCCGATTCTTAGTTTCTTCTTGAGATAAGACTAGTAGCGGTAGTGGTCAACCTTGTATGGGCCGTTTGCCGGCACACCGATGTAGTCGGCCTGCACTGCGTTCAACTGTGTCAGTTCAACACCCAAAGCGTCAAGGTGCAAACGCGCGACCTTTTCGTCAAGGTGTTTCGGCAAGATGTGGACGCCCAACTCATACTGGCTGCCCTTGGTGAAAATTTCGATCTGCGCAAGCACCTGGTTGGCGAACGATGTGCTCATCACGAAGCTTGGGTGACCGGTTGCGTTGCCCAGGTTCATTAGGCGACCCTCGCTGAGGATCAAAACCGAACGGCCGTTTGGCAAACGCCACTCGTGAACCTGTGGCTTGATTTCAATTTTTTCGACACCTGGGATGCGGTTGATGCCGGCCATGTCGATTTCGTCGTCGAAGTGACCAACGTTGGCAACGATCGCTAGGTGCTTCATCTGCTGGATGTGCTTCGGGGTGATGATTCCCTGGTTTCCAGTTGCGGTGACGAAGATGTCTACGGTTTCGATTACCGACTCAAGCTGGGCGACCTGGAATCCATCCATGGCAGCCTGCAACGCACAGATCGGGTCGATTTCGCTGACGATCACGCGTGCACCCTGGCCGCGCATTGCCTCGGCAGAGCCCTTTCCGACGTCACCATAGCCAGCGACGAAGACAACCTTGCCGCCGATGAGAACGTCGGTGGCACGGTTGAGGCCGTCTGGAAGCGAGTGGCGGATTCCATACTTGTTGTCGAACTTTGACTTGGTGACCGAGTCGTTGACGTTGATTGCCGGGAACAGAAGTTCGCCGCGCTTGAAGAACTCGTATAGACGGTGAACGCCGGTGGTGGTCTCTTCGGTGACACCCTTGATTTCGCTGGCAATCTTGGTGAAACGGCCAGGGTTGGTGACTAGGTTCTCGCGAAGAAGGTTGAGGATCACGCCGTATTCTTCAGAGTCTTCTGGGCCAACCGCTGGGACGGCCCCGTCCAGCTCGAACTCGCGGCCCTTGTGAACTAGCAGGGTCGCGTCGCCACCGTCATCAAGGATCATGTTTGGGCCAACGTAGTCTTCGCCCGCTGCTGCAGCTTCGGCCGACCAGTCAAAAATGCGATCGGTGCACCACCAGTATTCCTCGAGGGTTTCGCCCTTCCAAGCGAAGACCGGGGTTCCGGCTGGCGCCTCGATTGACCCAGTTCGGCCAACGACAACTGCCGCTGCCGCTTCATCCTGGGTAGAGAAGATGTTGCATGAAGCCCAACGAACCTGAGCACCGAGATCAACCAAGGTTTCAATTAGCACGGCGGTCTGAACGGTCATGTGCAGCGAACCGGTGATGCGAGCACCCTTGAGCGGCTGGCTGGCTGCGAACTCACGACGAAGCGCCATTAGACCCGGCATCTCGTTTTCGGCAAGGCGAATCTGGTGGCGACCAGCCTCGGCTAGGCCAAGGTCGGCAACTTTGAAGTCGATGGCGGTGATGGTTGAAGACATGTTTAGGCTTTCTGCTGGATGAGGCTTAGAACCTCGTTGCGAATCTGGGTCATGGCGTCTTCGTTCGAGGCTTCGACGTTTAGACGTAGCAACGGTTCGGTGTTCGATGCACGAACGTTGAACCACCACCACTGGCCAGCTTCGGCAGGCTTGCCTTGCGCTGTGATGCCGTCAAACTCGTCGAAGGTGGCGCGGTCGGCAAATGCCTCCACTACGCGGGCCTTCGCGGCTGCGACATCCGAGACGGTCGAGTTGATCTCGCCGCTCATGAAGTAAGGGTTGTATTGCTTGGCGAACTCAGAAAGTGGTCTTTCTTGGCTTCCAAACTCTGCCAACACGTGCATGGCTGCCAACATTCCGTTGTCGGCACCCCAAAAATCTCTGAAGTAATAGTGCGCCGAGTGCTCGCCACCGAAAATCGCGTTGGTTTCAGCCATCTTGTCTTTGATGAGCGAGTGGCCGACGCGGGTCTTGACTGGCTTCGCTCCATCAGCAGCGATGACTTCTTCGACCACACGCGAGGTCAGTAGGTTGTGCAAAACGGTGATTGGAGCACCCGGGTTGGTGGCTTGCTCGCGCGCAATCTCTCGGCGAGCAACGATGGCTGCCACTGCAGAAGGGGTGACCGCATCGCCGTTCTCGTCAATCACAAACACGCGGTCGGCGTCACCATCGAAAGCGAGGCCGATGTCGGCCTTGTGCTCGACAACTGCGCGCTGAAGATCGACTAGGTTCTTAGGGTCTAGCGGGTTCGCTTCGTGGTTAGGGAAGGTGCCGTCGAGTTCGAAATACATCGCAATGATCTCGAGAGGCAACTTGTGCAGGTCGGTTCCGGTGCCAAGCACAGCCGGCACAGTCATTCCACCCATGCCGTTCGCGGCGTCGACGACAACGCGAAGCGGGCGAATGCTGTCAAGGTTGACCATCTCGCGCAGGTAGCTCGCATAGCGAACCAGGATGTGCTCTTCGCGGAACGAGCCTGGATTTTCGACCTCGTCGAGGCCTTCGGCCAGATAGACCTTCGCACGGTCACGGATGGCGGCCAGGCCGGTGTCGAGGCTGATGCCTCGAGCGCCCGCGCGTGAAAACTTGATGCCGTTGTAGGCGGCCGGGTTGTGGCTAGCGGTGAACATCGCTGCTGGGGCATTGAAGATACCTGAAGCAAAATAAGACTCGTCGGTTGAGCAGAGACCGATCGAAACCACATTGGCTCCGCGTGCCTGTGCGCCAATCGCAAACGCGTCGGCGAACTCTGGTGATGAGTCGCGCATGTCGTGACCGACCACAACATCCTGGCCTGCGGCACCGAGTTCATCGACGAAGCCGGCCGCCAACGCTGTGACGATTTCGGTGGTCAGCGCAGTGCCAACCAAACCTCTAACGTCATAGGTCTTGACGAGTGCATCCCAGTCGATATTCATGTGTTCCGATCTTCAAAAACCAACCTCTCTAGGATACCAGCGGAGGCCTAGAACGGCCCGCCTCGAGACCGGGATGAATAGACTGACCTCATGGCAGATAAGGGTATTTCTCGAGGTGCATTTCGCGACCGACACGGTCGCGGCATTCGTCGCCCTGTGCTGAGCAATCTCTATCGTCACGGCGAAACCAGGCAAGCCGCGTTCAACCAGATTGTGCGATCAACCTGCGAATTTTTGCAGGGAGCCTGGCCCACAGAACTGGCCGACCTGAAGTGGCAGGTGATGGACGCTCCATCCATCCGTGATGAATCTCAAACTGTTCGCCGATGGGCGACTAAAAAAGCAGAAATGACAATCTGCATCTTCCGCGTACCAATCGAACGCCTAGGGCATGCGCGCCGCGCTGACCCGATGCATGAGCGAATGCACATCGAGGAATACGTGTTCGCTGCGGTTGCCCACTTGCTCGACAAAGAACCGTGGGAACTTGTTCCTGAGCGTTACCGCCCGGAGTAAAAAGCTCTGCGCGATTTGACTGCGCGCGAGCGAGTAAGCGCAGCGTTCTAGCGAACCATTACGGCGACTTCGCCGCCAGGGTTCTTGTAATCCACCAGCGGAACCGCGGCTAGCGAGCCGTCGATGTCGACAATCAGTGTTCCGAGCAGCGCTTTGGCGTTGCCTGAAAGCTCGAGCTTGGTGCCCGGCGCAAACTTCAAAGTAAGTTGTCCGGCCGCTGGGATTTTAAAATTCGCCGGGCTCCCACCATTTTGAACCAGGCGAAGGTCGATAACGCTGTTGCTTGGGTTTGCCAAACTCAACTTTGAGATGCCGGCTGTCGGCACTGAAAGCCCAACAACCCCGGTGTGAGACTCTGCAGCGGTGAGCCACGCAAAATCCACCGATTTCTTGACAACACGGTGCAGTCGAATCGCACTGCCAACCGCCTCGTCTGATTTCACAATCGCGACAAAGTCACCATCAGCAAGGCCCGGTAAGGCAATGTCTGCCGTTGTTCCGGCGGGGATGGTTTGGCGCACAACGGTGCCGTAAGTAGTGGCCGTCGAACCGATTACCTGGGCCGTGACCGTTGCCGGCTTTGAACCTGGAACAAAGACTCTCAACGTTGGCACCAAATCGGCAAAGTCGGCGTTTGCGGCTAGCTTGGCGGCATCGGCTGCACCTCGAACGAAGACTCCAGGGATGGCCTGGGTCTTGCCGAAACCGGAAGTCGGTGAAACATAGTCGACACCTCCGGCAGCCAAGCCGCGAATCGTCTTTTGCTGAATCCAAGCTGCAACAAGGCCGCCTCGGCTAACCACGTGAGTCACAAAGGTTTTGGTTTTCGGCACATAGCTGGCCAGTGGAATCACAGTGGTTTTTCCGGCAGGCACCGAGATGCCTGACATGCCAGACCCAGTCACCAAACCTCGTTCGTTGAAGATTTCAAGGTTCACGGTCGAATCGACCTTGGTGACATTCTTGACAATCAACAAGGACTCGCGCCCGGTGCTCGTGTCTCCGCCGATGAACCAAAGGCTGTTGGTTGGCCGTTGGCAAGCGGCTCCGGTCAGGCCGGTCAATCCATCCGTGTTCACCGATTGGATCTGGTTGGCATTCAACAGCACCGAACTCTGCTCGGCTAGCCCGCCAGGGTCGACGGCGGTCAGCAGGTTTCCACGAATCAACATCGTGGTTCCGGCTGGGCCGTTGAAGTCTGAATTGATGTCAGGCGCACCGATTGACTCGAACGCACCGAGTTTGGTTCCGGAAGCCCCACCGGTTCGATAGACGCCACCTGGGCAAACCAGGTTCAAGTCCTGGGCCTTGACCTTGAGCACTTCGGCCTTCGGCAACTCTCCGATGGTGAGGGTGAACTGAGGAGCAAACCAAATCAAGCTGAAGATTCCAGCAGCAATGGCTATCAGCGCGATGAGTCTCTTGATCATTGGGCGTCCTCCCCCGACTCAATGAAGATCTCTTCGCTGCCTCGGCGACGTGAGGTTCTTGATGGCACGGCCATCAGCAGATAGCCGAGCAAGACTGAAACTTGAACGGCCTTGGTGATCGACCAAGGAGAGCTGGTGGTCTCGTCGACAGCTGCCTCAGGTTCACGCACACGCCAGAGTCGACCCAAGTCGGTTGCTCCAACGGTTTCAAGTTCGGAGACAGAATCAAGCGCGATGCCTAGGTCAGAGAGTTCGCTCGATATGCCGTTTGGAACCAGGATGTAGCCGATGTGTTCACTTTGCAGGCGCTTTGAAATCGGGGTTCCGTTGGCGGAAACGAGGTCTGCTACCAACTGGGCGATCTCCGAATACCGTTCTCCGGCGAGCTCGGCGATTGAGAATCGGTAGGCGAGACTCACGTCATCGAGGTGCACACCGTCGCCGGCTACCAACTCGGCGGCAAGGCGCTTATTACCGGCTGAGTCGCTGCTCGGTGTGAGCACCAAAAGCTTCAGGTTCGAGCCCTGTTCGGCCTCGGCCGCAACGATTGATGGCACGACGCGGCCATCCGAGTAGGCAACCTTCACCGGGGTGAGCACCGAAAGAGCAAGCCCCGGAACCGCAATCAGCAGTGTCGACAAAATCGCAATTACTCTGCGCGCGTTTCTTGCCGGGATGCCGTCAATAGCGACAACCGCGAGCATTACCAATCCGAGCCCGGCGACCATCAGTAGTGCGGTCGGTGAACCGTTCACAGTCTCCAGCGAAGCCTGCCCTACGCCGACCGCGGGGAAGTTGAGCGCCGACACGAGGTAGGCCGAAGCAACGGCCAGCAGCACAAACACCCAGCCGGATAAGGCTAGGAAAATGCGCTTCCTTAGAGTGGCGAACAACGCGACTAAAGCAATGGCTCCGGACACCAACAGCCCATACAAGTCAAAAAACGGAGCAGTTGCCGACTGGGCGGCGAGACCAGGATCAGCGAAAATCGCTAGCGGGTTTCTAACGTCCATCAGGTAGTAGAGAAAGGTCGGGCCATAGAGCGCGGCAAGAGGCAAGCCGACCCAAAGCAAATAGCCAAATCTGCGAATGCGGATCACGGCCAAGAGCGCCAAGGCAAGAACAATCAAAGGAACCAGGTTTGGAGTTGAGGCACCAATGATTGCCGCCAA
>JBDLUE010000025.1:0-9696 GCA_039805505.1 Actinomycetota bacterium
GCACGTGCTCGATACGAGCGAATAGCTCTGCATTCAGGTTGATTGCGTCGCTGTGAGCCGAGAGCTTAGGAGCCAGCTCTTCCTCGATCTTGTCGATGGCATCGTTTGTGTCTGCGCTGGACTTGTTGTAGAAGACTGAAAGAACGCGGAACAGCATGCGACCCGACTTTTCGAGTGCGACGATTGTGTTCTCAAAAGTCGGGGCACCAGACTCCAGGATTGCGTTAACCTCGGCTAGCTGCTCTTCGCAGCCGGCATAGAACGCCGGAAGGTAATGCTCGTCGCGAATCAAATCAAACGGAGGTAGCTCATACGGCAGGTCTGAGCGATTCGCGAGCGGGTTCATTTATGCCTCTTCTATTGCCTTCAGGATTACTTCGACCATGGCCACTTCTTCGCCCTCACCATAGCCGAGAGTCTCGATGCGACCAACAGCCTTTAGGTCTGTTTCTAGCAGTCTAAGGCTCGTCAGTACCGCAGCTGGCGCTTCCAGAACGGCAGATTCAACGGCTGCCTTCATCGAGACCTTTGCGTCTGACTTGGCTTTGCGAACTCCAACCAGGGCGCTGGATGCAAGCCCAAGTAGGGGAGCGTTGGCGCCATCCAAACCTTCGACTAGTTCTTCAGCGGTTGGCCATGGGGCGCGGTGAATGGAACCAGCATCGGTCTGCCACCAGCTCCAGACCTCGTCGGTCGCAAATGGCAGGAATGGTGCGAACAATCGGAGCATCGTGTGCAGAGCGCGACGAAGGGTGATTGCTGCCGAAGCCTGCTGAGCTGCTGAAACCTCGCCGTTGGCGTTGTAGGCGCGGTCCTTGACTAGTTCAAGGTAGTCATCGGTGAACTTCCAGAAGAAGTGCTCCGCGAGCTCAAGAGCCTTTGTGTGGTCGTAGCTTTCGAAGGCTGCGGTCGCACCGCGAACCACGTCCGCTAGCGCGATCAAAAGTGCCTGGTCGATTGGTTCGGTGACCTCGGTGTGGCCGGCAGGAACTTCGAATGAAAGCGAGAACTTGGCTGCGTTCAGCAACTTCACGGCCAGACGACGGCCGACCTTCATTTGACCTTCGTCGAATGCGGCATCGGTGCCAAGGCGTGCCGAAGCGGCCCAGTAGCGAACGGCGTCTGCGCCGTGGTTGTCGATTGGTTCAGCTGGAACAACTACGTTGCCCTTTGACTTCGACATCTTCTTGCGGTCTGGGTCGAGAATCCAACCCGAAATGGCCGCGTTTGACCAAGGAAGCTGACCAAACTCTTGCTCCGAGCGCAAGACGGTTGAGAACAACCAGGTGCGAATGATGTCCTGGCCCTGAGGGCGAAGGTCATAGGGGAAGACTAGGTCGAATTTCTCAGGGTCTTCGATCCAACCGCCGGCAAGTTGAGGGGTGAGTGAAGATGTAGCCCAGGTGTCCATGATGTCCATCTCGCCTATGAAGCCGCCGGCAACGCCGCGCTGTGCCTCTGTGAATCCGGCAGGAACATCCGTGGATGGGTCGATCGGCAACAAAGCCTCATCTGGAACCAATGGGCTCTCGAAGTTCGGCTCACCGTTGGCATCCAATTCGTACCAAACCGGGATCGGCACGCCAAAGAAGCGCTGACGCGAAATCAGCCAGTCACCGGTCAAGCCATTAACCCAGTTCTCATAGCGAACGCGCATGAAGTCTGGGTTGAAGTTCAACTGCTTGCCAAGCTCAATCAAGCGCTCTCGGATGGCTGCATCGCGGCCACCGTTGCGGATGTACCACTGGCGGGTCGAAACGATTTCGAGCGGCTTGTCTCCCTTTTCGAAGAACTTGACGTCGTGCTGAATTGGGCGAGGGTCGCCCACCATGTCACCAGATTCCTTCAGGAATTCCACGATGGTTTGTTTGGCCGAGAAGATGGTCTTGCCAACGAGTTCGGCGAAGACCTCTTTGCCCTTGGCCGAGGTGATTACGTCCGGCATCTCGTCGTTGATTCGACCATCCCAGCCAATGATTGCGCGGTTAGGCAGGTCGAGTTCGCGCCACCAGATGACGTCGGTTACGTCACCGAAAGTACAAATCATCGCGATGCCCGAGCCCTTATCGATCTGGGCTAGGCGGTGGGCGACAACTGGCACTTCGACGTCAAATAGGGGAGTGCGAACGGTCTTGCCAAACAGGCCCTGGTAACGCGTGTCATCCGGGTGGGCCACCAAAGCGACACAGGCTGGCAACAGCTCTGGGCGGGTGGTTTCGATGAAGATTTTGCCACCATCCCAAAGCGCTGGGTCGACATTGAACCCGACGCGGTGATAGGCGCCCGGCTGCTCGCGGTCTTCGAGTTCAGCCTGAGCCACGGCGGTGCGGAAGGTGACATCCCACAGAGTTGGAGCCATCGACTGATATGCCTCGCCGCGCTTCAAGTTGCCCAGGAAAGCCTTCTGTGAAACAGCAATGGCGGCAGGTGAAATGGTCTGGTAAGTCTGCTTCCAGTCAACCGACAGGCCGAGCTTGCGCCACAGTGCCTCAAACTGCTTCTCGTCCTCAGTGGTCAGCTTTTCGCAAAGCTCGATGAAGTTGCGGCGAGAAATGGCGATCTGATCCGCGGCCTTTGAGCTCTTGTTGTCGCCGCCCTCGAATGGTGGCACAAAGTTCTCGACATAAGGCAACGATGGGTCGCAGCGTACGCCGAAGAAGTTTTGAACACGACGTTCGGTCGGTAGACCGTTGTCATCCCAGCCCATTGGGTAGTAGACCTCTTTGCCGGTCATGCGCTTGTAGCGTGCGACGACATCGGTGTGGGTGTAGCTAAAAACGTGACCCACGTGCAGCGAACCTGAGACGGTTGGCGGCGGGGTGTCAATCGAAAAGACCTGAGACTTTTCCACGCCGCGGTTGAAGTGATAGGTGCCGTCAGACTCCCAGCGGAGCCCCCATTTTTCTTCTAGACCCTCGACACCGACCTTGTCTGGTGCCGTTGCAGGTGCAAGAAAGTTGTTGGCTGAGCCTGAATGGGCATTAGTCACGTTAAAGTCTCCAAAAAACGGGTTTGTAACAGGTTAACATTGATAGAAGATTTCCTTTTACTGACAAGCCAGAAAGCCTTGAATGTATCCCAAGAACAATGACTCAACTAAGGCCGCGCGCGAGGGTGTCAACCCAAGCCCATCTTTCCCGGCGGTTGAAGAGGGGATTCTCGCATTCTGGAAGGGCGACGACACCTTCCAAGCTTCGATTGATCAGCGCACCGCGGCCAATGCCGAGGAGTTCGTCTTTTACGACGGCCCGCCATTCGCCAATGGTTTGCCGCACTACGGCCACCTGCTGACCGGCTACACAAAAGACATGGTTCCGCGTTTCAAGACCATGCAGGGTTACCGCGTTGAACGTCGATTCGGCTGGGACACACATGGTCTTCCGGCAGAAGTCGAAGCCGAGCGTCAACTAGGAATTTCCGGTCGCCACCAGATTGAGGCCGTTGGCATCGGCAAGTTCAATGACGCCTGCCGCACATCCGTGCTGAAGTACACCAAGGAGTGGGAGCAGTATGTAACCCGCCAGGCTCGCTGGGTCGACTTCGAAAACGACTACAAAACTCTCGACACCAACTACACCGAGAGCGTCCTCTGGGCCTTCAAGGAGCTGCACAACAAGGGCTTGGTTTACGAAGGCTTCAAGGTTCTTGCTTATTGCTGGCGCTGTGAGACCCCGCTTTCGAACCACGAACTCCGCATGGATGACGAGGTGTACAAGAACCGCCAAGACCAGACCCTGACAGTAACCTTCCCGGTCTCTGCAGGTCAGGAGCTCGAAGGTGTTCGCCTACTTGCCTGGACTACAACTCCTTGGACTTTGCCTACCAACTTCGCTTTGGCGGTTGGCCCTGACATCGAATACGTAATCGTGGCCGCTGGTCCGAATGGTGGCGCAGATGGTGGATCTGCCGGAACAAAGTATCTACTTGCGAAGAATGTTGTCGCAGGTTTTGCCAAGGACCTAGGTTTTGAGACTGCAGACGACCTCGAGTCGGCAATCGTTGCGACATACCTGGGGCGCGAACTTGGCGGCTTGAAGTATGACCGCTTGTTCGACTACTACGCGGACGCCGAAAAGTTTGACAACGCTAACGCCTGGACCGTATTGGTCGACGACTACGTTGGCGATGGCGACGGCACCGGCATCGTTCACCAGGCTCCAGCCTACGGTGAAGATGACCAGCGAGTATGTCTTGCTGCCGGAATTCCGACCTACATCTCAATCAACGAACGTGGCGAGTTCAACTCAATCGTCATCGACTTCGAAGGACAGCACGTTTTCGAGGCCAACAAGCCAATTTCGCAGCACCTAAAGGCCGCCGGCCGCGTCCTTCGCCAGGCGAGCTATGAGCACTCATACCCACACTGCTACCGCTGCAAGAGCCCGCTCATCTACAAGGCGGTTTCGTCTTGGTTCGTTGAAACCACCAAACTTCGCGACCGCATGCTCGAGCTAAACCAGGAGATTGACTGGACTCCTGACCACACCAAGGATGGCTCCTTCGGTAAGTGGCTTGAGAATGTTCGCGACTGGGCAATCAGCCGCAACCGCTTCTGGGGAGCGCCGATTCCGGTTTGGAAGTCGGATGATCCGGCTTACCCACGCGTCGACGTTTATGGCTCGATGGAGGAGTTGGAGCGAGACTTTGGCGTTCGACCAAGCGACTTCCACCGCCCGGTAATCGATGAACTAACCCGACCAAACCCGGATGACCCAACCGGCAAGTCGACCATGCGTCGCGTGCCAGAGGTTCTGGACTGCTGGTTCGAATCTGGTTCGATGCCTTTCGCTCAGGCTCACTATCCGTTTGAAAACCGCGAGTGGTTTGAAACCCACAACCCGGGTGACTTCATCGTGGAGTATGTCGGCCAGACCCGCGGTTGGTTCTACACTCTGCACGTGCTTTCGACCGCGCTTTTCGATCGCCCGGCATTCAAGTCGGCGGTTTCGCATGGCATCATCCTTGGCAATGATGGCCAGAAGATGTCAAAGTCACTGCGCAACTATCCAGATGTGAACGAAGTTTTCGACCGTGACGGTGCCGACGCCATGCGTTGGTTCTTGCTCTCCAGCCCGATTCTGCGCGGTGGCAATCTTGTGGTCACCGAACAGGGCATTCGTGAGGGTGTTCGCCAGTTCTTGCTTCCACTGTGGAACACCTGGTACTTCTTCTCGCTTTACGCAAACGCATCGGGCTATGAAGCAAAGCGTTCATTCGACAGCACGGATGTCCTCGACCGCTATCTACTGTCGAAGACCCGCGATCTAATCGACGAGGTTGAAGGTCACTTCAACAAGTTCGACTCATACTCGGCAGCCGCGACCTTGCGTGACTTCGCTGACGTCCTAACCAACTGGTATGTGCGTCGCTCACGTGACCGCTTCTGGGATGGTTCACCTGAGGCCTTCGACACGCTCTACACAGTCCTCGAAATCCTGTGCCGTGTAGCAGCCCCATTGTTGCCGATGGTTGCCGAAGAGATTTGGAAGGGCTTGACCGGCGGGCGAAGCGTGCACCTTGAGAGCTGGCCTGATTCTTCAGAGCTGCCTCAGGACGCCGGTTTGGTTTCGGCGATGGACCAGGTTCGCACCGTCAGTTCGGTCGCTTCAAGCTTGCGCAAGGCAAACGGCCTCCGCGTTCGTTTGCCGCTCGCGAAGCTGACAGTCGTGACCGCGAATGCTTCGGCTCTTGGCGAGTTCAGCGAAATTCTTGCGGAAGAACTCAACGTCAAGTCGGTGGAATTAGTTGAGCTTTCGCTTGACTCGACCACCGAGTTCGGCGTGATCAAGCGCTTGACCGTAAATTCTCGAGCTGCCGGCCCTCGCATCGGCAAGAGCGTCCAGGCTGTTATCCAAGCTTCTAAGGCTGGCGACTGGTCAGAGTCCGAAGGCGTTGTTACCGTCGGCGGAATCACCTTGATCGATGGCGAATACACGATTGATCTCGTGGCTAACCTTGCCGACGGAGCGGATGATTCGGTGGTCACCGAGCACATCGGCATTTTGCCTGGCGGCGGATTCCTCATCCTAGACGGCAATGTCACCGCAGATTTGGCTGCCGAAGGTTTGGCTCGTGACGTGGTTCGTGCCGTTCAGCAAGCTCGCAAGGATGCTGGGCTAGACGTCAGTGACCGAATCCGTTTGACTCTTGAGGCAGCGGACGATGTGTTGGCGGCGGTTGAAACACACAGCGAACTAGTCAAGAGCGAGACCCTGACCCTTGAACTTGAAACCAAGAGCGGTTCATCACTCGAGAACCCTGTAGCCGTCGGAGACGGCCAGCAGGTTCAGGTCACGGTGGCAAAACTTTGAGCGAAGAAACTTACTGGGCAGAACGTGCAGCCGGTGTTGAGGCCGCACTGCTAGCTCGTGTTCCTGAAAACAAGATCCGCCCTCGGCTTGACCCAACTCGCCGTTTGGTTGAGTTGCTCGGTGACCCGCAAAAGATTTACCGAATCATCCACGTCACGGGCACTAACGGCAAGACCAGCACCACTCGGTTTATCGAGCGTTTGTTGCGCGAACACGGTCTTCGCACCGGCCGCTTTACAAGCCCGCACTTGGTCAAGCTTAATGAGCGTCTGTCGATAGACGGCGAGCCGGTTTCCGATGAAGCGCTGGTTGCAGCCTGGGAAGACATCGCACCAATTGTTGAAATCGTTGACGCCGAATTGGCGACTGCCGGCGAGGGACCGCTCACGTTTTTCGAAGTTCTCGCCGTTCTGGGTTTTGCTGTCTTTGCAGATGCGCCGGTTGATGTCCTGGTTCTCGAAGTCGGAATGGGTGGCGAATGGGATTCCACCAACGTAGCCGACGGCGATGTTGCGGTGTTCGCTCCAATCTCGCTTGATCACATGGATCGACTAGGCAATACCATCGAGGAGATTGCTCACACCAAGGCCGGAATCATCAAGTCGGGCGCCTTCGTGGTTTCCTCGGCGCAGCCAGCAGAAGCTCTTGCGGTTCTCAAAGACAAAGCAAGCTCTACTGCAGACGCGTTCAAGAGTTACGGCGCCGACTTTGAGGTTCTCGAGTCAACCCCGGATATTCTGGGCCAAAAGGTAAGCATTCGAACCTTGGCGGGGGAGTATGCCGACCTGAACCTTCCGGTTCACGGCTACTACCAGGCTGAGAACGCAGCTCTCGCCATCGCGGCAGTGGAGGCTTTTCTAGGCGGTGGCGAGCAACGCATCATGGATGACGTGGTCCGCGCCGCTTTTGCAGATTTCTCATCGCCCGGCCGCCTTCAAGTGGTTTCTCGCGAACCGTTAGTCATCCTCGACGCGGCTCACAACCCTGGCGGTGCAGAATCACTGGTCCAGGCGTTGAAGACAAATTTCGGCTCTCCCTATGTGGTTGCGGTCATCTCGATCCTCGCCGACAAGGATGCCAGAGGCCTCCTCGAAGCCCTCGATTCCTCAGTTGTCGAGGTAATCATCACGCAATCGAGTTCGGCACGAGCTATTCCAGCGGATAAACTCGCCGAACTAGCTCGCGAGGTTTTCGGAGACGACAGAGTGAAGGTTCAAGCGAACCCTCAGTGGGCTTTGGCCGAGGCAACCCTGGCTCTACCAGAAGGTCAGAAGTCGGCAATCCTGGTCACCGGGTCAATAACCTTGGTCGGCGAAGTTCTAGCCCTAAAGCAAATCGAAGCGGAGCAAGATGTCTAACCAGAAGCAGCCAAAAGTTCGAACCAAATCAACCAAGCGCGCACTGAGCTCGATCCTGATGGCCTTCGAGTCACTCGTGGTGTTCTTCGCGACACTGGTCGCCTTCGGCACCAAAGTTCTGGGTCCAACCAATGAAAACGCCGCAACGGTTTGGGCCGTCGGCCTGTCTCTTTCGGTTCTATTTATCCTTACCCCAGCCATCCTTGGTAAGCCCGGCTCTTATGCCTTCGGCTGGATTCTTCAGGTGGCAGTGATCTTCATCGGCGTCTGGGTTCCACTGATGTACGTGGTGGGCGCAATCTTCCTGTGTCTTTGGATCTGGGCGATGGTTGCCGGTGGCACCATCGACAAGGCTCGCGCTGCCTACGAGCGCAATCTCGCTCAATAATATTTATAAACCCAAGCAAAGGAACAGAAAATGACTGACGCAACTCTAGTTCTCATCAAGCCTGACGGCGTAAAGCGCAACCTGATCGGGGAGATCATCTCTCGCCTAGAGGCAAAGGGTTACGTGGTTGCCGAGCTAAAGAAGTTCACGCCTACCCGCGATTTGCTTGCAGAGCACTACGCAGAGCACGAAGGCAAGCCCTTCTATGAGCCGCTAGTCGAGTTCATGGGCAGTGGTGACGTTGTAGCAATCAAGTTGACCGGCAACCGAGTCATCGAAGGTTTCCGCTCACTTGCCGGTGCAACCGACCCGACTGTCGCCGCCCCTGGCACAATCCGCGGTGACCTCGGTCGCGACTGGGGTCTAAAGGTTCAGCAGAATCTCGTTCACGGTTCAGACTCGCCGGAGTCTGCCGCCCGAGAGCTCGCGCTCTGGTTCTAGTTCCAGAGGGCTGGCCAGTATGACCAGAATCGAACCACGATGATCGCCGCCATGATCAGGTCAGTTACCAACACCCACAACCAAACGCGCTCGTAAGCTCGGTCAAAGAAGCCTGCTAGACGCAGCGGTGTGTCGATTACTCCTTCTCGAACCAAGAAGAGAATGACCGTCCAGAAGAGTGGCACCATGGCAACCCAAGCGACCATGCAGTAAGGGCAGAGGACGTTGATCACGAAGGTGCTCTGCGTCCAAAGCCAAACCACAAACAGGAAGCCCATTGTGATTCCGGTGGCGAAAATTCGCCAGAACCAAAGCGCAAACTTAGCCCCGGCAAGGATGGCAAAGCCAACCGCGATGGGGAAAACAAAGGCAGCCAGGCCGATGAGCGGGTTTGGGAATCCGAGAAGTCGGGCTTGCTCGGTCAACATGACCGACTTGCAAGAGATAAACGGGTTTAGATCACAACTCAAGGTGGCTTCGGGGTTGGTGGCCACGTGCAACCGCTCAAGGGTCAATGTGAATGCGGCAATCCAGCCGAGGATGCCGGAGAGAATCAATGTCCAGGCAAATCGCTTGCCTGGGCTCGGTAGCTCCAATGAATTGGCTGAAGTAAGTTCGCTCACGCTTTCAGTATTACACGCTCGGTTGGTGACTTTTCGTGCGTCTGGTGCCATACTGGAAGAAGTTAAGTCAGTCCACACCTGACTCAACCCAAAGATTTAGCGAAAACTTTAGCGTTGAAGTCGCGTAAGACCCATCGGGCAGCGGATGCCGCATAGGAAAGTGGTTCGCATTTAGATTTGGTTGTTTGCAATCGCAAGCAACAAGGTTTTACGCCTTAGGGCCTGGTGAGTGTGGCCTAGGTTTCGCAGGCAGCTTGGAGTGCACCAGAAATGGTGAAAAAAGAAGAAACAAACGCACCCGTAGCCGAAGAGTCGGCCGTTGCAAAGAAGCCAGCTCGCAAGGCGCCTGCCAAGGCAGCCGCGCAGGCCCTGGTCAAGGAGCCAGCAAAGGCGCCGGTAAAGCGCGCGGCTAAGTCAGCACCAGTCGTTGACGTGTCAGAACCATCTGCTACCGCCAAGAAGGCACCTGCAAAGCGTTCGTCTGCAAAGAAATCTGTAGAAGCTGAACCAGCGGAAGTATCAATTCCCGCCGCCACCGCGCCGCTTGCCCCAATCTCGGCAACTTCACTCATGTT
>JBDLUE010000026.1:0-11092 GCA_039805505.1 Actinomycetota bacterium
ATTTCCGAGGCCGCCCAGGTAACAACCCCCGCGCAAACCATCGAGAAACTCGAGGCTATTGCACAGG
Source organism: Actinomycetota bacterium (assembly GCA_039805505.1). Classification (GTDB taxonomy): domain Bacteria; phylum Actinomycetota; class Actinomycetes; order Actinomycetales; family Microbacteriaceae; genus Rhodoluna. The sequence goes on from JBDLUE010000026.1 coordinate 68, forward strand.
CTAGGTTGCGAATCGATCGGAACGTTCGAGACTTGATGGTGCTTGAATCGCTCGGTGTCAGTTTGCGAATCAAGCGGGCATCGTGAGGCGTAGACTCTCGGTCACTGCCGCTCTGAGTGCGATCGCACTCGCCTTAGCCGGATGTGCCCCGACAGGCACTGAGGCGAACTTGCCTCCGATCACGGCTCCAACTGCGGCTGCTAACGCCGAGGTAAGCGATGATTTGAAGCCGTTTTACTCACAGGTGGTCGAGTGGGAATCCTGTGGCACTCGCATCATGTGCGGTTCTGTCCTAGTGCCAACCAACTGGGATGACCCGAGCGCCGGGTCTCTCTCACTTGCCGTTGCCTATCGGGCGGCCGACATCGCCAAGCCGCTTGGCTCGATTATCTTCAACCCGGGCGGGCCAGGCGCCTCCGGCTACGACTGGGTTCTGAATTCGGTCGACTATCTGGGCACCGAAAATTTGCGCTATAAGTTCAACATCGTTGGTTTCGACCCTAGGGGAGTCGGCGAGAGCGAACCTCGCGTCAAGTGTCTCGATGCCGAGAAGACCGACGAGTTGCTCTATGAGGACAACGGCTTCCCGCTCGGCTCACCTCAAGACATCGCGGCATCGCGAAAGGTCTTGAGTGAGTTCGCCAACGCTTGCTTGAAGAACACCGGCCCTGCGATGGCCTACCTCGACACCGTTTCAGCCGCGAAGGACATGGATGTCTTGCGTGCGGTGATGGGTGAAAAAGACTTCAACTATCTCGGCTTCAGCTACGGCAGCCTACTCGGTCAAACCTATGCCGCACTCTTCCCGAAAACAGTAAATCGAATGGTTATCGATGGTGTGATTGACCCATCCGTGACCGATGCCGAGCAAAGCGTCATCCAGCTCAAGGGCTTCGATTTGGCTCTGCGCAACTACCTTGCTGAATGCCTAAGTTCTGCCGACTGCCCATTCAGAGGCACGGTTTCACAAGCACTCACCAAGATCAAGAACTTCCTGCGCGCGCTTGAGACTGAGCCACTGCCAACGAAGGATGGCCGAACACTGAATGCCTGGTCGGCAAACACCGGCCTGATTATGCCCCTGTATTCCGAGGATTACTGGCCGCAACTCAGCCAGGCCTTTGCCGAAGGATTCGAGGGTGACGGCACTACCTTCATCGACCTGGCCGACACCTACAACGATCGCGATTCCAGCGGCAAGTACCTCACCAACCTCATGGAAGCAAACATCGCGATTTCCTGCCTCGATGCGCGACAGCCTAGCGATGCTTCTTCGATGGCAAAACAGAATGCACGGATGCTAGCCGCCAGCCCCACTCTTGGCCGCTACTGGCAGTTCGGCGCTCTGACCTGCGAGTCTTGGCCGTTCCCGGCGGCCAAGCAAGCTCTCGATTACAGCGCCAAGGGGTCGAAGCCGATTCTTGTCGTCGGGACAACCGGCGACCCGGCCACTCCATACACTCAAGCGGTTGCCGTAGCCGACCATATTCTGAGCAATGGCCACCTGGTCACCTACAACGGCGAAGGTCACACCGCTTATGGCCGCTCGAACGAATGTGTTGCGAACTCGGTAGATAACTATTTCATAAAGGGCTTGGTCCCGGCGGCTGACCCAAACTGCTAAAACCCTTGAATTTACAGGGCTCTCAGCCAGCCTAAAAAAAGCTCACGACACTCCGGCGTTTTGCGAACTGTATTTGCGTCTGAGTTATTCCTGTGAATCGCTATGCTCAGGAACGGAGCGTTAACTTGCCCCGACTGCTGGCAAAGGTGCCAGCAGAAATTTCAAGAACATTGGAGTTGGGTTTGCATTCCCGCTGACCGCCGCCTTCCTGGTTTGGTATTTCCTCTATGTTGCCCTCACCGCTTTCGCTCGTGAATGGGTCAGCACCCCGGTATTCGGCAACATCAACATCGCGTTCATTCTCGGTGTGTTGCAGTTCGCCACCACCTTCCTAATCATGTGGCTCTACGAGCGCCACTCATCGCACACTCTCGACGCAGCGTCTGACGCTTTGCGCGAGAAGGTAGATAAGGAGCTCGCAAAGTGAGTTCAACAACCCTGAGCGCGATTCTCTTCGTCGCATTCGTTCTCTTCACCCTGGTATTGGTTTTCCGTGCCGGTCGTTCAAACAAGAAGTCATCTGACTTCTACGATGGCGGAGGCTCATTCTCTGGTTTCCAGAACGGTCTAGCTATTGCCGGTGACTACATGTCTGCGGCCTCATTCCTAGGTATCGCTGGAACCATCGCACTGTTCGGTTACGACGGCTTCCTATACTCAATCGGCTTCTTGGTTGCATGGTTGGTTGCGCTGCTTCTTGTAGCAGAGCCACTTCGCAACTCTGGCCGTTTCACCATGGGTGACGTTCTTGCATTCCGCATGAGACAGCGTCCGGTTCGTGGAGCTGCGGCTACCTCGACCCTCGTCGTTTCGATCTTCTATCTGATGGCTCAGATGGTTGGTGCGGGTGCACTTGTTTCGCTATTGCTAGGCATTAGCGACGCAAGCGCGAAGAACTGGATCATCGCTGGTGTTGGTCTTCTAATGATCATCTACGTAACCGTGGGCGGCATGAAGGGAACCACTTACGTTCAGATCGTCAAGGCATTCTTGCTTATGACCGGTGCGATCCTGCTAACCATCATGGTTCTATGGCAGTTCGGCTTCAACATCTCAGACCTTCTAGGTGCTGCAAGAGATGCGTCTGGCAAGGAAAACTTCCTTGACCCAGGTTTGAAGTTCGGTAAGGACGTCATCGATGCCACCTCTGGTGCAATCGACCCAGTCAAGACCTTGATTAGCAAGATTGACCTAATCTCGCTTGGCATGGCCTTGGTTCTTGGAACCGCGGGTTTGCCACACATCCTGATTCGTTTCTACACCGTTCCAACTGCAAAGGCTGCCCGCAAGTCGGTCAACTGGGCAATCGGTAACATCGGTGCTTTCTACCTAATGACCATCGCGCTTGGTTTCGGTGCTGCAGCTCTAGTTAGCCGCACCACCCTATTCCGCGGTTACAAGGTTGACGCAGCCGGCTGTCTCATGGATGCAAAGGGAGTTGCCATCGTTGATGGTGAAGCCGCTTGTACTCCTCTCGAGGGGCTAGCGAACCTTTCAGCGGATGCAAAGAAGCTATTGGTTCCGGTTGACCCATCAGGTAACGTTGCAGCTCCTCAGCTTGCACAGTTCCTAGGTGGCGGCGAAGGCACCACCGGTGGAGCGATCATGCTTGCTGTCATCGGTGCAATCGCGTTCGCGACCATCCTTGCTGTTGTTGCTGGTCTAACCCTTGCAAGCTCTTCATCGTTCGCACACGACTTGTATGCAAACGTAATCAAGCGCGGCAAGGCTACCCCAGAGCAGGAAGTTAAGGTTGCTCGTATCTCAGCAGTTGTGATTGGCGCGATCTCGATCGTTCTAGCCATCGGTGCTCAGGGTCTGAACGTGGCCTTCCTAGTTGCTATCGCATTCGCGATCGCGGCATCTGGAAACCTACCGGCAGTGCTTTACTCATTGTTCTGGAAGAAGTTCAACACTCGCGGTGCGGTCTGGGCAATCTATGGTGGTCTGTTCTCAGCCATCATCCTGCTCGTGTTCTCACCAAACGTTTCGGGTCTGGCTACCAGCTTTATCCCTTACGTTGAGGGCGGAGTTCGCTTCGACTACTTCCCACTAGCAAACCCAGGTATCGTTTCGATTCCACTCGGATTCATCTTCGGCTGGCTCGGAACCATCACCTCAAACGAGCGCAACACTCAGAAGTACGCTGAGCTTGAAGTTCGTTCGATGACTGGTGCTGCTATCGGCAAGGCGGTTCAGCACTAATCAGTTTCAAACAGAAGGCCCCGATCAGAAATGGTCGGGGTTTTCTGCATTCTGGGATGATTCTCACGCGCCGGCAAGTTGAAGAATTTGGAACCTGACGAAAGAACTAGCTTGCCCAATAACGCACTTCAAGAAGCCTTATCCAAGCGCTTTCGCCGACTGCTTTCTGGTGACCCAGATGGAATCCCGCCTTGGCTCGAGGTGATCGCCGCCGGCGATGAGCCGGGTCTGTTTATGCCCACCGATGCGCCGTGGATCGTTCATGCAGACTTCGGCACGCTAGTTGGCGGCATCCGCGCCCTGCTGATGCAGGCATTACATCCTGGCTCGCTTACCGGTGTGGCAACACATTCTCGTTACGAGCAGGATGCCCTTGGCCGCCTGGCTGGAACTATTCGCTGGCTGACAGTGACCACCTTTGGTTCGCACGCTGCCGTGGCGGGGGAGTCGCAGCGAGTCAATCGCATGCACAAGAGAGTCACCGGCGAGTATGAGACTGCCGCTGGCGAGCAGCGCCCTTACAAGGCTGCTGACCCCGACCTGCTGCTCTGGGTGCACATCGCGTTCATGGATTCGTTTCTGCGCTGCCACCAAATGTATGCCTGGCGTGAGATCCCGGGCGGGGCAGATGCCTATGTTCGCTTGTGGGCAAAATCGGTAGAGCCACTCGGTCTAAATTCAGCGCCGATGAATGAAGCCGACCTTCTGCGTGAGATCGAACGCTACAAAGTTGAACTCGTGGCAACGCCTAAGACCCTAGATGTCGTCAAGTTCATCAAGCGCCCGCCGCTGCCGATTCTGGCCCGGCCGGTCTACTGGTTGCTCTTTGAAGCTGCCGTGGTTTCGCTGCCGAGCGAGTTCCGAGAACTGCTGGGGCTCAAGGCTAAATCGGCAAAAGTCATCAAACCGCTGACTCGTGGCGTGCTGCGGTTCATCCGAGTCGCGATTGGCCCAGAAAGCCAAATCGAAGATGGCGCCATCGAGAGGCTACGCAGAATCGGTGCACTCTACTAAACTTTTGTAGTTGCCCCTAGGGGCAGCACGCCGCCGTAGCTCAGTTGGTAGAGCAGCTCCCTCGTAAAGAGCAGGTCTGGGGTTCAATTCCCCACGGTGGCTCTCCAAAAGATATTGGGAGAACTAATGGCATCGAAAAGAGGCGGGCGCCCGGCTCGTTTGGTCGCACTCTCATTCACCGCAGTCATCGCACTCGGCACGTTCTTGCTTAGCCTTCCAATCGCCACGAACTCCGGCAAGGCCACCCCGTTCCTCGATGCGCTCTTTACGGCAACATCAGCCACCACCGTTACCGGTTTATCTACATTGGATGTTGAAGGCCACTGGAACCTCTTCGGTCACATCGTCATCGGTGCACTAATCGAAATCGGCGGTTTTGGAATTGTCGGTTTCGCGACTCTGATCGCAATTCTGATTGAAGGTCGAATCTCTCTGAAGACTCGTATGAACACCACGGCAGAAGTTGGTGGCTCGAGCCGAGACGTTCGCGGTCTGCTTTTTAACGTCGTCAAGATCATGCTGTTCTTCCAGTTTGTTCTTTACATCTTCTTGTTCTTCCGTTTCGTGAACACCTACGGCTACGACCCAGCCAAGGCAGTGGCGCACGCGGCCTTCCACGCCGTCTCGGCATTCAACAACGCTGGCTTCGCGCTTTACAGCGATAGCCTTATGAGATTTGCCGGAGACGGTTGGGTTCTCATTCCCGTAATGCTTTCAGTGATTATCGCGAGCGTCGGATTCCCAACCGTCACCGAGCTTCGCGACCGTTTGAAACTCAAGTTCTATGCGTGGCGCAAGCTAGACGCGCCATTCGAGCTTCCAAGACAGTGGTCGCTGAATACCCGAATCACTCTCTGGGGTAGCCTCGTGCTGCTTTTGGTTGGTGTCGTACTTATCGGCTTCCTCGAGTGGAACAACCCGAAGACCTTCGGGCCGTTCTCGGTGCTCGACAAGATCATCAATACCTTCTTCACGGCAACCATGCCTCGCACCGCTGGTTTTAACTCGGTGGATGTTGTTGGAATGCTGCCGAGCACCTGGCTGGTCACTGACTTCTTGATGTTCATTGGTGGTGCGAGCGTTTCCACCTCCGGTGGTATCAAGATCGGCACCGCGGTCGTGCTGTTTTATGTGATCTATACCGAAATCCGTGGAGAAGCTGCCGTCAACATCGGCAATCGTCGCTTGCCACGCTCAATGCAGCGTCAGGCGTTCACCATCGTTGGTATCACGGCCTTCGTGCTGATTGCTGCAACCATGTTCCTTCGCCTGACCACCACCTTCACCCTCGACCAAATTTTGCTCGAAGTCTTCTCGGCGGTCGGAACCGTAGGTCTGAGCGGTGGCATGACGCCGCTGTTGCCTGACCACGGAAAGATCGTCATTTCGCTGCTGATGCTTTTTGGTCGCCTCGGGCCAATCGTTGTGGCCACCTCGTTGGCGCTTCGTGCCACCAAACGACACTTCGAATACCCTCGCGAACGCCCGCTAATCGGCTAGTTTTACATTTAGACAACATCTAAGAAAGAGTGCACCTTTGTCAAAATCAGTTGGTCCAACCCGCAAGCGCGATTTTCACTCGGCTAACGTTGCCATCATCGGTCTCGGCCGCTTCGGTGAGTCGCTGGCCCTTGAGCTAGTTGCCGGTGGTCACCAGGTTCTGGGCGTCGACTACGACGAAAAGATTGTCCAGTCAATGGCAGACCGCCTGACCCACGTTGTTTCGGCAGACACCACGGATGAAGAGACTCTAAAGGAACTCGGCCTTGCCGACATGGACTGCGCGGTGGTTGCCATCGGTGCCGACCTCGAGGCCAGCATCCTCACTACCTCGCTGCTTCTTCAGCTGGGTCTAAAGCAGGTTTGGGCCAAGGCCAACTCGGCTGCACACGGCAAGATCTTGAAGCAGCTCGGCGTGCATCACGTGATTTTCCCTGAATACGAAATGGGTCGTCGTGTGGCTCACATGGTCTCGGGTGAATCCCTTGACTACGTTCACATCGACGAAGACTTCGTGATGGTTAAGTCAATCTGCCCGCTTTCATTCGCCGGCCAGAGCCTCGCCGAGCTTAAGATTCGCGGCACCTATGGCGTGACCGTGGTTGCTTACAGTCACGCGGGCGAGCCATACCAGCCTGCATTCCCTGAGACCGTGCTAAACGAGGGTGACCTTCTAGTTGTTGCAGGTCGAAAGAAGCCTCTGGACGACTTCGTCCAGCTCGGCTAAATAGTCCTACGAGATTTGACGGGCACCAGCGCCCAGAGAATCGCTGCAGCGTCGATGAACTCTTGAACCACTGCGCTGGCGGTGGGGCTGATTAGTCCGAATGCCGCCAGGAACATCGCGACCGTGGCAAGCCCCATGCCAACCATTGCGGCCTGCATCGCCCTGCGAAGAGCCCCCTGAGCAATCTCGATTGCCGAGGCAAGATGCCCAATTGAATCTTCAAGGATGACGACATCGGCAGCCTCGCTGGCGGCAGTTGCTCCTCGAGCGCCCATAGCGACGCCAACGTCGGCGGCAGCCAAGGCCGGGGCATCGTTTATGCCGTCACCGACAACAATCACAGCTCCGGGTGTGGAGTCCATCTCGGCGCGAAGAATTTCGAGCTTGTCCGCTGGCTTGCACTCTGCGAAAACCGCATCCATGTTTAGGCGCTTTGCCAGCGCTTCGGCGGTTGACTTCCGATCGCCACTGAGCATCGCGATTCGAGTGATGCCGAGCTCTCGAAGTGTCTTGAGCGTTTGCACGGCGTCAACTCGCAATGGGTCGTCCAAGCCCACCACTGCAACCAGTTCCTTATTCACGAGCACGGCCACCAAGAGAGCGCTGGTCCCATCGGCCCACTCGGGCAACGCGCCCTGAGGCTGCCCAACATAGACCTCTGAGCCGTCGACGGTTCCAGATAACCCGGTGCCGTGAATCTCGACGACTTGAGTGGCTCGCGACAACCGAAGGTCGCGTTCCTGAGCCTCGAGAACCAGGGCCTTTGCAACCACGTGAGGGCTTGACTGCTCCAAAGACGCGGCGAGCATGATGACTCGTTCGGCATCGACCCCGGGGGCAAAACTAATCATCGAGATTTTTGGCCCACCGTGAGTCAAAGTGCCAGTTTTATCGAGCAGCACGGTTTTGGCCCGGGCCAGCCCTTCGAGTGCGCCTCCGCCTTTTACGATGACGCCTCTGGTTGCCGATTTCGACATACCGGCGATGATGGCCGCCGGCACAGCCAGGATGAGCGGGCAAGGAGTGGCAGCGACGATGACCGCAACAGCATTGGTCACCTCGCCTGAGATTAGCCAAGTTAGCCCCGCGAGGCCCAATGCGAAAGGCACAAACCGCACCGCCCACTTATTCGCCACTCTCACGCCAACGGCCGAGCCGGCTTGGGCCTGTTCGACTAGTCGAATCAAATGCGCATATGTCGAATCTTCGGCAGTGTTGCCGGCAACAATCTCAATCTCGCCGCCCGCGTTGAGTACCCCGGAATTTACGTCGTCCCCAGCGCTTCGAGCTTTCGGCATCGGCTCCCCGGTCAAGGCAGATTCGTCGAGGCTGGCGTGACTCATGAGGGTTCCATCAATTGGAACAACTTCGCCATTTCGCACCAGGATGCGGTCTCCGACAGCAACAAGGTTGAGTGGAACATCGGTTATCTCACCGGTGCTCGAGATTCGGTGAGCCGATTTTGGGGCTCGCGCCAAGAGCGCAGCAAGTTCGTTCCTCGCCCGTCCGGCAGCCCAGCTCTCCAGAGCTCGACCGGTTGAAAGCATCACCGCAATCACGCTCGCGGCCAGCCATTCGTTCGCCAGTGCCGTTACGACAATCGAAATCACGGCGAGCACATCGCTGCCTACGGCGCGATTTCGGATGGCCTCGACCAACAGCGCAATCGACAGGATAAGTCCAATTGCAGCACCAACCGCAAACGCAATTGTCGAAATGGAATCGAGCGACAAGCTCCTCGCGACTAGGCCGACAATTAGTGGAACGCCGGCCGCAGCGAGAAATAGGTAGTTGGTCCCCAAACGCCTAGTCATACCTTCAGTCTGCCACTCGAGACATAGACTTTCGGCATGAACAATAACTCGGGGGTTCCAAGCATCCAATTTCTAGGTGCAGCGGGCACCGTGACCGGCAGTCGTTTCTTGCTTGCCTGTGACGGCGTACAGGTAATGATCGATTGCGGACTGTTTCAGGGGCTTAAAGAGCTTCGGCTCAAAAACTGGAACCCACTTCCAATCGACCCGGCCGAGGTTGACGCGGTTGTTCTAACCCACGCTCACCTCGATCACTGCGGTTATGTTCCAAAGTTGGTCAAGGATGGCTTCCGCGGCAAAATTCACACCACCGAATTCACCGCCAAACTGGCCGAAGTGATTTTGATGGACTCGGCTCGAATTCAGACCGAAGACGCCAAATACGCGGCGAAAAAAGGTTTCTCCAAGCACAACCCTCCGAAGGCGCTCTATGAAGAGGTCGACGCTAGCCGCGCAGTGAAGTTATTCAGCCCAGAAAAATTTGGCACCCGAATCGAAATCGCGGAACAAACTTTTGTGACTTTCCACCCAGCCGGGCACATCCTGGGCGCAGCATTTGTCGAGGTCGAGTTCTTCGGTAAACGCTTGATGTTCACGGGTGACCTCGGTCGCAACCAGCACCCATTGCTCGTGACCCCGCAACATGTGCCGGCCGGCAAATTCGATGCCATCATCACCGAATCCACCTATGGCGACCGCGAGCACACACCGGTCAACGACGATTTTGAAACCGTCATCAACGAGACCATCGAGCGCGGTGGTTCGGTGCTCATCCCAGCGTTCGCAGTTGACCGCACCGAAGTCATCCTGGTTCAACTTCGTGAGCTGATGGAGGCCGGCCGCATTCCACGCGTGCCGGTTTATGCAGACTCGCCAATGGCTCTGAAGGCGCTGGCGTTCTATCGCCAGGCGATCAACGAGTCTTCACCCGAGATTCGCCCAGAGGTCATTGCAACCTGGAAGAACAAAGATCCGTTCAGCACGGGAACCTTGGTTGAGTTGACCACCGTGGATGAATCCAAGACCATCAACGACCCGAAACAGCCTTGCATCATCATTTCGGCCAGCGGTATGGGAACCGGCGGGCGAGTGGTTCACCACCTTCGCGACATGCTGCCGAAGGCCAAGCACACTGTCGTTTTTGTCGGCTATCAGGCGCTCGGCACCCGCGGTCGCAACCTCGTGTCAGGTGCCACCGAGGTCAAAATGCACGGTGAAATGGTTCCGGTTCGCGCGCAGATCGCTTCAATCCAATCGTTCTCGGTTCACGCAGATGCAGACGAATTAATTGCTTGGATGAACACCCAGACCGAAGCCCCTGGGCAGGTCCTAGTCGTCCACGGTGAAGAGGGCGTCGCCGAGACCTTCAGCGACCGCATCAAGTCACAGTTGGGTTGGAAATCTCACGCGCCTCACGACGGCGAGATTGTTCGCCTTTAGTCTTGAAGCGTGACTAACTACCTAAGGATTTCCGCCGCGCTTGCTGCGACGGCATCCTTGGCATTGGCGCTTTTGGCGAGCCCGGCATCTGCCGCGCCAACACCTAGCCCGTCTGAGACCACGAGCCCAACTCCAACGGCCTCGGCGACTCCTCGTCCAACCGCAACCCCCTCACCAAAGCCAACCCAGAGAATCCCGCCGACCGGCCCTTTCGCACCTTGCAGCGCCGGCAAGACGCTGACGACTTCGGCCCTTGGAAAGCTCTACGGCTACGTAATCAATGCCGACACCGGCAAGGTCCTGATCGACGTTCGAGGAACCGAGGCCACGCCCTCGGCATCCGTGCTCAAGGTTCTGACGGTAGCTGCAGCGCTCAAGGCCCTGCCCCCGACCTACCGTGCGACTACCCGCGTCTTTTCGGTTCCAGGCCAGCCCGGCACCATCGTGCTTCAGGGTGGCGGCGACCACACGCTCTCGAACATGACCGGTGACAGTTACACAACCTATTACCGCCCGGCTCGACTCGAAACCTTGGCCGCTCAGGTTTTCGCAGCTTGGAAAGAGCCGATTCCAATCTCAAAAATCATCCTGGATTCAAGTTACTTCGCCGGGCCAACCTACACTTCGGCCTGGAAATTGAGCGACCGCACCAACGGATACATTTCGCACATCACTGGCCTGCAGGTTGATAGTGACCGCGC
>JBDLUE010000027.1:0-9169 GCA_039805505.1 Actinomycetota bacterium
TTTATGGCCAGAATCTTGTCGCCGGCAACCATCCCCGCAGCCAGGGCAGGCGAAGGCGCGGCATCTGTCGCGCAGGTTTCTTCTACGTCACTGACAACACAGGCTGAGACCTCGGCGATCGTTGTGGAAACCTGACTGACACCGATGCCGCTCAAGGCTGCGGTTAGCAAAATCACGCCAAGGATGAGGTTCATTACCGGGCCACCGAACATGATGACCATGCGCTTCCAGACAGGAAGTTGGTAGAACATGCGGTTTTCGTCACCAGGTTCAACGAACTCTGAGTGCGCGTCGCGAGCGCTTGAAATCATGTCTTTGAAGAAACCGCGAGGTTTGCCTGAATCAGGCTTTTTGGCCGGTGGGTACATCCCAATCATGGTGATGTAGCCGCCGAGCGGAATGAGCTTCAGCCCATACTCGGTCTCACCAATTTGCTTAGAAAAGAGCGTTGGGCCGAACCCAATCATGTACTTCGGGACCTTGACGCCAAACAATTTCGCCGGGATGAGGTGCCCGAGTTCGTGCCAACCAATCGAAAACCCGATGCCCAGAGCGACAATCAGAATTCCGATTACGTAGAGAGCTGACTGATCCAAGCTAACAAGCCTTCGCTATTTGTGAGCTTGCTCGGTCGCGGGCCCAAACCTCAGCACGCAGAACGCCCTCGAGTGAAAGTTCGCTTTCAGGTTCGTGGGCATCAACCACCCGTTGCACGAGGTCGACGATCTGATTGAAGCCGATCCAGCCAGCGTGGAAGGCCTCGACGGCCTGTTCATTGGCGGCGTTGTAAACCGCAGGGTAAGTGAGCCCGGCGGCACCAACTTGGCGGGCCAGTCGAACAGCACCGAAGACACTCTCATTGAGCGGCTCGAAGCTCCAGGTTGCCGCTTTTGTCCAGTCGCAGGCTTGGGCGACGTTTGGGACACGCTCGGGCCATGACATGCCCAGCGCAATCGGCAGACGCATGTCTGGCGGCGAGCACTGTGCAAGAACAGAACCGTCAACAAATTCGACCATCGAGTGAACAACAGACTGGGGGTGAACGGTGACTTCGATTCGCTCAAACGGGATATCGAAGAGCAGGTGAGCTTCGATTAGTTCGAGCCCCTTGTTGACCATGGTTGCCGAGTTCGTCGTGACAACCTTGCCCATCACCCAGGTTGGGTGGGCCAACGCTTGGGCCGGGGTTACATCCTGGAGTTGCTCGCGCGACCATCCGCGGAAGGGGCCGCCAGACGCGGTCAAGATTAGCTTTCTAACCTCTTGGGCGGTTCCACCCAAAAGACACTGGGCCAATGCCGAGTGCTCGCTGTCGACAGGAACGATCTGGCCCGGAACAGCGGCATCTGTGACCAGTCTGCCGCCCACGATTAGTGACTCTTTGTTGGCCAAGGCAAGCGTCTTGCCCGACTTCAACGTGGCCAAGGTTGGGGCCAAGCCGATTGAACCCGTGATTCCGTTGATCACAACGTCTGCGTCCAAATCTTCGACGAGCTTCGTTGCCGATTCAGCGCCTTGAACTGCGTGCTTGACATCGAACTTTGCTGCCTGCTCGGCTAGCAACGCACCGTTCTGCCCGGCGGCTAACCCGACTACCTTAAAACGGTCTGGGTTTGCTTCGATGACCTCGAGGGCCTGGGTTCCGATCGACCCGGTTGACCCGAGAATAATGACACGACGCATGGTTCAATCTTGCCACTTTCCTGCGAGTTTGAAGCGGGGTGCGACTCACAACTTTTTAGAGGCTTAGACTTGAAAACATGAGCGAATTTACGGTCGCGCAAGAGCGCAAAGTTGTCACTTCCATCCCAGGTCCGAAGTCTCAAGCACTTCACCAGCGACGCCTAGAGGCGGTTTCTGCCGGAGCAGGTGCCGCACTTCCGGTTTACATTGAAAAAGCGCATGGCGCGATCATTGTGGATGCAGACGGAAACCACCTGATCGACCTAGGGTCGGGCATCGGTGTTATGACCATCGGTCACACCAACGCGGGCGTGGTCAAGGCCGTTCAGGAGCAGGTTGCGAACCTGACCCACACCCTTTTCACCCTGACCCCATACGAGCAGTATGTCGAGGTTTGTGAGCTGCTAAACAAGCACACCCCAGGTAACTTCAAGAAGAAGTCGGTTTTGTTCAACTCGGGAGCTGAAGCTGTCGAGAACGCCGTCAAGATTGCCCGCAAGGCCACTCGCAAGAACGGCATCGTCGTCTTCGACCACGCCTACCACGGTCGCACCAACCTGACTTTTACTATGAACTTCAAGTCGGCGCCTTACGGAAACGGCTTTGGCCCAACCGCTCCAAGCATTCAGCACGTGCCGATGTCTTACCCATACCGCGACCCTCAGGGAATGACGGGAGTCGAGGCGGCTCAGCGCTCGATCACATACATCGAGAAGCGCGTCGGCGTGGAAGACCTAGCGGCGATTGTCATCGAACCAATCCAGGGCGAGGGCGGTTTCATCGTTCCTGCCGAGGGTTTCCTCAAGACTTTGAGCGACTGGGCTCACGCAAATGGCGTCATCGTGATTGCCGACGAAGTTCAGGCAGGCATCGCCCGTACCGGAAAGTGGTTCGCTAGCGAGCACTTCGAGGGCTGGGAGCCAGACCTATTCACCATCGCAAAGGGAATCGCCGGCGGTATGCCGATTTCTGCGGTGACCGGTCGTGCAGAAATCATGGACGCCTCGCACCCTGGTGGCTTGGGCGGCACCTTCGGCGGTAACCCGGTTGCAGCGGCCGCGGCTGTATCGGTCTTGAAGGAGATCGAAGCTGGCGGAGTCATCGAGCGCGCTCAAGAAGTTGGCAAGCTCCTAGGTGACCGCCTGAACGCTCTGAAGGCAAAGTATCCGGTTATCGGTGACGTTCGCGGGCACGGTGCCATGATGGCCCTTGAGTTCGTTGAGCCAGGCACCCTTAACCCGAACAAAGATGCCGTGGACAAGCTGGTCAAGCACTGCCACAGCAACGGTGTTTTGATTTTGAACGCCGGCACCTACTACAACGTAATCCGCTTCCTCCCGCCTTTGGCAATCTCAGATGCTTTGCTAAACGAAGCTCTGGATGTTCTCGAGGCAGGGCTCGCGGCACTGTAATACTTTTCTCAATAAAGAAGCCCCGGCCATCAGGCTGGGGCTTCTTTATTGAATAAAACTCGCTGAGGCTACTTCTTAGCCAGCCTTCTCGCCTTGAGTGAACCGCGAATCTGAACGGTTACCACAATCGCGATGGCAAAGAGGAAGACAGCAGAGCCGATGACGTTGGCCTCGGCTGGGATTCCTCGAGCTGCCGCGGTGTAGACATACTTGGGGAAAGTCATGGCCGGGCCTGAGTTGAAGTTGGTGATGATGAAGTCGTCAAAGCTCAGAGCGAATGAAAGCAGCGCTGCAGACAGGATTCCAGGCATCAACAATGGGAAGGTGATCTTCCAGAAAACCTGTGCCGGTGATCCATACAGGTCGCGACCAGCTTCTTCCAGGGAAGGGTCAAGCGATGCGACGCGCGCCTTCACGGTCACAACCACGAACGACATGCAGAACATTACGTGAGCGAGGATGATGGTCGCGATGCCCTTTGCAGCGCCGATGCTGAAGAACTGTGACGCCAAACCGGCACCGAGCACAACCTCGGGGGTTGCCATCGGCAAGAAAATCAGCAAGCTGACAAACGAGCGGAACTTAAAACGATAGCGAACCAACGCGATCGCGATCATGGTTCCAAGCGTGGTTGCCAGCAGCGTCGAAATTACGCCGATCAGAACCGAGTTTCCGAAAGCCTCGCAAACTCCCTGTTGCTGACAAACGTTGATCCAGTTATCGAGGGTAAACCCGCGCCAAATCAGGTTGGTCTTCTGAGAATCATTGAACGAGAAAACGAAGGTGTAGGCAATCGGAATCATCAGGTAGACGATGGCGATTACAGAAAATAGCGGCAGGACATACTTGCCGAGTCTCATGTTTCTCACAGTAGGTCCGCCGTTCCACTGCGCTTGGCGTAGAAGCCAACTAGCAGCAAGATTGCGCCCATGAGCAGCACAGAAAGTGCAGATGCGGTCGGATAGTCGTTCAGAACCAGGAAGCGCGATTCGACAACGTTGCCGATCATCGCGGTCTTGGTGCCACCGAGGAAGTCACCCGAAGCATTCACATAGTCACCGGCGATCGGGATGAAGGTCAACAGGGTTCCCGAGATGATTCCAGGCGCCGTTAGAGGCAGGGTGATCTTTCGGAAAGTTGTCGCCGGGGTGGCGTATAGGTCTGCGCCAGCCTCGAGTAAACGGGTGTCCAAACGCTCCAGGATGCTGTACAGCGGCAGGGTCATAAAAGGAATGAAGTTGTAGGTTAGGCCGAAGATGACCATGAATGGGGTGCCGACCAGGTAATCGTTGACTCCCAAAATTCCGGTGTCCTGAAGGAAGTGAACTGCCGCCGATTCGTTCGAGAAAATCTGCTTCCAGGCAAAGGTGCGAAGCAAGAAGCTAATGAAGAACGGAGCGATTACCAGGGTGAGCATCAAGCCTTGAATCAGCGGGAAGCGACGAGCTTTCACACCGATGAAATAGGCCAATGGGTAGCTGATCAACAGTGCAGCGAGGGTTGCAATCGACGCATAGATGAACGAGTGCGAAATCTGCGGCCAGAAGTCAACGATGACCTTGCCGTAGTTCTCGATGGCAAAGCCGTAGGTGTAACTTCCCATCATTCCGCTGCCATCTGGAACCTGCAGCGATGTGATGATTAGTGAAACCAGCGGGGTCATGAAGAACAAGCCAAGATAGATCAAGCCCGGCAGCAACAAAAATAGTGCCACCTTGCTCTTCTTGGTTGGGGCAGCGGCAGGCGCGGAACCGCCACCGCCTCCGTGTCCGAAAGCAGCGAATGCCATTAGATCACCGAAATTGACTCGGTTGCCGAGTTCTCCGGCAGGTCGCTAAGGCCGAAGCTGTGCTCAACCTTCCAGCTAACCCAAACATTTGCTCCGAGTTCAGTAACCGGGCTCTTGCCGACGTTCTGCGCGAACACAGTCACGTTGCCAACGCCTGGGATCTCAATCAGATACTGGTTGCTTACGCCGGTGAATCGGATATCGATGATTTCACCAGGACCGATCAGGTTGATTCCAGCCTGAGCCGAAGGCTCGGTCTCGTGGAAGTTCGCCTTCTCTGGGCGAACACCAACGGCGATTGTGCCGGTGTGCTTCTCGGCGCGATCGGTAGGAACGGTGATCTTATTACCCGAGACGTTGATGCTGATTGAGTTGGAGTTCGACTCTGCAACTTCACCGACAAACAGGTTTGACTGGCCGAGGAACTTCGACACGAACACGGTGTGTGGGCGATCGTAAAGTTTCTCTGGGGCACCCATTTGCTCAATGCGACCCTTGTTCATAACCGCAACGGTGTCGGCCATGTCCATGGCTTCTTCCTGGTCGTGGGTTACGTGCAGGAAGGTAAGGCCGACTTCCATCTGGATTGCCTTCAACTCGATCTGCATCTGGCGACGCAACTTCAGGTCTAGCGCACCCAGAGGTTCATCCAAGAGCAAAAGCGACGGGCGGTTTACGAGTGCGCGAGCCAAAGCCACGCGCTGCTGCTGACCACCTGAAAGTTGCTGTGGTCGACGCTGTGCTAGGTGGCCCAGTTCAACAAGTTCGAGGGCCGCAACCGCTTTGGTCATCGGGTCTTCAATCTTGCGCTGCTTTAGACCAAAGGCCACGTTCTCAAGAACCGACATGTGCGGGAACAGAGCGTAACTCTGGAACACAGTGTTTACCTGACGCTCGTGAGGCTTGGTCGCGGTGACATCCTTGCCACCAATAAGGATCTTGCCCTTGGTTGGCTCATCGAGACCAGCAACCAATCGAAGCGTCGTGGTCTTGCCGCAACCCGAAGGACCTAGCAGTGCGAAAAATTCACCGGCAGGGATGTGCAGGTCAAGGTTTTCAATGGCTGTGAACCCTGGGTATTCCTTGCGAATGCCGACCAATTCAAGGTCGGCACCGCGGGCAATGAACTCTTGCGCCAACCTAGCCACCGAGCTTTACAGCCTGGAAGGCGGTTGCAAAGTCCAACTCTTCCTGACCGGTAAGCGAACGGAATGCCTGGGTGTTCTGCAAGGTCTTCTCGGTTGGGAAGATCAATTCGTTGTTAGCAGCCTCAGGGAACTTCTCGAGAGCAATCTCGCGTGCGCCAGCAACCGGGGTGATGTAGTTCACGTAGTTTGCCAACTCAGCTGCGTTTGCTGGGTCGTAGTAGAAGTTCATTAGCTTCTCGGCGTTGGTCTTGTGAGGTGAGCCCATTGGGATCACGAAGGTGTCGGCAGCAATGGTTGCGCCAGACTCGGGGATCACGAAGCCGTAAACGTCTGAGCCGGCCTCAGCGTTCAACTGAACGATGTCGCCAGACCATGCGATAGCTGCGATGGTGTCGCCGTTAACAAGGTCTTCCTTGTAGCTGTTGCCCTTGATCTTGGCGACCTGACCGCTGTCAACCTGCTTCTGCAAGAAGCCGATGGCGTTATCAAAAGCTGCACTGGTGAGGCTTGATTCGCTGCCGATGTCGATGCCCTGGCTCATCAAAATCAGACCTACGGTATCGCGCATCTCAGAAAGCACGCCGACACGACCCTTGAGTGATGGGTTCCAGAGATCGTCAATTGTTGCTGGGGCAACCTTGCCGGTTGCTTCCTTATAGGCCTTCTTGTTGTAGGCAATACCTGCCAGGATGCCCTGGTAAGGCAGTGACTGCTCGCGCTTCGGGTCGTAAGCTGCACCCAGGTAAGCAGGCTGAATGTTCTTCTTGTTGACGAGAACGCTGTCGTTGAAGGTCTGGGTGTAACCAAGGTTGATCCAACGGGCTGCCATCCACTGAGTCGGGCAAACCAAGTCGGCGCCGATGTCCTGGCCCAGAGCTAGCTGGTCCTTGACCTTGGCGAAGTAGGTGTCGTTGTCGTCGTAGTCTTCACGATATTCAACGGTGATGCCCTGCTCTGCTGAGAAGCGCTCTAGGGTTGGTCGGCCGCCCTTGTCATCAACGTCGATGTATAGAGACCAGTTCGACCAGATCAATGACTTGTCTGCATCTGAGGTGTCGACCGCTGGCGTCAGGGTCTTTTTACCTGCACCGCCTGGTGCACAGGCTGCAAGCGCAAGAGCAGCTGCGGTTGCCGACGCACCGGCAAGAGCCGTTCTGCGTGTCATCTGGTGACGGCGAGCCATTTTGATTAGGTCGCGCATCATTGGGTCTTCTGGAAGTGGCTTATTCATTGCCTTGTCCCTTCATCGATTTGGGCTATCGCCCGACCAATAAAACCAGAGCACACAGTGTGCGCATCTAGTTGAAATCCTGCCACAAAACCGAGGGCTTTCTAACCGAAAAAGGGCAACCAGGGAACTTTTTTTCAAAATCCGATCGGGAAGGTGAATTCCGTTTCCAGTCCGCTGCCCCTGCGAAACTTTGCCGACCGCCAGTTGGGCGAAATCGGAGCCAAGTTTCCCCTGTTTCTAAAGCCCAGTTGACTCAGATCCACGGGATCCATTTCACCAATCGCAATGCGCGCTCGAAGGTTTACCAGAAGTGCTCGACTAACTCCCGACAGGGATTGATTGGAAACAACCAGGTGCAATCCAAGCGAACGACCCCTAGCCGCAATCTGCTCAAGAACCTGGCTGAGGCGTGGATGCTGTCTCAGCAACTCCCCTAGTTCGTCAATCACAACAAACCTGCGACGGAGCGTTCGGCCGTGCTCCCAGAACGCTTCGATGTTTTGAGCGCCCACTTCACCTAGAGCGAGTTGCCGCTCAATCAGTTGCTGCTCGAGCGCGTTTGCGATGGTTAAGGCACTAGTGGTTTCCAGATCGGTTGCCAGAGCCACCACCTGCGGACGATTTGCAAACTGAGCCATGGTGGCACCGCCCTTGAAGTCGATGAGAGAAAGCTCCACTGGGCTCAACCGGTTCAGCCAGCCAGAAATCAACAACCTGAGAAATTCACTCTTTCCTGTGCCGGTCGCACCGACGATCAGCAGATGCGGGCCATCCGCTGTCAGATCGAAATCGCAGTCCTGACCATCGCTCTGCCCAATCCAGTTGAGGTCCTGATTGCTTCCAGTGAAGCCCCTAACTCGCGCTGCGTTGAGGCGGTCTGGCTCCGTAAGTTGGTTGGTTTTCCTCTCGAGCCCATCCCAAACTGCTTGATGCCAGGACTTTCTCCAAAGGATCTCTTGGCGCGGCAAACGATGCTCACCGATCCAAACATCCTTGCCATCAAAGGCGACCACTCCATCAAGCGAAAAGTCGCGGTGTTTTCGAATCCAAAGAGTTAGTGGCCAAACAGCAAGGCTCATCAGGGCAAAGGCCATCATCTGCCAGTTGCCAGAGGTGAAGCCCTGAAACGCACCGAAAATCACGGATGGGAGAAACCACAAACCTTGCATAAACGAAGAATGGGCCAGCGAAACGTTCTCGCTGACCCAAACTCCAGAATCTGTGGAGAGATTAGTCTCCGATGTATGACATCACGTGCTTGATACGGGTGTAGTCCTCGAAACCATACTGGGATAGATCCTTGCCGTATCCCGAGTGACGGAAGCCACCGTGCGGCATCTCGGCAACCAACGGGATGTGGGTGTTAATCCAGACACAACCGAAGTTGAGGCCCTTTGAGAAGCGCATAGCTCGGGTGTGGTTCTGAGTCCAAATTGAGGAGGCCAGGCCATACTGGACGTCGTTTGCCCAGTGCATCGCCTCGGCATCATCCTTGAATTTCTGCACGGTGGTGACTGGGCCAAAGATTTCACTCTGAATGTGCTCGTCGGTTTGCTTCAAGCCAGAGAGCACGGTTGCCTCGTGGTAGTAGCCCTCGACGCCGATTCGCTTGCCGCCGACCTCGATGCGAGCGTGGTCAGGCAGTCGGTTGATGAAGCCCTCGACGCGCTCAAGCTGTCCAGCGTTGTTTACTGGGCCAAACAGGATGTCTTCACGGCTAGGGTCGCCGGTGACCGCGTTTGCCTTCACCTCGGCGACGAGTAGGGCGATGAAGTCATCGTGCACCGACTCGTGAACCAGGATGCGTGTTGCAGCCGTGCAGTCCTGACCTGCGTTGAAGTATCCCGCGATTGCGATCTGAGCCGCTGCCTTCTGGAGGTCTGCGTCTTCGAAAACGATAACCGGA
>JBDLUE010000028.1:0-12311 GCA_039805505.1 Actinomycetota bacterium
TTCTCGGCGGCATACGCCTGGGCGAGTATGGTGAAGGCATGAGCAAAAACGACAGCAGCCTGCACACCAAATCAACCAGCGGTTTTTACTTCCTGGGTTTTCTCGGTGCAGCAATCTATTTCATCTCGCACGCCAATGGCTTCTGGGATGGTGTTCTCGGTTTCCTAAAGGCGCTGGTTTGGCCAGCGTTCTTGGTTTACGAGGCCTTCGCGCAACTGCTTGGCTAGTTCTGGTTTGAGCTAGAGCCTTTGCTCGAGTTGAATCACATTGCCCTCTGGGTCGATCACATCAAGATAGATGGAATGGCCGTGGGTGAAGGCCTCGGCAGCCGCCGTTGCAAACGTTCCTGCCAGGCGTTCACGCGCAGCATCCAAATCTTCAACCAGAAACACGGGCTTTATGGCCACTTCGGTCTGTGCCTGCAGTTGGGCGGTTATGGGCACAGGTGCGCGATACTCCATCGGCAATTCATGGAGCATAACCGAGTTGCCCGGGCCAGTTAGCTCGGCAAAGCCTGCCTCTCGGCCGACCAACTCAAGTTCAAGCAGGTTCGAATAGAACGCGATTTGGGCTTCCAGGTCTGAAACCCAGAGAACGATCTTGGTCATCAGCGCTTGGCTTTCTTACTTGCCGGTAAGAGTGCGGTCGAAGGTCACCGCAAGCGAAGGCTTTGAACCGGCTGCCCCGGTCTTGCTGACCTGGACATCCGTGCGATTAATGAAGCTCGAGTACTCAGACATCGCCTGGCAGGTCGCCTTTGCTCGCTTTTCAGCCAACTTAACCACGCTGGCCGATGCATCCTCGGCAACGGTTGCCACACAGTTCACAATGTTCGCCGGCAAGCCCTTGCTGTATGAGGCTTCGAGGGCCGCCAATGCAGACTTGGATGGCTGGCCGCCCGTGAAAGACGAAACCTGCAAGGTTCGCTTTTCTTCGTATGGCTTTAGGACCTTGATGAAGCCTTGCATGATTACGGTGCCGTTCGCGTGAATAACCTCTAGGTCAGGAGCCCCTTCGATGCCTGCAGGCATCTGGAGCACCAGTTCGCCCGAAGCGTTCTTGGATACTGTCGCGTCCTTACCGGCGACCTTGATGCCGATCAGTCCGTCCAGGTTCTTGCCCTGCAGAACCAGTCCCTGCCCATTAGCCGACACAACTGGTTTCGAGTCAAAGCTGAATACTGGTCTTGCTGGTGCAGCCAAAGCAGTGATCGTGAAAGTCGCGGTGTCAGACCCAGCACCGTTGGTGGCAGTGACCGTATACGTGACAGCGTTCGCAGGAATGACTGGCTTGCCGGTTAGGGCACCGGTTGAGGTGTTGAAGTTCAATCCGTTTCCAACCGCAGGGCTGATCGAATAACTGTCGGCAACGCCTCCGGCGTTAGAGACGGTGTATCCGCGGATGGCCCAACCGATGGTCGCGGTCTCGGTCGCTGAAGAAAGAGAGATGTCCGGCGGGGTCAAAGTCGAGCCGCCGGTGACGGTGAAGCTCTGCGGATTGTAGGTAGCGGTTCCGGCAAGGTTCATCGACGAAGCAGCGATGGCCGCGTTCTGGGTTACACCGGCAGAGGTCACAAACGTGACCGGCGAACCGGTGGCAGTTAGAGCCGCGTTGACGATGACTGCGGAAGCCGTGATCGAAATTGGGCCGCCTGAGGTAACTGCCGCAGCGAGAGTGATCGCCGAGGTGTTGCCCGGTGAGCCAATCGTCAAGTTATTTGAGTTCGCAGCATTGATAACGCCAGTTGAGTAGACGTTGGTAAATGACGAGGTAGTGAACGAGCCGATGCTGGCCGAGTCTACGTCAAGGGTGAGTGCGCCACCCTGACTAATCTCGTCTGCCTGAACTGAGAAGTCTCCATTTGTGGTTACTGAAATGGCAGCCCCTAGGTTGATGCCCGTGTACCCGGCAAGAGCACCGTTGGTGCGGTCGATGAAGCTGACGTCCCCAGAAATGGAAGTGAAGGTTGAGGCTCCGCCGATCGACATACCGCGTGCGTTGGTAGGGCCGGAGCTGTTGCCTCGCGCTTCTAAGGTTATTGCACCCTGGTCAGTGGTTACGTTCACGGATCCGGTAGCGATACCCCAGGCATTGTTGTGGCCGATAGAGCTACCGTCACCGTAGATGGTGACTGTGCCAGCACCGCTGGTCTGAAAAGTAGGAATCAAGCCTCCGGAACCGCTGATGTTTATAGCTCGAACCGATAGCGAACCGCCTAGGTTTGGGCTACCACCGCGGACGCTAATGTTTCCACCGTCGGCGTTGAACGTGTAGTTGTAAAAACCAACTCCGGCTAGCGGTGGGGTTCCGCCAGGGCAGGAAATGTTGGCCGCGTCATTGTTTTGTGCTGAAGTTGTGCCAGTCAGTGGGTTGGCTCCGCCACCTACGACAATTGCTCCACCGTTAGTCGTTACGTTACCCATTGCGCAGTTTGCATCCCAGCCGAAACGCACGTGACCGGTGTTGTTGGCATCGCTATCCGAGTGGAAAATCACGTCACCGCCCTGAGACTGGATGGTGAGGCCTCCCCCAACAATGATGTTGCCCTGCGACTTGAACGTTAGTGCGTTAGCGGTCGAGTGAATGACGCTCGCGTTTACGAGAATGCGGCCCGAGTAGACCACTAGAGGCCCAGATGCCAACTTACTGACCAGAGACGAGGCGTTGATCGAAACGTTCGCGGTCGGTGTAATCTCGCCGTTGGCATAGGTCCAGCCCGAGTTTTCAGCAGCTCCACCTGAGGCCACGACGGTGACGGTGAAGTTGGTGACAGCGGCTGCCGGCTGAGCAGCGACTAGGGAGTTTGCGGCAACGACTAGAGCCGCAACAAGAGTCCACGATTTACGCATCATTCTCGGCATTCAACTAGGAAACAGCGGATGAAAAAACCCGGCTCTCGTGAGAAGAAACCGGGTTTTAGTGCGCTTGGAGGGACTCGAACCCCCAACCTTCTGATCCGTAGTCAGATGCTCTATCCATCTGATCCGTAGTCAGATGCTCTATCCATTGAGCTACAAACGCGTTGGTGTCACCGAGGCAACTTTAGAAGTTTACTTGGTCTGCGCGACCTTGTAAACCCCGTGGTTGCCAAAAGGCAAGCCTACTTCCAGATCAAGACTCCATCGACGCGACGCGAGACCGGCTTGTTCTCCGGGGAAATACCGGCCGCAATGACCTTGTATGTTCCGACAACACCAAGTTGCTTCAGATACTTGGCGACGTTAACCGCACGCTGGTTCGAAAGCCTCTTGTCATAGCTCTTGTCATTGGTTTCTTTGACTCGACCGATGATGGTGATCGATGAAGCGCGGCCATTTGCCTTCGCCTGAACAGCTAGCTTCTTCAGAGCGGTCTTTGTCGCTGTTGTCAGGACAGCAGAGTCACCCTTGAAATAGACCGTGATCGTCAACTTCTTCGGTGCAGTAACCGTAGGCGTTGTCGGCGTCGGCGTTGGGGTCGGTGAAGGTGTTGCCGTGGAGGTGCTTCGAGGCAAGCTTGCTCGGCTAACCCAGATAGCAACCATAACCATGTTCGAGGTCGGCATGGTCAGACCAGCGCCGGTTCCATAGACGTTGCCGGTGCTGACTTCTTGCCAACCGCCGAACACGTATCCAGGTCGCACTGGCTCAGCTGGCGGAATGTTTACATTGTTGCCCGGTGTCACATACTGGGTGCCAGGCTCGTTGGCTCCACCATTCGGGTTGTATTCGATGGCGAAGTTGGTACCTGACCAGATCGCATACAAGGTGATGTCGGTTGCCGGCAGAGCAAAGTTAGGCTCTTCCGACTGATAGTTCACGCCGCTTCCATCGGCTATCGTGTTCCACGAAACGAAGACCGCGTTGGCCTTGCTGAAGGTTGCGAAACCTTCCAACTGAAGAGTGGTTCCGAATGCACCTGTTGAGTTCGAAGGAGCGGTTCCGGTGCCGCCGTTCATGTCATACGTGATCGTGATGTTGTTGGCGGTCCACTGCGCGTAAAGCACAAGGTTGCCACTAGGCGCGAACGTGCTGCTCGGAGCCTGGGTAGTTCCGCCGCCACCGACTTGCGTGTTCCAAGTTACGAAGGTGTAGCCAGGACGAGTTGGAGTGGTTGCCGGGACGGTTACGTTTCCGCTTCCGTCAGTCTGCTGCGCAACCGGAGCACCGGTGCCGCCGTTGGCGTTGAAGCTCACACTGTAAGTGTTAAGCGACCACTGCGCGTAGATGGTTGTTGCGCTAGCCGGCATCACGTACACAGATGAGACTGCATAGTTCTGACCGCTTCCGTTCATCGCCGTATTCCAGCCGGTGAAGTAGTAACCCGTGCGAGTCGGTGCGGTGGCCGAGAGCGTGATGCTCTGACCAGCGTTTAGTCCAGTTACCTGTGCCGGGGCAGCGGTCCCGCCATTTGCGTCGTAGTCCAACGAGTAAACCCGTGGAGTCCACTGAGCAAACAGGATGGTGTTGCCTGCAGGGATGGTGAATGCTGCAGACGATGCATAGCTGGTTCCTGCGCCTGCGGCCTGAGTGTTCCAACCAGCGAAGGTGTAACCGGTTCGGGTCGGCGTAGTGGCCGTCAACGTGATTCCCGTTCCGAAGCGGCCAGCCTGGTTAGCAATTACTCCGACACCATTGTTTGCGTTGTAATAAACGGTGTAGGTTGCCAGCGTCCACTGGGCATAGAGAACCACATTGCTTGCCGGCATGGTGAAGGTTGCCGAGGCCGCATACGCGGTTCCGAGACCATCTGCCTGTGAGTTCCAACCCAAGAAATCATAACCAGTTCGAGTCGGCAACACGGATGAAACCGTTGCGGTAGCCGAATAGTTGTAGTTCTGAGCACCAGGAGCCGCGGTTCCTGCGTTGGCGTTGTAGCTCAATGAGTAAGCCGCAGTTGACCACTGCGCATACAAAGTGATCGAGGTTGCACCCATGGTGAAGGTGTCAGCTGCCGAGTACGGGGTTCCCGAACCATTCGCAACGGTGTTCCAGCCGGTGAAGCTGTATCCGGTGCGGGTCGGAATCGTCGATGAAACGGTGACGGTCTGGCCGATGGATGAGCTTGAGCCCGAAGGTGCTCCGCTGCCACCATTTGCGTCATAGTTCACTGCCGAGCTCGCAATCGACCACTGGGCGTAGAGGGTTAGGTCTGAGCCCGGCATGGTTAGCGAACTTCCAGCTGTGTAGGCAGATCCGGAACCGTTCGCGGCGGTGTTCCAACCTGCAAAGGTATATCCAGCACGAACTGGCACCGATGATGAAACGTTCGCGACACTGCCTGCAGTGCGAGCGACTGAGCTTGGTGAGATCGAACCACCATTGTTTCCGTTATAGAACAAGGTGAACGCATTGCCCTGCCACTTGGCAAACAAGGTGAAGTCGCTTGCCGGCATGGTGAACGTAGCACCTGAGGTGTAGTCGGTACCGCCGCCGTTAGCCGCGGTGTTCCATCCTAGGAAGGTATAGCCGATCCAGTTAGGAATCGTGTTTGAAAGGGTGATCAAAGTGTTGACCACCTGGTTGATCACCGCTGCGGGCGCACCCGAACCGCCGTTGGCATCGTATGAAAGCGCATAGTTGATGGCTGTCCACTTTGCATATAGAACGGTGTCTGAGCCTGGGATTACGTAGCTCGCGTTCGATGCATAGTTTGTTCCGCTGCCATTGGCCGCAGTGTTCCATCCGCCGAAGGTGTAACCCGCGCGGGTCGGCACCGTTGTAGGTAGGTTAACGGTCGAGCCTGCGGTCTGAGTTTCAGCTGGCGGTGCACCTGCGCCAAGGTTTGCGTCAAAGGTTAAGCGAATGCTGCTCAAAACCCACTTTGCATAAAGCGTGATGCCGCCAACCGGCATGGATAGTGTTCCGCCGGCTACGTAGTCGGAACCCGTTCCGTCAGCGCGAGTGTTCCACCCAACGAATCGGTATCCTGTCACCGCTAGGGTTCCGGCGTTGAGTGCCGTAACCGTTGCACCACTGATGTAGTTGGTTGCATCTGACTGTGAACCGGTGACACTCTGGCCGCTTGGGGCGTTGCCGTTATAGGTCGCGTTGTAGTTGATTGCGGTCCACTGCGCGAACAGGGTGACGTTGTTTGCGGGCATCACGAAGGTTGAACCGGCAGCCTGTGCTGTGCCGCTGCCGTTTGCAACTGTGTTCCAACCAGCAAAGTTGTAACCCGAGCGAGTTGGGTTTGAAGCCGAAGACACAACTGAAACGGTTGAACCGTAAAGCACCGATGATGAGCCTGGCGCTGAAGATCCACCGTTGCTGTTGTAGGCCACGGTGTATGAGTTCGCAGTCCACTTCGCATACAAGGTCAAAGTGCCGCTAGCTGGATAGTTAATCGCAGCTGAACCCGCATAGTCGGTGCCCGAACCGTCTGCAGCCGTGTTCCAACCCGCAAAGGTGTGCCCGGTCTTGGCCAGCGTTCCAGTGTTTGCGCTCACGGTGGTCGATGAACCGGCGGTTCCGGTGCTGCTTGAAGGCGCAGAACCCGAAGACGAACCGTTTGCGTTGTACGCGATTGTGCTGCTTGCGCTTGTCCACTTTGCATACAGCGTGGTGTTAGCGCCAGGCATTGTGTAGGCGGCGCTCGATGCGTAGTTTGTGCCAGTGCCGTTCGCGAGCGTGTTCCAGCCACCGAAGGTGTATCCCGCACGAGTCGGGACCGTCGCACTCAAAGTGATTGAGGAGCCAGCATTATTCAAGGAAGACGCAGGTGCCGAAGTACCGCTGTTAGGGCTGTAGGTCAGGGTGTACTGCCCAGGAGTCCACACGGCATAAAGAGTTAGACCGCCGACCGGCATTAGCAACTTTGAGCCGGCCGCGTAGGCGGTGCCCGAGCCATCCGCGGCGGTGTTCCAGCCGGCAAAAGTGTATCCAGTCTTTGCCAAGGTGCCCGAGTTCGCTGCGACAGTTTGTTCTGCACCGATCGCTGAAGACTGGGTGGCCGGAACAGTTCCGCCGGTCTTGCCATTACCTGAGTAGACCAAGTCGTATAGAGATGCCGGAGGGCCTACGGTCTGAGTGGCCTTGCCACCCCAAGACAGCGCCTTGAAGGTGATGCCGTAGTAGTTTGGTGTGCCCGATATGCTTCGACCGAACTTGACTCGGAAGGTCTCCATCGAACCGTAGTTTGCAATGGCCATATCCTCAGGCAAGGTCGCATCGATGCCGCTTGGGCCCTGGTACCTGATTTCAGCAGGGAAAGTGGTGATGGTGTTGTTTGCGGTACAGGTCGTAGATGGAGTCAGCCCGCTGACAAGACAAGCCTTTAGGTTTGTTGGGTTAGAAACCGTGTAGCTGTCCATTCCAGTGATGTCATTCCACTGGTAGTAGTCGATGTCAAAGATTGATACGTTGACGTTTTGCAGAATTACCTTGTTCGAACCAGTACATGCGACCGTAGCGTTACAGTTGGCTACGATGTTCGCATCGGTTTCGAAGAAGTCAAACTGGAATTCGGCGTAGCCGTTGTTGGCGTTGATGTCCACGTCGGTCTGGAAGCTCGATGCTACTCCGCCGGCCCTGGCACCAGTCTCATAGTTGGTGATGGTTGCGCTAACGATTCGACGTGTGGTTACAAGAGCATCAATTGTCTTGCCATCGCGCACCGTAACAGCCTTGAACAGCACGCGGTCACCGATAACTTTGCCGGTTGAGTTGGTTGCCGAAATGGTCGAACCGGCAAGTGTTGCGTCGCCACCATCCACGTTCAGCTTCTTGAGGTTTACATACTTGGTTGCAGTGTAATCAAAGTTCAACTCGGTGAAGGCAACGTTGACCTGAGCCAAGGTCACGGTTACTGCAGCTGAAGAGACACCTGGGTCTGTGCTTCGGCCACCGAATTCGATGATGGAACCAGCCATAGTGGTTGCTGCACAAGCAACATCATCCCAATCGTGCGCAGCGGTGAAGTTACCTACCGCGCAGTCGTCAGCGCCAGTTGTTCCTGAGTTGTTGTTTGGCTCGGTCGCGTTGAAATTGTTATAGGCGCCGTTCACCACGGTCTTGGTCGGATAGTTGCTGGACAGAATCTGAGTTCCAGCCTCTGGGCCGTCATACCAGATCCAGTTTCCGTTGGTTGTGACTTCGCGTGCACCGATCCAAAGGTTGGGCTTTGATGCAAAAGTGATGACAGAGGCCTGGAAGGTCTGCTCAGCCGCAGACGTGAGGTTTGTTAAGTAACCGTTGAGACCCAAGTAGTTATTGGCCGAGTTTGCGGCAGATGAAGCTGCCGTGGCGTAATCCGCCGTCGAGTTGACGTACTTGTAGTAGTGCCCATTTGCCTGGTTAAAGAAGATTGTCGAGGTGTCGGCAACTACTGGGTTTAGCTCAATCTTGATAGCGCCTGTGACCGGCGCACCGGCAAGCGTGAACTTAGTTGCTGCCACTGCTGCTCGAAGCTGTTCAATTGTGCCTTGATAGGTGATGAACTTCTCAGAACCCGAGCCGCCAGTCTTGGTTGCACCTGAAGTTGTTAGGTCACCCGCAAGGATGTTGAAAGTTCCAACCGTGCTAGAAAGAGCAACTGAGAAGATTCCGGCTGGGCCAGAGATTACTGACGCTATTGACTTGGTTGAATTTGCGCCACCGTTGATGGCATTGATTGAAACCGGAAGGGTGCGAACATAAACGACACCCGAACCACCGGCACCACCTGGAGTACAACCGGTCAAACCACCGGCACCGCCACCACCAGAGTTGGCATCGCCAGCGCCGCCTCGAACATAGGAAGTCGCAGACGTTGCTCCACCGCCATTGGCTGCGCCGGACACCGAAGTGCCGCTTCCGTCAGCGCCTGCGCCACCGCCACCGAACCTGTAGTTCGCGCCAGAGATCGTGTAGGTAGTCGCTGCTGCAACACCCGCAGGTGTTCCCGTAGTCAAGAAGCCCTGACCGCCAGCGCCTCCGACGTTGTTTGCGGTTCCGCCTGAACCAGCAGCCGCTGCCGGAGTTGTTCCGCCTGTATGAGCGGCCGAACCGCCAGCGCAGGCGTTGGAATCCCAGTAGGTCATGCCTCCTAGGCCACCAGGTGCGGTGAGCGTGGCAGCATCCGTGACAACCGAAGAAGCCTGGCCGGTGCCACCATCGCGACGAGTCGAAACGACACTCGTGTTTGCGGTGCCAGTTGAATCCTGCTGCCAAGTAGCAGCCGTAGCGCCAACCATAGAGTCGTCCACGTGGGCGCCTGGACGCCCACCTTGGCCGACCTTCACCGTCAGCAGACTGCCCGAGCCCAAGGTCAAACCTGAGTGATAGGTAGATGATCCACCAGAACCACCGTTACCGACGTTCTCACCGCCGCCGCCACCGCCACCAACGGCGAGGATCTCGACATTAGCCATGTTGCCAGGCACCGACCAACCACCCTGGGCAGTTAGATAGGTGCGTGGGAACTTGTAAACGAGAGTGCGGTTTGGATCGATGTTTCCGGTGTTGACCACGGTCTTCACATCGGCGAAAGTTAGGTTTGGCGAGGTCAGGTCGAGGCCTGCACCTGCGCGGTTGTAAAGCTTCTGATCGGTGTTGGTGCCCTCGTTGAAGTCGTAGTGAGCAAGCAAGGTAGGTGAAGCAGTTACACCGGTGGCAGAATAATCGTGCATAGATTCCGCAAGCTGTGACTCGGTCAGGTTGCCATTCCAGACCTTTACCTGGTCGAGTTGACCCTGCCAATAGGTGTTCACGTCGGTTAGGTTCGGGGTCCAAGAGCCAACAGTGAAACGAGTGCCCACGTTTGCCGTGAATGCCGCCGACTTCGTGTAAGCGAGTGCGCCGTTGATGAAACAGCTCAGGGTTGTCGCGGTGCGCGAAATTGCTATGTGACTCCACGCGTTTGAAGGAGTTGGACCACACTCGTGTCGGGTGCGACCAGAGTCAAAGATTGAGATGTTGCCTTGCGCGCGACCGACCCAGAACTCGCCGTCAGAGTTTGTGCCCTGAGAGAAGATAACGCGAGTGTTGGTGTCTGAGATTGAGGCGGTTGGGTAGATCCATGCTTCAAGCGTGAACTCACCCGAGGTCGGGATCACGCTGGTCGCCGCAGCGCTAACGGTGTTGGAACTGCTGCCATCAAAGACACCTGCATAGTCGACCGCAGAGTTGGCCGAGTCGGTTTCTGCCGCTGTTGCACTAACCGCGATTAGCCCCTGACTCGTTACTGCCAAGGCAATACTTGCAAGAACAGCAAGTGCTCTCTGACGGAAAACTCTGGCTGTGAAAGTGGGGCGCATAGACCCCAGTTTAGGAAATATACGCTTTAGCGACTACGTCAGGTGTGGTTAACCCCAGATGTTTCCAATCACGAATTATTAGAGACTTTCCACCTCAGTCAACCTAGCGATCAGTGCAAGAACAAAACCGGCACCATCGACAGCACCAGCAGGATTGCCGCGACGATGTTAAAGACTCGGCGGCGGGCAGGTTTACTCAGCCACTCTTTCAAAACTTGGCCGGCAAGTGCCCAAATAAGGGCGCCCGGATAGGTGAACACCAAGAACACGAGACAAATAAATGCGGTCACGCCGAGGCCCGAACCGACGGGGACAGAGGTGGCCATGAATGAAGCAATCACAACCCATGCCTTTGGGTTCACAAACTGAAAAGTGGTTGCCTTGAAGAAGCCGATGTATTGCGCTTCAGCCGTCTCTGACTTGCTGGTGCTTTTCACGATCAAGAACGCCAGCCAAACAATGTAGGCGAAGCCCACCCACTTGAGCACCTGATAAACGAGCGGCAGGGTGGTAAAGATCACACCGAGGCCTGCACCCAGGGCAATCATCATCCCAGCAAGACCAACCATGATGCCGTTCAGGTATGGCAGAGATTTTTTGAGCCCGAAGTTCGCGCCTGATGAAAGCAGGAAAGTGTTGTTAGGGCCAGGGGTCACGGATGTGACAAAGCTGAACACAGCCACCGAGATCAACAAGCCCCAAGTCATGTCTTGAGTTTAGGTGTTTCCCACGAAGGAGCTACGAGCGCCCTGTCAGCTTGCCAAGAGTCCTCGTCACAAATCGGAAACTCGAGGCAGGAATTCTGTGTTCGAGGTATGGCAACCAATTCTTCACGAGTGAACGAGGCGCGATTGTGGTGACGGCATCGTAGTTTTGCCGAGCGAGAACCGCTGCGACCTTGGCGAGATCAATGTCCTTGACCTCTGAATTTTGCCCAACCAGAAGAGAGCCTGGCTCCAGTTCGTCAAAACTACCGAGCACATCCACGTCTAAATCGCGAAGCTGCGCCAGCTCGATCTTTGCGATTTCATTGATTTGCTTGGCAAATTTAGCCGGAGTTCGCAGGCGGTTGCTCTCCTCGACAGTGCCCGCCGGGGTTGAGGTGAACTTGTCAATGACCCCATGCTTGATAAACGTTTGATACTCGTTCCATCGCCCGTTCTTCGGATAGTTCCGATTTACCTCGAGAATCAAAGAGATTTCGTCTAGAAGTAATCCACGATTCAATCCGGTGCGAGATTCCCTGACCAATGAGTCTGGTTTAAGGCCAAGCAAAGTTTCAAACCGCTCATAGAGGGCTTTCTGATTTTGAACATCCGATGTGATGAGTGTGATTTGCTCGTGGCCGAACACGCCAGCCCACCGCTCAATCACCAACGAATGTTGATTTCGACGCCAGAACGATGAGCGTTTTCCGTTCTGGTAATCATCCAAGATGCGCTCGAGCCAATCTTCATAACTCAGGTCGCTGCCGCCCTTGAGAGCCTGTTGAAAGTTCGAAGGAAATAGGGCATCCAAGGCCCTGATGGTGAACACAATTTGTACTTCGTGCTTGGGGAAAGCGATCTTGATCTTCTCGATGTCAGCCAGTTGAAGTTCACTATAAAACTCGCTGCTGATAACCGAGTTGCCAGAGTTGCGATTGATTCGGGTGACCAAACGATCCCAAGTCTTCATCGGGATTGGTTTGCTGCCGCCACCCTTCCATCCCCACCCGCGCTTGGCAAGCGCCAGAGCGCTGTCACTCTGAGAATTTCCGTGGGAGAGCACACCTTGCTTGTGCAGCGCCGACTCGGATGCGCTTAGCGAGTGTTGCAAGGCAGTTGTTCCAGTTTTATGAAACCCGGCATGGATGACTAGTTTTCGCAAGATTCCCTCGCAGTTCGCTGACTACTTTCTATCGAGTCAACCAAATCAACCGGATCGGTTGGAGTGAGTTTGGAAACCTCACAGACTTACCTAAGGACATCCACAAGCACGGTATCTAGTCAAAATTCAATGAGTCGGGCTGACAGGATTTGAACCTGCGACCCCTTGTCCCCCAGACAAGTGCGCTACCAAGCTGCGCTACAGCCCGTTCGCCGTCCTCGCGCACTAT
>JBDLUE010000029.1:0-8900 GCA_039805505.1 Actinomycetota bacterium
TTCACCGGTGTGAACCAAGTATGGGCGGCCGGAAACATCGACAACCGCGCGCGCCAGGGCATCATCCAATGGAACGGTTGCGTCACCGTAGCGACCAATTTTCGCCTTGTCACCAAGAGCCTGCTTGATTGCCTGGCCCAAAACGATGGCGGTGTCCTCTACCGTGTGGTGGACATCAATGTGCGTGTCGCCGCTGGCCTTGACGACAAGGTCGACAAGAGAGTGCTTTGCGAATGCGGTGAGCAGGTGATCGAAGAAAGGCACGGTAGTCGAGATTTCTGAGCGGCCGGTCCCGTCGAGGTTGATCGAAAGCTCGATCGAAGACTCGCTGGTGCGGCGTTGAAGTTGAGCTACACGGGTCATTTTCTGCCTTTCTCCATGGCGACGCCATAGAAACGTCGTTGGATTGCTTCAAGTCTAGCGAAGCGACGCCAACTAGTTGCCGAGAACTTCGCGCAAGGCCTGAAGGAATGCCGATGTTTCGGCCTCG
Source organism: Actinomycetota bacterium (assembly GCA_039805505.1). Lineage (GTDB taxonomy): Bacteria > Actinomycetota > Actinomycetes > Actinomycetales > Microbacteriaceae > Rhodoluna. Next base: position 491 of record JBDLUE010000029.1, read on the forward strand.
GTGCCAGCGCTGACTCTAAGAGTTCTGTCCAGACCCACGTTGCGAATGAGCACGCCTCGGTCAAGCAACTGCTGCCAGACCTTGTCCGGGTCAGCTAAGCCGCCGAACAACACAAAGTTCGCGTCTGAACGGTATGGATCCAAGCCCATCAACTTCAACTCAGTGACAATACGGTCTCGCTGGGCACGGATGTCGTCGACTGTGGAAAGCATCGAAGGTGCGTGGGCCAGAGCACCCTCGGCAGCAGCCTGGGTGAATGCGCTCAGGTGATAGGGCAAACGAACCAAACGAAGCGCATCAATGACGGCTGGGTCGGCGGCCAGGTAGCCCACACGCGCGCCAGCGAAGGCGAAGGCCTTTGACATTGTTCGACTTACCAGAAGACGCTCGCGCCCGCGAAGCAGAGAGACGGCTGTGACGGATGGATCAGCACCGAATTCTTGATATGCCTCGTCGACCACCAAAATTCCTCCGGACGCTTCGGTGATGGCCTGATAGGCCGCCTCGATGCAGTCCAGACCAAGAGGAGTGCCAGTTGGGTTGTTCGGGGAGCAAAGTATGACGATGTTCGGCTTGTGCTGGAGTATCGCTTTTCTAATGACCTCCGGGGTCAGTTCGAATCGGTCACCACGAGACACCGACACGTATTCGGTCTGGGTTCCAGAGGCGATTATTGGGTACATCGAGTAGGTCGGGGTGAAACTCAGGAACTTGCGACCAGGGCCACCGAAGGCCTGAAAAATGTGTTGCAAAACTTCGTTCGAGCCATTGGCGGCCCAAATGTTCTCTGGTGTTAAACCAGCCCCGAGATAAGCGGCTAGAGCCTCTCGAAGAGACATGAACTCGCGGTCTGGGTAGCGATTGATAGACATCAGCGACTTGGCGAGTCGCTCGATGATGTCCTCGGCCACTTCAAGTGGCACGCGGTGAGTGTTTTCGTTTACGTTGAGGGAAACCGGCACCTCGAGTTGAGGAGCGCCGTATGGCTGCTGGCCCTTGAGGTCATCGCGTAGTGGAAGGTCTTCTAGTCTCGCCATTACACAAGTTTACCCAGCGAGAAGGTTTGTTGATTGAACCTGCAACTATGGCAGCGCGATGCGCTGCCCCGGTGCGACCTCTGCGCTGGTTAGCGCATTCAGGTCTACGACCTTCGCGATCCAGTCGCGAGGGTCTTCGTTTGGAGCAAGGTCACCGGCTAGCTGCCAAAGGCTCTCGCCCGAGTGAACGGTGACGTAGGTGAAGGTGGTTTTCACTGAATCTGAACCAGCGGTCGCTGCCTGACCCGAGAAGAAACTGATGGCCGCAACAACCGCAACGGTGACGACGGTCGCTTGACGAACGAAGCGACGTCCCTTGGCGTTCAAGACGGTGCGCTTTGAAACTGGCGCGATCGGGCGGGTCATTCCGGTAGCCGATGAGTAGTTAGTCATTTCAGTGAATTCCTTACTAGCAGTTTTCCGAACATCTGTTCGAATTAGAACAAGTTTACGAATAAAGACCAATGCTTTGTCAAGTAAATCTTTTATTCTTTCGAAAATGTGTTTGTTTTCTTGTTCGAATACGAATACAATTTCGATATACGGAGTCAATCGCACACCTCAGACATTTATCGAAATGAGCTGAATCTGCGAGGGTAAAAGCAACGGAGGGCATCACATGGCAAAGCGTTCAGACAACCTCAGCCAAATGCAAGAACGCATCCTGGAGTTCATCATTCGCTCGAAGGATCAGAGCGGCTACACGCCATCCCTGCGTGAAATTGGCGACGAGGTCGGCCTAAAGGCAGTCTCCAGCGTGAAGTACCAGCTCGAACAGTTGAAGGACGCCCACTACATTTCGTTCGACGCCAACACCGCCCGAGCCATTCGAGTTCTCATCGAACCTGAGGGCTTGTATGACGGGCAGAGTGCACAGTCTGACAACCCCACTCCCTTCGGTGAAGCGGCCATGGTCCCTATGGTTGGCAGAATTGCTGCCGGTATTCCAATCACCGCAGATCAGAACGTTGAAGAGATTTTCCCGCTGCCCCGTCAGCTAGTCGGAAAGGGAGATCTCTTCTTGCTGAAGGTGGTTGGTGAATCGATGATTGACGCCGCAATCTGCGATGGCGACTGGGTTGTGGTTCGTTCACAGCAGACGGCTGAGAATGGAGACATCGTCGCCGCCATGCTCGAAGAGGAAGCAACAGTCAAGACCTTTAAGCAGCGTGACGGTCACACCTGGCTCTTGCCTCGAAACTCTGAATTCGAGCCGATTCTGGGCGACCACGCGGTCATCCTTGGCAAGGTTGTCGCGGTTCTGCGTTCAATCTAAGTCTCTAAATAACCAAGCGGTAGAGCGCGAGTTCAGCTGCCATCTCAGGCTTGACCATGGCGCGAACAAAAGTGCCGCCCTCTCGATAGTCGAGCATCAGGATTCGGCTGTTCAAGTGCAATCGTGACACTAGGTCTCCCCTGTCGTAAGGGATCAAGACGGCAACTTCGACATTGGGCTCGGGCAGGAGCTCGGCAATGCGCTGCAAAAGCTCATCCATGCCTTCACCGGTTCTAGCCGAGACCCCAATCGAACCCGGCTCCATGCCGCGAAGGGCCATTCGTTGCGTTTCGTCTGCCAGGTCAATCTTGTTGAAGACAATCAGTTCAGTGATTCCACGAGCGCCAACGTCGCCAATAACATCACGGACCGTGGCAATCTGGCTGCCTGGGTCAGGGTGCGAGGCATCCACGACGTGAACGATTAGGTCGGAATCGGCTATTTCTTCGAGAGTTGAACGGAACGCTTCAACCAACTGGTGTGGCAGGTTGCGCACGAAGCCCACCGTATCAGCGAGCGTGTAGTCGCGGCCATCCGGGGTTTTGGTCTTTCTGACGGTCGGATCTAGAGTCGCGAAGAGTGCGTTCTGCACGAGGACTCCAGCTGAGGTCATCTTATTCAGCAAGGATGACTTGCCGGCGTTCGTATAACCGGCGATTGCAACCGCAGGAACCTGGTTCTTTTTGCGACTTGCACGCTTAGTTTCGCGGGCCGGTTCCATCTCCACAATCTGTTTGCGAAGTTTGGCCATCCGAGTGTTGATTCGACGTCGGTCAAGTTCAATCTTGGTTTCGCCAGGACCACGGGAGCCCATACCGACACCGCCTGCGGCCTGGCCACCGGCCTGACGCGACATCGATTCACCCCAACCGCGAAGACGTGGGAGAAGGTATTCGAGTTGAGCCAGCTCAACCTGCGCCTTACCTTCGCGAGACTTAGCGTGCTGTGCAAAAATGTCGAGAATCACAGCGGTTCGGTCTACAACTTTGACCTTGACTACATCCTCGAGGTTTCGTCGCTGGCTTGGTGCTAGCTCCGTGTCTGCAATCACGGTGTCGGCGCCCGATGAGGCGACAAGCTCGCGAAGTTCCTCCGCTTTACCTTTTCCAAGGTAGGTGGCTGGGTCGGGATAGCTGCGTCGTTGGAGCAGCCCGTCTAACACCGTTGAACCGGCGGTCTCGGCGAGCGCGGCAAGCTCCCGAAGCGAATTCTCGGCGTCGGCAAGCGAGTTTGAACCCCAAAGACCAATCAGCAAGACCTTTTCGAGGCGCAGCTGGCGATACTCAACATCAGTGATGTCTTGAAGTTCGGTTGATAGGCCGTTGACGCGGCGAAGGGAGGTGCGGTCCTGGAGGTCCTGCTGGTCGCCATCCGAGGCCGAATAACCGTGAGTTTCTTCGGAACCTAGAGCGACCGCTCGCTCTCCCCTGCGCAGAATTCGATCAATAACTTCGTCACCGCGAGAGGCGAAAGAAGCCTTAGCGACGTCCTCGGGCTCTTCGTTTTCAAACTGCTTGTCATTCATTAGGACTAACACTAGTTTGCCGATCTGTAATAAGGTTTCGAATATGTCCTCTGATCACTACTTTTCGGAGGCCCCAGACAGCAAGTTCAAGCCCAAAGAAATCCATGTAGAAATTGACGGTCGCGCCGTTACGGTGACTACCGCTGGTGGAATCTTTAGCCCAGATCACATCGATCAGGGAACCCTTGTGTTGCTTGACCACCTAGATGAAGTGCCGCCTAGCGGAAACCTTCTGGATGTGGGTTGCGGTTGGGGCCCGATTGCTCTCTCGCTGGCGTCACGTGCGCCTCAGGCGACGGTTTGGGCTATCGATGTGAATCAGCGCTCATTGGATCTCACTGCTGCGAACGCAGCCCGCCTAGGACTAACCAACGTCAAGGTGTCCCGCCCAGAGGACCTGCCTGCAGAACTGCGATTCAGAGGAATCTGGTCGAACCCGCCGATTCGCGTCGGCAAGGATGTGCTGCACGAAATTTTGCAGACCTGGCTACCGCGGTTGGAAGATTCCGCCGAGGGCTACTTGGTGGTTCAGAAGAACCTCGGCGCCGATTCACTTCACCGATGGCTCGAGGATGAAATGCCGGATGGATTCTCAACGATTCGCGTCGAGACCGCCAAGGGTTTCCGCGTGCTGCGCGTCAAGAACCGCGGTTAGAGTTCGGCTCTAACTTCTCGAGAGGCGCGGCTTCAGCTCATCCAGGTTAATTACTCCGTCGAATACTAGTTCTGCTGCGCCGCTGAGGCCGATGTGCTCGCCATCCTCGGCGGCAAACATACGAACACCGAGAGTCCCACCGGGAACTGTGACTTTCCACTGGTTCGGAGCGCCCTGCCCCGCCCAGTGACGAGTTGCCAATGCGGCGGCTACGATTCCGGTGCCACAGGAAAGGGTCTCCCCCGCGCCGCGCTCATAGACTCGCATAGTGATGGACCCGACACCGTTGGCGATCATCGGCTCGGCCGGAACGACAAACTCGATGTTTGCGCCGGCTTCAGGAACCGGGATGATTTCTGGCAGTTCGGTTAGGTCGAGAGTCGCCAGTTCTTTGGGTTCGGCGAGCGCCACAACTACGTGTGGGTTGCCGACGTTGATTCCCTGACCAGGGCGAGGAACATCAAGGTTTCGGGCCTTTACCAAGACCTCGTCCTCGAGCTTCCAGCGACCAAGGTCAACGACAAAACCGGCCAGGTTGCGCTGGATGTCCTTGACTCCAGCTCGGGTTCCGATTGAAAGGGTTTCGCCCTCAGGGAGGTCAACAAGACCATGTTCCGTTAGGTAACGTGCGAAGACGCGGGTGCCGTTTCCACACATCTCGGCTGTCGACCCATCCGAGTTGTAGTAATCCATAAACCAGGTAGCGGAAGGCTCCTCGGCTAGCGAGGCAGCTCCTTCTGGCAGGTTTGCCGACTTGACCACGCGAATGAGACCATCGGCACCAATGCCGAAGTTGCGGTCACAAATCTGGGCGATCTGCTCTGAGGTCAGTGAAACTTCGCCCTCGGCGTCCAGAAACAACACGAAGTCGTTTCCGGTGCCGTGACCTTTGGTGAATGAAAGCAGATTGGACATGATTCAAGCCTAAAGGCTCAACCACTCATCAACCATAGACAGCGCCTTGGCGGTCGCGTCGGGGTCTTGATAGTCGAGCCACTGGATGCGCTGGTCGCGGCGGAACCACGACATTTGGCGTCGAGCATACTTCTGTGTCAGCCGCACGGTGTCTGCGATAGCTTCCGCCTCGGTCAACTCGCCATCTATTTGCTTCAGCGCCTGCGCATAGCCAATGGCAACCGAGCTAGTCTTGCCCTCACGGATGCCCTTTGGCTCCAAGGACCTGACTTCGTCGATCAGCCCCTGCCGCCACATCTTGTGAACTCGAGCTTCGAGACGGGCACGAAGGTCTTCACGATCACCGTTGATACCGATTTCGAGAACTGGCTGCCAGTCTTCGGGCACCTCGGGAAGTGCGGCGGCGAACGGTTCGCCGGTCAGGGTGACGATTTCGATAGCGCGAACGCTTCGGCGCCCATTTTCTGGGATGATGCGGCTGGCCGCAATAGGGTCAAGCGCTTTCAACCGTCGATGCATCTCGTGCGGACCCAAATCGATTAGGTCTTGCTCGAGTTTGGCCCGCAACTTCTCGTCGCGAGCAGGAAACTCGAACTTGTTGAGAACCGCCGCAACGTAAAGCATCGAACCACCGACCAGAATCGGCGTTATGCCATCAGCTTGTAGATCGAGGATCAAAGGACGAGCGATTTGTTGGTATTCGGCCGCTGTGGACTCATCCGTGATTTCGAGAAAATCAAAGAGATGGTGGGTGATGCCCCGACGCTCTTCGAGGGTTAGCTTGGCCGTGCCTACATCCATGCCCTTATAGAACTGCATCGAGTCGCAATTGAGGATCTCGGCCTTGCCGCCATGTGAGTTGATGTACTTTGCGATTTCAATGGCTAGCGCTGACTTGCCGGCGCCGGTTGGGCCAACGACGGCTAATAGCTTGGTCATTAGTGCGAGTGGGGCTTGCCGAGACTCGGGAGGCCGAGAGATACGCCAGCCTTAGCCCCTGAGGCTGCCGAAGCGCCTGGTGCCGGCACTGCACAGCTGGCTGCTTCTGCGCGATCCCATGCGTCACCCGCGATGGTTCGACGCATTGAATAACCGGCGTCCGCAATCAGGTGGTAAGGCCCCGCCTCGGTGATGGTTGCGGTTACTAAGTCGCCTGGACGCGGAGCCTCGGCATCAGCCGGCACTTCAAAGTGCACCAGTCGGTTATCGCGACCGCGGCCACTCATGCGAAGCGTCGCGTCATCTTTGCGTCCGCCATTTGAAACCAAAACCTCAACCGTGTTTCCAACCAAGGCCTGGTTCTCCTCCAGTGCAATTCGGTTGACTAACGCCAGTAGTCGCTCATAACGCTCTTGAACTAAAGCCTTTGGTAGCTGATCCGGCAAAGTGGCAGCCGGAGTACCAGGACGCTTTGAATACTGGAAGGTGTAGGTCGCGCCGAATCTTGCTTCTTCAACTACGCGCAAAGTTTCTAGGAAGTCTTCTTCGGTTTCTCCGGGGAAACCAACTATCAAGTCGGTTGTGATGGTTGCATCTGGGATGGCCGCGCGAACTCGGTCAAGAATGCCTAGGTACTTCTCGCTTCGGTAACTGCGTCGCATTTCCTTCAAAATGCGGTCGCTGCCCGACTGGAGCGGCATGTGAAGAGTCGGCATAACGTTTGGGGTCTCTGCCATCGCGTCGATGACATCGTCGGTGAATGCGGCTGGGTGTGGGCTGGTGAAGCGAACTCGTTCGAGACCCTCGATCTCACCACAGGCGCGAAGAAGCTTGGCAAAAGCGCCCTTGTCACCGAACTCGACACCGTAGGTGTTGACGTTCTGACCCAAGAGAGTGATTTCGATTACACCTTCGGCAACCAGTGCTTTGATTTCCGCAAGAATCTCACCTGGGCGACGATCTTTTTCCTTGCCGCGCAGACTAGGAACGATGCAGAAGGTGCAGGTGTTGTTGCAGCCCACCGAGATTGAAACCCAGGCTGCGTAGGTTGAGTCTCGCTTGGTAGGCAAATCTGACGGGAAAGTCTCAAGAGATTCAAGGATTTCAACCTGAGCTTCATTGTTATGACGCGCGCGCTCTAGAAGCGCTGGCAATGAACCGATGTTGTGTGTTCCAAACACGACATCAACCCAAGGGGCCTTCTTGACGATTGTGTCGCGGTCTTTTTGCGCAAGGCAGCCGCCCACAGCAATCTGAAGACCTGGGTTTACTTCCTTGTGCTCCCAAAGTTGACCGAGGTTGCCGTACAGCTTATTGTCGGCGTTTTCTCGCACGGCACAGGTATTGAAAACCACTACGTCTGCCAGGCCCTCTTCAACCGGAACGTAGCCAGCACCCTCGAGCAGGCCAGCGAGGCGCTCCGAGTCGTGAACGTTCATTTGACAGCCGAAGGTGCGAACCTCGTAGCTGCGTTGAGTGGTTGTAGTCATTACTAGTTGATTTTACGCCTTGGAATGACTAGACGGGGTCGATCTGCGACTCTGCGAATTTGATTGCCGCGAAAACCACCGAGGATGGGTAACCCTTTCGACCAAGGTAACCAGCTAGTCGACGCTCACGCACCTCGCGAGTCAACGCACTCATCTGTCTTATGCGGCGCGCCGCGAGTTCTTTAGCCGCCTCGAAGTCGTCCTCTGCTGAGATCGACTCGATTGCGGTTTCAATGAATGCTGCCGGCACGCCCTTCTCATTGAGTTCCCGCTTGATTGCCGACTTGGACAAGCCTTTGAAGTTTCGCCGACTATTCACGATTGTTTCGGCGTAAGCCTGGTCATCGATTAACCCAACTTCAGTGAATCGCTCCAAGACTCGTTCAGCGATTTCGGTGGGTATTTCTCGGTTCTCTAAAATCTTGCGTAGCTGTTGAGTTGACTTAGCGCTGCGGGCTAGCTGGTGTAGCAAAACATTACGCGCACGTTGCTCTAGGCGTTCTGGAGTGGGTGGCTTTTTTTCGCGCTCGGGTTTGGTGCTCTTGTTCTCGTCGCTCTCGCCTCGAGAAGCCG
>JBDLUE010000030.1:0-9215 GCA_039805505.1 Actinomycetota bacterium
GTGCACGTGCTTGTGACGAGCCACTTCCTTAGCGATGTCGTAGCCGGCGTCGACGTGACGAATCACACCCATACCTGGGTCGTTGGTCAGCACGCGGTTTAGCTTTTCACCTGCGAGAGCGGTTCCATCGGCAACGGTTACCTGGCCGGCGTGAATCGAGCGACCCATACCAACGCCACCACCGTGATGCAGTGAAACCCAAGCGGCACCAGAAGCAACGTTTAGCATCGCGTTCAAGATTGGCCAGTCAGCAATCGCATCCGAGCCATCAAGCATTGCTTCGGTCTCGCGGTAAGGCGAGGCGACCGAACCACAGTCGAGGTGGTCGCGGCCGATAACGATCGGAGCCGAAACCTCGCCGCGGGCGACTAGGTCGTTGAATGCGGCACCGGCCTTCTCGCGCTCGCCGTATCCGAGCCAGCAAATGCGGGCTGGCAGACCCTGGAACTGATTGTTCTCAGGGAAGAGCTCAAGGATGGCCTGGTCGGTGCGATAGATGTCCTTCGGGTCACCCGAAAGTGCGACCCAACGGAACGGACCCTTACCCTCGCAGAACAACGGGCGGATGTAGGCCGGCACGAAGCCCGGGAAAGCGAACGGACGCTCGTAACCACCCTGACGTGCCTCATCGCGGATCGAGTTGCCGTAGTCAAAGACCACCGCACCCTTATCCATGAAGCCAACCATCGCCTCAACGTGGCGAGCCATCGACTCTTGTGAGCGCTTGGTGAAGTCGGCCGGGTCATCGATGCGAGCCTGCGCTGCCGAATCGAAGTCCATTCCGGCTGGGATGTAGAACAGCGGGTCGTGCGCCGAAGTCTGGTCGGTGACAATGTCAACCGGCACATCGCGGCGAAGAAGCTCTGGAAGCACGGCGGCAGCGTTGCCTACTAGACCGATTGAGATTGCTAGCTTCTGGTTCTTGGCCTGAACTGCGCGGTCGATTGCGACATCCAGGTTGTCGTAAACCTCGTCGAGGTAGCGGTCGGCTACGCGACGGCGAAGGCGCGACTCATCCACGTCGATGATGAGGCAGGTGCCCTCGTTCATGGTGACGGCCAGCGGCTGCGCGCCACCCATGCCACCGCAACCACCGGTCACGGTTAGGGTTCCGGCCAGGGTGCCGCCGAAGTCCTTTTCGGCCACTGCGGCGAAGGTCTCGTAGGTGCCCTGGAGGATTCCCTGGGTGCCGATGTAAATCCATGAACCAGCGGTCATCTGGCCATACATGGTCAGACCTAGATTTTCTAGGCGGCGGAACTCAGGCCAGTTAGCCCAGTCGCCCACCAAGTTTGAGTTTGCGAGCAGCACGCGCGGTGCCCACTCGTGGGTGCGGAAAACGCCGACCGGCTTGCCAGACTGAACCAGCATGGTCTCATCGTCTTCGAGGTTGGTCAGGGTCTTGACCATGGCGTCGAAGCTCGCCCAGTTGCGGGCTGCCTTGCCGGTGCCTCCATAAACCACAAGGTTTTCTGGGTGCTCGGCAACCGCCGGGTCAAGGTTGTTGTGCAGCATGCGAAGTGCCGCCTCTTGGGCCCAGCCCTTGGCGGTGAGGTTTGATCCGGTGGCGGCGTGCAGTGGGCCGCGAGTTGAAGTGGTCATAGGTCAATGAAACTGGCTTTTAGCCCGCACGCCAACGAGGTTTTTGATGCTACTGTCTGAAATACGAGATTAGGAAACCTCCATGACTAACGTGCCAGCAGCCAGCCGAGCCCTGCTGATTTTGCGCACGCTGGCGAAGGCCGGTGCTCCGATGCCTGCGGCGGCAATCGCCACCCGAGTCGGCATCCCGAGATCATCGACGTATCACCTTTTGACCGCGATGCAAGAGAGCGGTTTCGTCATGCACTTCCCCGAGGATGAACGCTGGGGGCTAGGGGTCGGCGCTTTCGAGCTCGGCTCGGCATACCTGCGCCACGACCCGCTCGAGCGCCAGGCTCGGCCACTGCTCACCAAACTGGTGCGCGAGTCGGAAACCAAGCTGCCGGCGGTTGCCCAGCTCGGAATCTTGCAAGGGTCTGAACTTCTTTATCTGGCGCGCGAAGTGCCGCATCGCCCGGTCACGCTGGTCACGGAGGTTGGCGTTCGCCTGCCTGCCCACTTGACGGCGTCGGGCCGAGCCATCCTTGCCGGCTTGGATGCTGCGCAGGTGCGCGCAACCTTCGCGAATAACAAAAGTTTTGTCGATCGAACAGGCCTCGGGCCGAAGAACCTGCGCGAACTAACGGGCGTGCTGCGCGACGAAGCGGCGGCTGGTTTTAGTGCCGAGGATGGGTTTATCACCGAAGGGTATTCATCGATTGCGGTCGCGGCCAAGAATCACTTGGGCTTCCCAGTGGCAGCGATCACGTTGACCTTTAGGTCTGAAGATGCCGGTGCCGGGCTGCGTGCCGAGTTGGCCGGTGGCTTGAAGGTTGCTGGTGCCGAGTTATCTAAGCGTCTGGGCTGGCACTAACTTCGTTCCAGCGGTCTTCCTCTTCGGGCTTCATTATTGAGTAGGCAATCAATGCGGTCACCGCAAGAGCAATGCCGACAGCTGCCCAGCCGTAGACCGGGTTCTTGGCTTCCTTAGCAACGAGCTTGCCCGCCTTCTTCGCGCCGGCTGAAGCGTCATCCCAGATTTCGCTAATAGCGGGCAACAGTTCTAGCAATTCGTGTAGGTCGAGTTTCTTAGCCATGGAACAATAGTAGGCATGACTGCACACACTTCAGTAGCGACCATCAACACCAACCATGGCGCCATCAAAATCAACCTATTCGGCAACCACGCCCCTAAGACCGTCGAGAACTTCGAAGGTCTAGCGACCGGCTCAATCGAGTGGCGCGACCCGCGCACCGGCGAGGTTCAGACCGGCAAGCCGCTATACAACGGCGTAATCTTCCACCGCATCATCCAGCAGTTCATGCTGCAGGGTGGCGACCCAACCGGCACCGGTATGGGTGGCCCGGGCTACCAGTTCGGCGATGAGATCAACTCGGAGTTGAACTTCAACGAGCCTTTCAAGCTAGCCATGGCAAACGCCGGGCCTGGCACCAACGGTTCACAGTTCTTCATCACCACCGCTCCAACCACCTGGTTGTTCGGCAAGCACACCGTTTTCGGTGAGGTCGCTGACGAAGAGTCAAAGGCTGTCTGCATGAAGATCGAGGGCGTCGACTGCGACGGCCGCGACAAGCCTCTTGCCGATGTGATCATCGAGTCAATCTCAATCGAAAAGGTCTAATGACCTGTTACCGACACCCAGACCGCGAGGCATACGTTCGTTGCCAGCGATGTGAACGTTTCATCTGCCCAGAGTGCCAGGTTGAAGCTAGTGTCGGTTTTTTGTGCCCGGATGACGCCGGCGGGACGGCTACCCAGCTGAACCGTCGGCGCACCCGCGCCGCACGCACTCGCCAATCTGGGCCTCGCCCGGTTGTCAGCCTCTCTTTGATCGGCCTGAACATCGCGTTTTGGCTGCTTCAGATTATGCCTGGGTCATACGTGACCGATCTGATGGCCTATGTGCCTCAGCTAACCGGGCTTCAGCCTTGGCGCATGATTACAGCCGGCTTCGTTCACAACCCGGCGAACTTCCTACATCTTCTTTTGAACATGTATTCGCTCTTCATCTTCGGCCAGGTCCTCGAGCCGATGCTCGGTCGTGCGCGCTTCCTCGCGCTATACCTGATCTCGATCTTCGGTGGCTCGGTCGGGGTCTTGCTGCTTGCCAACCCAGACAACTGGGTGGTCGGCGCTTCGGGTGCAATCTTCGGTCTAATGGCCGCCTACTTCGTGATCCTTCGCCAGCTCGGCCAGAACTCGGGCCAAATGCTTGGGCTAATCGCGATCAACTTGGTGTTCGGCTTCTTCTCATCCGGCGTCAGCTGGGAGGGTCACGTCGGTGGCCTAATCACCGGTGGCGTTGTTGCCCTCGTGCTTGCCAACACCAGGATGCTTTCGCAGCAGTCGGCTCAGCGCCTTGGGCTGGTAGGCGTGGTTCTTGGGCTCGTGCTTCTGACAATATTCCGGATGCAGGTTCTCGGAATCTAGATTCGGCCGTGCCGTGCCGCCGCGCTGCGCCGCCCTGCCGCCGGCCAACATCGACCGTGCCCGTCGCCCAAAATTGACCGTGCCCGTCGCGCGATTGATCAATTCACTAATTCTTAGCGGGCGAAGCCCTTCAAATAGAGGATTCCTTTCTAAAAATTAGCGAATCAGTCAATTGCCGGGGTTGCACGGGAAACTCGCTGGGGCGAGAAGTGGAGTGTGTGCCGCCACTCACCTTCATCAACAATTTAGTCGGTCTGTAGATAAATGTCTGACTGTACGGCTAGTATCCGTACAGGAGGCTTTTATGTCAATAATCAAAGACACAGCGGTTCGAAAGACTGAACGTCAAGAGGTTCGGTTGACGTTGGCGCAGAAGGAGATCCTCGCGCGGGCCGCATCGATTTCGGGCAAGAACGTTTCGGACTTCATCCTGGACAGTTCGGTTTTAGCAGCCGAGATGGCGATTCTTGAACAGCGCGTGTTTGTGGTGTCAGGCAAAGAGTTCGAGTGGTGGGAAAAGCTGGTTGACTCAGAGTCGGAACCAAACCCAGGCCTTGACCAACTATTTTCAAAGCCTCTCTCGTGGCCGAAGGACTAGAGCCGCTAAATATCTCGCATCGGTTGGAGGGGTTCGATTCGGGAAACCAGTCGATTGACAAGTGGTTTCGAGAGCGGGCTATGCAGGCGAGTCTTTCAAACTCGGCAAAAACCTTTGTGATAACTCATGATGATTCAGTCATCGCCTTCTACAGCCTCACCGTGGGGGAGATTGTCAACGCCGAGGCCAGCACCAGGATGAAGGCTGGCATGAGCAACCTATCTATCCCAGTTCTGCTACTTGCCAGGATGGCTGTTCACAAGGACTATCAGGGTCAAGGTCTGGGAAAGCATTTGCTTCGTGATGCAATCTTGCGCACCTTCGCGATCAGCCAGAATGCAGGCGTTAGGGCATTGACCACCCACCCGGTCGACGACAGCGCGCGACAGTTTTACTTGAAGTTTGGTTTTTCCGAAAACCCACATCGACCGAACGAGCTCTATTTGCTTTTGAAGGATGCGGGGAAGCGGTTGATCTGAAACGACAAAGAAAAACCGCCCAAGTCCTTCGACCGGGCGGTTTTTGAATTCTTGTTGGATTACTTCCAGCGGGTAGACATCGCGAAACCGACCATGGCAATGCCGAAGCCGATCAGGATGTTCCAGTTCTGAAGGTTCCAAGGGGTGCCGGCACCTAGTGGGAACTGTGCGCTCGACACATAGTAGGTGATGATCCAGGCAAGACCGAGGATCATGAAGCCGAACATGACTGGCTTGAACCAGACCGGGTTAGGCAGCTCTTCGGTGTTCTCGGTCGGCAACTTTGGCGCGCGAGGCTTTGAAACCTTGGCAGGCTTCTTACGTGATGATGATTCAGGCATGCGGTAATTCTAATGCCATTGTCGTTGGCAGTAGGCTTAAATCAACATGACAAAGATTTTGGTTCTCGACAACTACGACAGCTTCGTTTACACGCTGAACGGTTATCTGCAGCAGCTTGGCGCAGAGACCGAGGTTTTGCGCAACGACGTCGTTACCGAGGCCGAGCTTCCAGCCCTGCTCGCCAAGTATGACGCGGTGCTTTTGAGCCCAGGCCCTGGCACCCCAGCTGCTGCCGGCTTGAGCATCCCGACCGTAAAACTCGCGCTTCAGACCGGCAAGTCTATCTTTGGAGTTTGCCTCGGCCACCAGGCAATCGCTGAAGCAATGGGCGCAACCGTCACCAGCGCCGAAGAACTAATGCACGGCAAGACATCCGAGGTTCAGCACGACAACTCGCTGGTCTTCAAGGATGTTCCACAGCCGTTCACTGCCACCCGCTATCACTCGCTGGCCGTGGTCGACTCGACCGTGCCAGAAGATTTGATTGTGACTGCGCGAACCATCCCAGGGCAGAACTCTAAGGGCGGGGTCATCATGGCTCTGCAGCACGCGACGCTGCCAATTTATGGTGTGCAGTATCACCCGGAGTCGGTGCTCACCGAGGGCGGTTATCAAATGCTGGGCAACTGGCTCGAGTCAATCGGGCTCAAGGGTGCAGCCGAGCGCGCACAGTCGCTTTCGCCGCTCGTAAAGCTTTAGTTACAACCCACGTAGAGGATGATTGCGCTGCCCTGCGGCGCTAGCCCAGGCATGATCGACTGCTCGACAATGATGGTTCCCTGAGTCTTGCCGGCCGGGCAAACTCCGCCCTGAACCGCAATGCTCACGGTTAGGCCAACCTCAGCCGAAGTCATGCGGCTCTGCGCCTCAGAAGTCGACAGGTTGCGCACGTCAGGCACGTTGACCTGGCCGTTTGAAATCACAAGATTCACGACGCTGCCCTCGGCAACATCCGCGTTGGCAACCGGGTCGGTTTCGATTACGGTGCCGGCTGGGATGGTCGCGCTATTTGCCTGCGTGATGGTTCCTAGCATCAGGTTGGCCGCCATCAGGGCCGCGGTTGCTTCGCTCTCGGTCAAGCCGATTAGCGTGCCAGGGACCTTGACGGTGTTTTTGCCCGAAGAGACATAAACGGTGATCGAGGTGTTCTCTGGAACCTTGGTGCCTGCCATTGGGTCGGTGCGAATGATTGTGTCCAGCGGAACAGTGTCGCTGGTTTCATAGGCCTTGACCACTAGAAGTTTTTGTGCGGTGAGGGTGTTGTAACCCTCGTCGTAAGTCTTGGTGGTTACATCAGCAACCGAGATTCCCGCAGAACCCGGGTTGATGTTCAGGTTGAAACCGTTGAGGGTGAACAACCAGACCATTAGACCGACGAGGACTACGCCAACGCCTGAGCCGATGCTCCAGAGCAGGCTTGCCTTAGGGCGCTCGGATGGAATGAGCTTGATGGTCGGCTGGGCTGCGGTTGGCAGCTCGACGCCGAGTTCGGCAAACGGGTTGGTTGCTGGGCCGCTTGAGGTGTGGCCTTCGGCGACAGCCGAGGTGGCTGCGGCGGCCGGGGCGGCCGGGGTCGCCGGCGCGGCAACAGGTGCAGCAGGTGCCTCAACAACTTCGGTGCGCTCGGCGCCGGCCGATGCCAAGAGTGCATCGAACTCGTCGAGCCCGGTGGTCAAGACCTCGGTTGGTGCGAAAGCAGGGTTGACCGGTTCGACGACTTCTTCAACCGGAAGCTCGATCGAAGGGGTCTCAACCTCAGGCTCTGGCTCGAAGGCTAGGGCGTGGGCCGGCAGCTCGGCTGGAGTGTTCTCGAGAACCACGGTGTAGGCGGCAAGCAGGTGTTCGCGGAACTCTTCGGCCGACTGGAAGCGCTCGTTGCGGTCTTTTGCCAAGGCGCGGATGACAACGGCATCCATCTCAGCTGAAACGTTTGGGTCGAATTCCGAAGGCGGAACAACGGCTTCGCTCACGTGCTGGTAGGCAACCGAAACGGCTGACTCGCCCTTGAATGGTGGGCGGCCGGCAAGCATTTCATAAAGCAGCACACCGGCTGAGTAAAGGTCGGTGCGAGCATCAACCGACTCGCCTTTGGCCTGCTCAGGTGAGAAATACTGAGCGGTGCCAACGATGCCGCTGGTGTGGGCAACGGTTGCCGAGTTCTCTGAAACCGCACGGGCGATGCCGAAGTCCATGACCTTGACCTGGCCGGCATCCGTGATCATCACGTTTGCTGACTTGATGTCGCGGTGCACAATGCCGGCACGGTGTGAGAACTCGAGTGCGGTTAGCACGCCGGTCTCGAAGTCGATGGCCTCTTGAAGGGTCAGGCGACGCTCTTGAAGCAGGTCACGAAGCAGTTTTCCGTTCACATATTCCATGACGATGAATGGGTGACGGTTGGTGTTGCCGTTTGAGTCGACCGAGACATCCTCGCCAGCGTCATAGACGCGAACGATGGTCGGGTGCGCCATACGTGCAGAAGCCTGGGCCTCTTGACGGAAGCGTGATTCGAAGTTTGGGTCGTTGGCGAGGTCTGCCT
This sequence comes from Actinomycetota bacterium, assembly GCA_039805505.1. Taxonomy (GTDB): domain Bacteria; phylum Actinomycetota; class Actinomycetes; order Actinomycetales; family Microbacteriaceae; genus Rhodoluna. Next base: position 7,992 of record JBDLUE010000030.1, read on the forward strand.
TGAGCAGCTTGATTGCCACGGTGCGGCCAAGGCGGGTGTCGACACCCTCGTAAACATCGGCCATGCCACCACGACCGATGAGGTTTCCTACCTCATAGCGGCCTGCAATTACGCGCTGGTTAGATGACACCGAATGCTCTACTTTCCCTTGTGAAATGGTCTTGTGGACCGGTTTCTCAGTCTACTTATTGAGCCTGAGAATATGCTGGCGAATTACGGGGTTACCTCGGGTGACGGCGTTGGGGCATCCATGTCTACGACGTAGTAATAAACCTGAATGCTCGAACCCTCAGGCATGTTGCCCAACGGGGTCGCGTCATAGACGGTCATCGCCTTCGGGTCATCTAGTTCAACCTTGGTGCCCGGGATGGCTTCGGCCACCAGGCCCTTCTCGGTGAGTGAGGTCAGAACCTCAGAAACCGGCTTCCCCTGTATGTCGGCGAGCAAGACGGTGACCGGTGTCGGTGCGGTTGGCTCGCCAGATGAAGTCACGGATGGCTGGCTCGAAGTTGTCACAGTCACGGTTGGCGCCGGAACCGGAGTCATCGAACCAATGATGATGGCAACCACAACCGACAGCGCGGTCACACCAAGCACCACAATCACGGCAACCCAAGGCCATACGACCGGCTGGGTTGGCTGAGGAGCGGTGTCGGTGAGCGTAGCAATCTCGGTGGTGCGGTCGGTGACCTGCTTGATCTGCTGAATCAACTCGGTGGCCGCTTGTGAGCGAGGCGCAGTCGGCAATAAAGCCTCGGCGCGCTGTGCCAAAACCAGTGCGTTGTCTGGTCGGCCACTCGCCTTCTTCGACAGGCATGACATAACCAGCTTGCGCACGCGCTCATCTAGCTCTGTCGGCAGGGCAGGCGGCATGTCATTAATCTGTGCCATCGCGATGATCATCTGTGAGTCACCGGTGAATGGACGCTTTCCGGCGAGGCATTCATACGCGACGATTCCAAGCGAATAGATGTCGGTCGACGGGGTGGCCGGCTTGCCGGTTGCTTGCTCGGGCGACAGGTATTGCACCGTTCCCATTACCTGACCGGTGGCGGTTAGACCCACCTGGTCAGCAACGCGGGCGATGCCGAAGTCGGTGATCTTGACCTGGCCCTCAGGCGTGATCAAAAGGTTTCCCGGCTTCACATCACGGTGAACTAGCCCGGCCTCGTGAGCCGCATAAAGAGCGCGAGCGGTCTGAGCCACGATGTCCATGACCTTGGT
>JBDLUE010000031.1:0-8623 GCA_039805505.1 Actinomycetota bacterium
AATCAGGTATGCCGGCCAGCGGTTTCTTGGCACCAGCAAAAGCGCAAGCAAAGCCACCGCTATAAACACAGCATTTAGAACTAGATAGGTCATCGCTTGGCCTCAGCTTTACGGTCACGTCGACCGTGTACAAACCTGCCCAACCCGAGGAAGACCTCCAAGGTCGAATAGCAGAGCAGGGTCAGAAAGAGAACTTCTTCAAGCGGAAGCTCAGGGGCCAAGAGAAGACCGGTGAGGCCAACCGTCTCGCCTCTAAAGAAGATGCCGTTGGCGATTCCGAACAAATCCCAGATCAGGAAGAAGATCACACCGACGGAAATAGAAACCGCTCCGGCTGCCCAATCGCGAAAGAAAACCAGCTTGTGCCTTCTGTCGAGCCCGACTAGCCCAAGTAGCGAAACTACCAGTGCTAAAAGGTAGAGGCCCAAGTTACTTGAGGCCCTTCCAGCCGTTCTGGCCAACCGGCTTGATCTCGTTCTTGATTGGCCCAGCGCTGCGGTCATTGACCAGGCGCTTGTAGACCAATTCGGCACCGATCAAACACATCGGCAAGCCAATGCCTGGGATGCTGTGGTGGCCGGCGTAGTAGAGGCCCTTGACCTTCTTGCTGACGTTGGTAGGGCGGAAGAATGCGCTCTGGAACAACGTGTGGGCCATTCCGAGTGCGGTGCCCGACCAAGCGTTTAGGTCATCGACAAAGTCTGCCGGGCCCATTGAGCGACGAACAACGATGCGCTCGGCTAGGTCAGGGATCTCACACCAGTCAGAAATCTGCTGGATGATCCGGTCGGCAGCTGCCTCGAAGGCTGCGTCGCCCTTGCCATCCAAGCCACCGTGGCCAAGTGCAGGGTCAGCGGCAATCGGAACCAAAACGAACAGGTTTTCGTAACCCTCAGGAGCAACACTCGGGTCGGTGATGCTCGGTGCACAGATGTAAAGCGAAGCTGGGTCAGGGATGACGCTGGTTGCACCCTGCTTCTTCTTCTCGGCGGGGGTTCGGAAGACTTCCTTGAAGTTCTTGGCCCAGTCTTCCGAGTACAAAAGGGTGTGGTGGTCAAGCTGCGGAAGCTTGCCCTTGACACCTAGGAACAACAACATTGCTGAAGGGCCGGGAACCTTGTCTTCCCACCACTTGGCAGGAAGGCTCTGGTCCTCAGGGTTCAACAGCTGAGTCTCGATGTGGTGCAGGTCGGCGTTGCCGACAACCACGTCAGCCGGGTAGAAAACCTTGCCAACCCAAACTCCGGTGGCCTTGCCATCCTTGGTTTCGATCTTCGAGACTCGAGAGTTGGTGTTCACAACCACGCCGTGCTGCTTCGCCAAACGCTCGATTGCCTCGATGACGGTGTAGAAACCGCCCATCGGGTAGAAGACGCCAACGTTCATGTCTACGTGGGTCATCAGGTGATACATGCTCGGGGTGTCATAGGGCGAAGCGCCAAGGAACACGGCCGGGAAGTTCAAAATCTTGCGCAGGCGTGGGTCGGTCACGTGCTTGCCCGCGAAGGTGTCTAGCGGGGTGACCAAGTGCTTCAAAAAGCGACCAACGCGAGCCAAAACATCAGGCTGGATGAACGACTTGGCGTTCTGGAAGTTCGTGTAAAGGAAGTGCTTGATCGAAAGCGCGTAGGTGTCCTCAGCAGAGTCGATGTACTTCTGCAGGCGCTCGCCGGCGCCAGGCTCGATCGAATCGAACAGTTCCTTGTTCTTGGCTAGATCTTCACGGATGATCAGCTTCTCTTTGTAGCCCTCATTGCGGGTCTGGTATGCCGGGTCGAGGCGAACCAAGCTCAGCTCCTGAGCGGCAGTGGTTCCCATCAGCTTGAAGAACTGGTCGAAGGCGTCTGGCATTAGATACCAGGATGGACCCATGTCGAACTTGAAGCCGTCCTTCTCCCAAATGTAGGCGCGACCGCCAACCTTCTCGCGAGCCTCGAGGACAGTTACCTTCATCCCAGCTTTTGCCAAGATTGCTGCAGTTGCCAGACCGGCGATTCCGCCGCCGATTACGACTGCGGTTTTTTCGTTGCTCATTTGGGAATGACTCCTAGAAGTGCTTTGGCGAGAATGACAAGTTTTTGAGAATTTGGAACGCTGATGCGAGTTTCAATCAGAACTTCGGCGGGGGTATTCCGGATTCGCTCATTCAGAGCCTGGAAGAACATTTGAGCTGCAGCGACTGCCTTGCGAGAGCCCATTGGCAGCAGTGGAAGAGTCTTTGCCGAGGTCGCTAGGTCGTTCTCGATGTCCTCGATCAGGCGAAGCTGTGTGGCCTGGTCGAAGCTCTCGACATTAACTCCTGGAAAGTATGAGCGACCAAGCTTCTTGAAGTCAGCTGCCAAATCGCGCAGGAAGTTCACCTTTTGAAAAGCGGCACCGAGAGCTCGAGCGCCGGCAATCAAAGTGATGCGCTCTTCCTTCGTATAGTCGCGACCTGCCATGAAAACCTTGAGACACATTAGGCCGACAACTTCTGCCGAGCCATAAACATAGGTGTCGAAACTCTTTTGGTCGTGCTCGCGCTCGGTGAGGTCCATTCGCATCGAGTGAAAGAACGGCTCGATGATGTCGCGCTTGATGCCAGCTTTGCGAGCGGTGTGAGCAAATGCGTGAACTACAAGATTTGTGCTGAAACCCGAGGCAAGTGCGCGGTAGGTCTCGGCCTCGAGTTCATCCAAGAGTTTGGCCGGGTTGTCGTTTGCTTCGGCGGCAGCGCCATCCACGATTTCGTCGGCAACGCGAACCAGAGCGTAAATGTTTCTCACCGGTTGCTGCTCGGAAGAGCCCAGCAACTTTGATGCCCACCCGAAACTCGTTGAGTAGGTGTCGATGACTTCGGCGGAGGAGCGCTCAGCTGCCTCGAGATAGCGCTCTAGGCTGCTCGGTTCATTAGAAGGGTTCTCGCTTGACACTTCTAAAGGCTATCGCGAAACCGAGGAATCAAAATCGAACGATTTGTGTTGTCTCAGATACTCACGAATGACAAGGGGCGAAACATGAAGAACTCGATTTACGACATGATCGGTGCACTACTAGTGGCTCTAACCATCCCAGCCATGATGGTTGTCGGAATCATTGCCGACTCAATCTTCAACCTCGTTTAGGGGCTCATTTCCGCGTGGAATAAGGCTTGTGACTCGGTAGGATTGAACCTATGTCTGTAGATATCAAGCCACGCTCACGCGACGTTACCGATGGAATTGAAAAGGCGGCCTCACGAGGCATGCTCCGTGCAGTTGGCATGGGCGATGAAGACTGGGTGAAACCACAGATCGGTGTGGCCAGTTCTTGGAGCGAAGTCACCCCTTGCAACCTCTCGCTTGATCGTCTTGCAGACGCCACCAAGCAAGGTGTCCACGCAGCCGGCGGTTACCCGCTCGAGTTCGGCACCATCTCGGTTTCTGACGGAATCTCAATGGGCCACGAAGGCATGCACTTCTCCCTAGTTTCGCGCGAAGTCATCGCCGACTCGGTTGAGACCGTAATGCAGGCAGAGCGCCTTGACGGCTCGGTTCTTCTAGCCGGCTGTGACAAATCACTTCCGGGCATGCTCATGGCAGCGGCCCGCCTGAACCTTTCATCCGTGTTCTTGTATGCCGGTTCGATTATGCCTGGTTGGGTCAAGCTCACCGATGGCACCGAAAAGACCGTGACCATCATCGACGCTTTCGAAGCAGTCGGCGCGTGCAAGGCCGGCAAGATGTCTGAAGAAGACCTTGGCCGCATCGAGCGCGCAATCTGTCCGGGTGAAGGTGCCTGTGGCGGTATGTACACCGCAAACACCATGGCTTCAGCTGCCGAGGCACTCGGCATGAGCCTTCCAGGATCGGCTGCTCCACCGGCCGCAGACCGCCGCCGCGACGTTTGGGCGCACCGCTCGGGCGAGGCAGTTGTGAACCTTCTTCGTCTCGGCATCACCGCGCGCGACATCTTGACCAAGAAGGCTTTCGAGAACGCGATCGCCGTAACCATGGCATTCGGTGGTTCAACCAACGCTGTTCTTCACCTTCTTGCGATTGCTCGCGAGGCCGAAGTCGACCTAACCCTGGATGACTTCAACCGCATCGGCGACAAGATTCCTCACCTAGGCGACCTAAAGCCATTCGGTCAGTACGTAATGACCGATGTCGACCGCGTCGGCGGAGTTCCAGTGGTCATGAAGGCCTTGCTCGATGCAGGTCTACTGCACGGTGACGCACTAACTGTTACAGGCAAGACTGTTGCCGAGAACCTCGAGGGAATCAACCCGCCTGACCCAGATGGCAAGATCATCCGCTCGCTTCAGAACCCAATTCACAAGACCGGTGGAATCACAATCCTCAAGGGCTCGATGGCTCCTGAGGGTGCTGTTGTGAAGACCGCGGGCTTCGACATGGATGAGTTCACCGGCCCAGCACGCGTTTTCGAACGCGAGCGTGCCGCCATGGATGCGCTAACCGAAGGCAAGATCTCTGCCGGCGACGTCGTAGTTATTCGCTACGAAGGCCCTAAGGGTGGCCCTGGCATGCGCGAAATGCTTGCCATCACCGGAGCCATTAAGGGTGCGGGATTGGGCAAGGATGTTCTACTATTGACTGACGGACGATTCTCAGGCGGCACAACCGGCCTTTGCATCGGACACATTGCACCAGAGGCCACCGATGGTGGACCAATTGCTCTGGTTCGCGATGGAGACTTAATTCGAGTCAACATCGCTGCTCGTTCGCTCGAACTACTCGTTGAGCCAGAAGAGCTGGCTGCCCGCAAGCAAACTTGGCAGCCTCTTCCGCCGCGATACACCCGCGGTGTTCTCGCGAAATATTCGAAGCTAGTGCACTCTGCCTCTGAAGGTGCCTACTGCGGCTAGTTCGCTTTTTACTCAATCACGCGATTGATCAAGTAACGCTAACGAGAAAAGAATTCAAATGGCTAACGAAGTTCTAACCGGAGCCCAGGCGATTGTTCGCAGCCTGGAGCTTCTAGGGATTGAAGACATCTTTGGTCTGCCTGGTGGCGCTATCTTGCCTACCTATGACCCGCTGATGGACTCAACCAAGATCCGCCACATCCTTGTTCGTCACGAGCAGGGTGCTGGCCACGCAGCCGAAGGCTATGCCTCGGCAAGCGGCAAGCTCGGAGTCTGCATCGCGACCTCAGGCCCTGGTGCAACCAACCTGGTTACCGCAATCGCTGATGCCTACATGGACTCGGTGCCACTTTTGGCAATCACCGGCCAGGTTGGCTCGAAGCTAATCGGAACCGACGCTTTCCAGGAAGCCGACATCGTCGGAATCACCATGCCAATCACCAAGCACTCGTTCTTGGTGACCAAGGCAGAAGACATTCCTGAGACCATCGCCGCAGCGGTGATGATCGCAACCACAGGTCGCCCAGGCCCGGTTTTGGTTGACGTCACCAAGGATGCCCAGCAGGCCAAGGTCGAGTTTGTTTGGCCGCCAAAGATTGACCTACCTGGCTACAAGCCGGTAACCAAGCCTCACGGGAAGCAGATTCAGGCAGCGGCTCAGATGATTCTCGAAGCCAAGAAGCCAGTGCTTTACGTAGGTGGCGGTGTTGTTCGGGCCGGTGCTCACAAGGAACTGCTAAAGCTTGCAGAACTGATCGGTGCCCCGGTAGTAACCACTCTGATGGCCCGCGGTGCGTTCCCTGACTCGCACCCACAGAACCTCGGCATGCCTGGCATGCACGGAACGGTTCCTGCGGTTACCGCTCTCCAGAAGAGCGACCTTCTAATCACTCTCGGCGCTCGTTTCGACGACCGCGTGACCGGTGACGTAAAGGGCTTTGCAACCGGCGCTAAGGTCATCCACGTTGACATTGACCCTGCCGAAATCGGCAAGATCCGTTTCGCTGATGTCCCAATCGTTGGCGACGCCAAGGAAGTTATCGGCGAGCTCAACCAAGAGCTAACCGCCGTTCTAAAGACCTCGAAGATTGACATCAAGGATTGGTGGACTTTCGTCGGCGGTCTAGTCGACCGTTACCCACTTGGCTTCACCCCAGCCAACGACGGAAAGTTGTCACCGCAGCACGTAATCTCGCGAATCGGCGCTCTTTCGGGCCCTGAGGCGATTTACGCTGCGGGTGTTGGCCAGCACCAAATGTGGTCGGCTCAGTTCATCAAGTATGAGCGTCCAAACGCCTGGCTAAACTCGGGCGGCGCTGGAACCATGGGCTACTCGGTTCCTGCTGCGATGGGTGCCAAGGTTGGCCAGCCAGACCGTTTGGTTTGGGCTATCGACGGCGACGGTTGTTTTCAGATGACCAACCAAGAGTTGGCTACCTGCGCAATCAACAACATCCCAATCAAGGTTGCGATCATCAACAACTCTTCGCTTGGCATGGTTCGTCAGTGGCAGACCTTGTTCTACAACGAGCGCTACTCAAACACCGACCTAAACACCGGCACCGACACCGTCATGATTCCTGACTTCGTGAAGTTGGCAGAAGCGTACGGCTGCCTAGCCATCCGTGTTGAAAAGGAAGAAGACATCGACAAGGCGATCAAGTTGGCCATTGAAACCAACGACCGTCCAGTTGTCATCGACTTCATCGTCAGCCGAGACGCCATGGTTTGGCCAATGGTTGCCGCTGGTCTAACCAACGATGAGGTTCAGTACGCCCGAGATGCGGCGCCAGTCTGGGACGGGGTTGAATAAAGATGTCAAAGCACGTTCTTTCACTACTGGTTGAAGACAAGCCAGGAATCCTGACTCGCGTTGCAGCACTCTTTGCTCGCCGCGGGTTCAACATCGAGTCACTCGCCGTTGGCACCACCGAGGTCGCAGGGCTTTCGCGCATCACCGTCGTGGTTGGTGTCGAGGGTGCTCCGCTCGAGCAGGTCACCAAACAGCTAAACAAGTTGATCAACGTGATTAAGGTTGTTGAGCTAGAGGCCGACCAGGCTGTTCAGCGAGACCACATGTTGATCAAGGTGCGAACCGATGCATCAACTCGCTCTCAGGTGCTCGAAGCAGTAACCTTGTTTCGTGCGCGCGTTATCGACGTTGTGAGCGACGCAGTGATCATTGAAGTCACCGGCGACACCGCAAAGTGTGCGGCCTTCATTAAAGTTCTCGAACCTTACGGCATCAAGGAATTGGTGCAGTCTGGTGTCTTGGCTATGGGCCGCGGCTCAAAGTCAATCACCGAGAAGATCCTCAAGTAAAGAAGCTTCGGTGGGGCACGACCTTGCCGGTAGAACCAAATCAAAAAACGTTTTTCAATAAACAACAAGGAGATACAAAGTGGCTGAAATCTTTTATGACAAGGATGCAGACCTTTCGATCATTCAGGGTCGCAAGGTAGCAGTACTTGGCTATGGTTCACAGGGACACGCACACTCACTAAACCTGAAGGACTCAGGCGTAGACGTAGTAGTAGGTCTTCCTGCAACCTCAAAGTCAAAGGCAAAGGCTGAAGAGGCCGGCCTTAAGGTGCTAACCCCAGCTGAGGCTTCAGCATGGGCAGACGTCATCGTCGTTCTTGCACCAGACCCACGTCAGCGCGACCTTTACAACGACGACATTGCTCCGAACCTATCTGCAGGCAAGGCACTTGTCTTCGGTCACGGTTTCGCAATCCGTTACGGCTACATCACCGCTCCAGAGGGCGTTGACGTTTTCCTAGTTGCTCCAAAGGGCCCAGGCCACCTAGTTCGTCGCGAGTATGAGGGCGGCCGTGGTGTTCCAAACCTAATCGCTATCCACCAGGACGCATCAGGCAACGCATTCGACTTAGGTCTTTCATACTCGAAGGCAATCGGTGGAACCCGTGCGGGCACCATCAAGACCACCTTCGCTGAAGAGACTGAGACCGACCTATTCGGTGAGCAGGCTGTTCTATGTGGTGGCGCTTCACAGCTGATCCAGTATGGTTTCGAGACCCTGACCGAAGCTGGTTACCAGCCTGAGGTTGCTTACTTCGAGGTTCTTCACGAGCTGAAGCTAATCGTTGACCTTATGTACGAGGGTGGCATTGCAAAGCAGCGTTGGTCAGTTTCTGACACTGCAGAGTACGGTGACTACATCTCTGGCCCACGCGTCATTGGCCCAGAGGTCAAGGAGCGTATGCGCGATGTTCTAACCGACATCCAGGATGGCACCTTCGCACGTCGCTTCGTTGCTGACGTGGATGCAGGCGCACCAGAGTTCCTAGCGCTACGCGCCAAGGGCGAGGCTCACCCAATCGAGGCAGTAGGTCGCAACCTGCGCAAGCTGTTCTCATGGATTAAGAACTCAGACGACTACCAGGAGGGCAACGCAGCTCGCTAATCACTCGTGGTTAGTGCGGCTCGAGGCTTTCGAATCGTCAAAAGAGGCACTCCTTCGGGGGGTGCCTCTTTTGCGTTTGACATTCGCCGCAGAATCGCCTATTGTTTTACCTGTTGCCCAAAGCTTCGGTCGGTCATTTAGACCCCAGGCTCAAGTGTGCAGATCATTCAAAATCACATTCAATTGGCCGTTTTTACGACTTTTTGAGTGTTTGATCACCGGATGATCACCACCAGAAATTCATCTAGGTTTCAGTTTTGACATCTTTGATGTTTCTGGTAAGTTAGTGAAGTTGCCTTGGAGGCGAGTCGGAAGACAGACTCCCAGGAGCATCCGATCCTTGAGAACTC
>JBDLUE010000032.1:0-8385 GCA_039805505.1 Actinomycetota bacterium
ACTTGCTCTTGGTCTAAACACCCACGAGGGCTACGTAACCTACGCTGGCGTTCAGCACGCCTTCGCAGACGTTCCATTCAAGTCACTCGCTGAGGTTCTCGCCTAAGCACTCAAGCAACAAAAAGCCCGACGCTCTCTCGTCGGGCTTTTTGGTTTAAGCGGATGAAATCTCTAGGCAGGTTGCTGCTGAGTGATGCAGTGAATTCCGCCGCCTCGTGCGAAGAGCGGACGCGCATCCACCAGAACAATTTCGCGATCTGGGTATACCGACTGCAGGGTAGCCACAGCGCGACCATCGTTCGCGTCGCCGAACCCACACAAAATCACTCCACCGTTTACGACGTAGTGATTGATGTAGCTGTAGTCGACGAAACCTTCATCATCGCGAAGAGCCTTGGGCGCTGCCACCGGAATCAGCTTGAAGTCGCCAGCAGCCTCAAGGGTTGCTTTGACCTCCTGACTGATTTCAAAATCAGGGTGTTCAGGGTTTTCCTGGTTGTGGAACAGGATCGTGTTCGCGTCGGCAAAGCAGGCAACGATGTCAACGTGACCGCGGGTGCCGAACTCGTCATAGTCGCGGGCAAGGCCGCGTTTCAGCCAAATGGCTTTATCGGTGCCGAGCTTCGAGTGAATCTCTGCTTCAACTTCTTCTTTTGACCAGGATGAGTTGCGGCCTTCGCCTAGCTGCACAGTCTCGGTGAGTAGAACCACACCATCACCATTGACGTGTATGCCTCCACCTTCGTTGATCAGGGGAGAGTCAAGGGTTGGCAGGCCAACCTGGTTGCCGATGAACTCAGCGACCTGAGAGTCTTTGTCCCATGCGGCCCAGTGCTGAGCACCCCAGCCGTTGAAGATCCAGTTAACGCCAGCAAGTTTTCCGGTTGCGTCTTTGACGAAGGTAGGGCCAATGTCGCGCATCCAGGCGTCATTCAATTCGGCAGGGATGAGCTCGACCGCAGGGTCTAGGAAGGCCCGAGCGATTTCCAGATCTTCTTTTTCACAAAGCATGGAAACCGGTTCAAAGCGCACAACTGCGTTGGCGACTGCTGCCCAGGTTTCGCGAGCCTCCATTGCCTCCGCGTCGGTTTCGCCGAGCGTATAGCCACTAGAAGGCCAAGCCATCCAAGTGCGTTCGTGCTTCGCCCATTCGGCGGGCATGAACCAGTTGCTCATTAGTAGCTGACTCCGGCGATGCCGCCATCTGCGCCTTCACCAGATTCGGTTCTTGGGTTGACCACTGCTTCGGTGAGCATGTCATAGGTGTCAGGGCGGCGGGTCGCCAAGAACGGGAAGAGGTCGAGCCAGTCGCGTCGCTGGTCTAGGTCTAGGTCGGCAACAAGCACTTCATCGCCTTCGCGGCCAGCGCGAGCGAGAATTCGGCCGTATGGGTCGCTGATGAAGCTGCTGCCATAGAACTCAATCGAGCCTTCGTTGCCATATCGGTTCGGAACCACCATGAAGGTTCCATTTGCGATGCCGTTTCCGACGATCACCTGACGCCATAGCGGTTCGGTGTCGAAGTCTGGGTGGTCTGGTTCAGAACCGATTGCGGTTGGGTAGGCCAGAACCTCTGCGCCACGAAGGCTGTAGTTTCGGGTTACCTCTGGGAACCACTCATCCCAGCAAGTAGGGAGCCCAATGTGTGCAGTAGATTCGGCGAACTCGACTTCGTAAACAGGGTATGGCTCGCCATCAGCCGGCCCGGGAGCAAAATACTGGTCTTCGTAGTAGCCAGCGGTCACTGGAATGTGAAGCTTTGGGGTTCGCGCAATAATCTCGCCGGTTGGCGCAACGATAATCGCGCAGTTCAAACCGCGACCATCAGCTCGGTCTTCGTGCTCGTAGAGCGAAATGTGAACGTAAACGTCGTTCTCGGCAGCTGCCTTGGCCGCTAGCGTGTGGGTTGGCCCGCCATCCAGCTGCTCAGCGAGGTCATTCGGCGTTCCGGTTGGCAAGGTGTCGGCCATGTAGCGGCTCAGAGTTAGCTCAGGTAGGAATACGATTTCCGCACCGCTCTGGGCAGCAAGACGGATTCCTTCGAGCAACACGGCCTCGTGTTCGGCAGGGTCTGAGTGCCACTTGGTCTGAACCACACCAACACGAACCGGCTTACGCTCGGCAGCCTTGACGCGTGAAAGTGAAGGAGCCGAATCGGCTATGGTCACCTTGAAGGTCATTTTGTCTCCATGGAATCTAGAATCTGGGTCAAAAGCTCGAAGTTGGTCTCTGGGTTAACGATCGCAAAGCGGGTGTTTGGCTCACCGCGGTGTGAACTCGGCACGACAAAAGCGATTCCCTCTTGAAGCAGCCGGTCTGACCAAACGTTGTAATCGTCGATGGTCCAGCCATCCTTGGTGAAAACCACGACCGACAACTCGGGTTCGCGAACCAAACTGAAGCCTGGGCGTCGTTTGATCTCGTCGGCGATTTGCCTAGCCAAAACGATGTTGTGTTCGACGGCCGTGCGATAAGCGCCGATACCGTGCGTTGCCAGTGAGAACCAGAGCGGCAGTCCTCTTGGTCGCCGGGTGAGGTTGTAGGCATAGTCGCTCGGGTTCCAGTCTCCCGACTCGGTGAGAGTCTCGAGGTACTCGCCATGCTGAGTGTGAGCCTCGCGGCCGTTCTCAGGGTCACGATAAATCAGGGCGCAGGCATCGAAAGGAGCAAACAGCCACTTGTGTGGGTCAACGATGAAGCTATCTGCTCGCTCGAGCCCGGCAAAAAGCGGCTTTGAAACATCGGCCAGGATGCCAGCCAGACCATACGCGCCATCAACGTGGAACCAGATGTTGTTCGCGTTTGCGATAGCACCGATCTCGTCAAGTCTGTCGACAATACCGAAGTTTGTCGTGCCACCTGTGGCAACAATCGCAAAAACACCATCGCCGGCAGCATCCAAAGCCGCCTGCACAGCCGGCCCACGGAGTCTTCCGTCTGCGCCAACCTCGGCCTTGATGATCTCGACATCCATGACTGCTGCAGCGGCCTTCAAGGATGAGTGGGCTTCAGCGCTGCAGATGAACTTCCAAGAGTCGGGTTTCGGCTTGCCCTGTTCTTTGAGAGCCTGGGCGGCACGGTGACGAGCTGCCACTAAAGCGCTTAGGTTGCCGAGGGTTCCACCCTGGACAAAAACGCCTCCCGCAGTCTCAGGAAGCCCGGCCTCCTTCGCGAGCCAGGCCAGCACCTCGTTCTCGGCATAGACGGCTCCAGCGCCCTCCATCCAAGACCCGCCGTAAATCGCAGAGGCAGACACTACAAGGTCGAAGAGCTTGGCGGCTTCAGTTGGCGCGCAGGGGATGAATGATAGGTAGCCAGGGTGATCGGTTGAGATCGTGGCGGGTGCTAAAACCTCTTCGAATAGCTTCAGGGACTTGAGGCCGCCCAGACCTGCTTCGGTGACCGTCGCGCCGGCGTGGGTGGAGAGAAACTCGAATGTTTGCGGGGCATCCAGCGGCGCCGGGTCATACTCGAGGCGTTTGCGGGCGTATTCAAAAATGCCCTCTCGAAGGGCCACAGTCGCGTCGTTGGGCTTGTGCACAGAACGAGTCTATTTCTGTTTTTTCATGCGAACTATCGAAACCGTAAAACCGATTATCGATAGCAGCAGAAACCCCCAGCTGCCCAAAATTCTTTGTTCATGGATTGCCTCACAAGAGGTCCAGCCTTCTAGCTGCTCAACTGTGCAGGTGTCAGGGCTAAAGAAACCGATTGCTGAAGCCAACACGCCTACCAGGCTGACCGTGGCAACCATGGCCATTGAGTTGTTGCTGACTCGAGACATTAGTTGGTCTCTGAAAGGTCGCCGATTTCCTCGCCCTGCTTAGCGATTTCTGCGCGGATTTCATCCATGTCCAGTTCCTTCACCTTGGCGATGAGGTCTTCTAGAGCAGCACCAGGCAATGCACCAGCGCGGTTGTAGAGCAGAATTCCGTCGCGGAAGACCATAAGGGTCGGGATAGAACTGATGCCAGCTTCGCCAGCCAACTGCTTCTCTGCTTCGGTGTCGACCTTTCCGAAGACGATGTCAGGGTGCTTGGTCGAGGCTTCTTCAAAGATTGGAGCGAACTGGCGGCATGGGCCACACCATTCGGCCCAAAAGTCGACGATGACCATTCCGTCGGTTACAACAGTTTCGCCGAAGTTCTTTTCGCCTAGTTCGATGGTTGCCATGATGAGTTTCTCCTTGAGATTTGGGCAATCACAATGCCCGCAATAACTAACAAACCGCCGAGGGTTTGTAATCCATCGATTTTCTCACCTAGCCACAGATAAGCAAAAAGGAAGCCGAAAATCGTCTCTGTGGTAGAGAAAATGCCCACTCCGGTGGCGCTCAGGTGGGGCAGTGCGGCATAGGTCAAATACAGCGGCACGAATGACCCCATCACGCCAAGCCAGGCGAATAGAACCCAGGCTGGGATGGAGGTGCCGGCCAGATTGCCACCTAGATCTAGTTGAACTGTGAACCGGGTGAAGTCGAACTCCCAGAAGCGGCTCAAGCCAACCCACATTAGAGCTGAAAACAGCATCGAGTAGAACAGGGTCGAGAAAGCGTCTCGCGTCTTGTGAACGTGTTCGCCAATCATGTAATAAATCGTGGTGGCGATTGCAGCGACTGCTCCGTAGACCAAGCCGATTGCGCTGAGGCTGCTCTGCCAAATTTGCGAGACGACAACCAGACCGCTGAGCACCAAGACAACCCCGAGCCAGAGGCGTTTCGAAACCCGAGTCCTAAACAGCACCAGGCCAGCGATTGGCACCAGGATGATCGCGGTGTACTGAATGAGTAGTGCAACGCCAACCGGAAGGTTGGCAACCGCATTTGCGTATGACCACTGCATCAAGCCAACACCGGCGAAACCCAGGGCGGCCAGCCACTTCCATTCGCTCTTGGCCACAGTGAAAGACTCCCTGTTGCGGGCAAACATGAACAAGCCGGCAATCAGCGCTGCCGAAAGACTGCGAAACAGGGTTATTTGCTCAGCGGTCACACCTGTTTGCATGATCGTTTTCGCTGTGCTGCCGTTTAGTCCAAACAAAAAGGTGGCCGTGATGATCATGCCGGCCCCGAGGATCGGGTTTCTTTGTTTGGTCAGTGACATTTACTATCCAGTGTCAGTTAGCGGCCGGTGCCGTGGATAGCAAACTCATCAATGGCGCGAAGTTCATCCATGGTTAGTTTCGGCGCGTTGATCGCCGCAAAGTTCTGCTCAAGCTGTTTCACGCTGCTAGCACCAATCAGTGCAGAAGTTACGGTTGGCTGGCGAAGCACCCAGCTAAGGGCCAGTTGTGCCAGGCTCTGGCCGCGGGCTGCAGCTATTGCGTTCAGGCCCTTGGCACGTTCCAGGTAGTTCGGGTCAATCTGAGTTTCCTTCAGGAAGTGATTCTTGGCCGCTCGGGAACCCTTTGGCGCCGAACCCGAAAGGTAACGGTCAGTCAGCATTCCCTGAGCCAGGGGAGAGAACACGATCGAGCCGATGCCCTCCATGCCGAGGGTGTCGAACAGCGATTCCTCAGGAGTGCGGTCAAACATCGAATAGCGAGGCTGGTGGATAAGTAGTGGAACACCCATACTTGCCAGGATGCGCTTCGCTTCGCGAGTTTGGTGAGCATCGTATGAAGAGATGCCTGCATAGAGCGCACGACCCGAGTGAACCGCGGTAGCCAACGCACCCATAGTTTCTTCAAGCGAGGTGTTCGGGTCAAAGCGGTGACTGTAGAAGATGTCTACGTAGTCAAGCTGCATGCGCTTGAGGCTCTGGTCTAGCGAGGAGAGCAAGTTCTTGCGAGAACCCCACTCACCATAAGGACCCTCCCACATGTGGTAGCCGGCCTTGGTCGAAATGATCAGTTCATCGCGGTAGCGCTCGAAGTCGCGCTTGTAGTGAACGCCGAAGTTCTCCTCAGCGCTGCCTGGGATAGGGCCATAGTTGTTGGCCAGGTCGAAGTGGGTAATGCCAAGGTCGAAGGCGCGGCGAAGGATGGCCTTTTGATTGCGCATTGAGTCGACAGAACCGAAGTTGTGCCAAAGGCCCAGAGAGATTTCCGGCAGCATTAGCCCGCTCTTACCGGTGCGTCGGTATTTCATCGATTCGTATCGAGTGTCTTCAGCCTTGTAGGTCATGTCACCAGCCTAGGCTAGAGGCATGACAAGTTTCGTTCTCGCCGGTGGCTGTTTCTGGTGCCTAGATAGCTCATACATGCAGTTCAAAGGGGTAACCGACGTAGAGGTCGGCTACATGGGTGGTCACATCGACAACCCGGGCTACGAAGCGGTGTGCGATGGCAACACCGGTCACGCTGAAGTGGCACGCGTTCACTTCGACGAGTCAGTCATCCCAGCCGAGGTAATACTCGACATCTTCTTCACGCTGCACGACCCACGTCAGCTAAACCGACAGGGCAACGACGTAGGCACCCAGTACCGCGGCGCGATGTTCTATGCCGATGACTCACAGCGAGAACTGTTCGAAGCTGCGTTAGAACGTGCCAAGGGCCACTGGGATGGCGAACTCGTCACCGAGATCGTGCCGGAAGAGACCTTCTGGATGGGTGAGGAATATCACCAAGACTTCTTCGCAAAGAACCCCAACCAGGGTTACTGCAACGCTGTAGTTTCTCCAAAGATGGCCAAGGTTCGGCAGGCTTTCCACAGCTACGTAAAGTAACTAACCCTCCACAGAAACAGGCAGGGGTCGGCGCTCGCCGAATCTAAAACGCCACACTCGAATCAACACCGCTTGGCAACCGCCAGACGGTGATTCGAGAAAGGCATCAAATGTCAGAACTAATCTCCGTCGCCGGCCTGGTTGCTACCACACCGCGTCATCTGGTCACCCAGGATGGGTTGCCAATCACCTCGTTTCGTCTGGCTTCTTCACAGCGCCGATTCGATCGTTCGCAGAACAAGTGGATCGATGGTGAGACTAACTGGTTTACTGTCACGGGTTTCAGGCAGCTCGCGATCAATTCATCCACCTCAGTGTCGAAGGGTGACCGAATCCTAGTAGCGGGCAAATTGCGCGTTCGCGACTGGGATAACGGCGAGCGAGCCGGAACCTCGGTTGAAATCGAAGCCGAGTCGATCGGCCATGATTTGAGTTGGGGCTGTGCAGTGTTTACGCGCACGGTGTTGGTTCGAGAAACCGAGCCTGTCGATGCCGAAGCGGTTCGAGAAGAAGCGGGTGTGGATAACTCAAACGAAGAATATCTGCCCGAGCCAGAGTTAGTTGGCGCAAAGAAAAAGTAGCCAATCATGAAAGCCGCCGGGTCAGGTGCGCCCCCTCAATCCTGACCCGGCCCTTCAGGCTAAACTTGAGGTAAATCTACCGAAAGTGAATGATTTTTCATGGCTGAATTCATCTATCAGATGATCAAGGCGCGCAAGGCGCATGGCGAAAAAGTAATCCTCGATGACGTGACCCTGGCGTTCTATCCGGGCGCAAAGATTGGTGTCGTCGGCCCTAACGGTGCCGGTAAGTCAACTGTTTTGAAGATCATGGCTGGTCTCGACACCCCAAGCAACGGTGAAGCCCGCCTTAGCCCAGAGCACACCGTAGGAATCCTGCTTCAGGAACCGCCTCTTGACGAGTCGCTTACCGTGCTTGGCAATGTTGAGCTTGCGGTGAAAGACACCAAGGCGATGCTCGACCGATTCAACGAGATTTCTGCTGAGATGGCCGAGCCTGACGCAGACTTCGACAGACTTCTCGAAGAGATGGGAACCCTTCAGGAGCGCATCGACCACCTTGACGCCTGGGATCTCGATTCTCAGCTCGAGCAGGCTATGGACGCTCTTCGCTGCCCTCCTGGCGACACCGAGGTGGGCAACCTCTCAGGTGGAGAGCGCCGCCGTGTGGCCCTTTGCAAGCTGCTTCTTGAGAAGCCAGACCTCTTGCTTCTCGACGAGCCAACTAACCACCTTGACGCAGAGTCTGTTCTCTGGCTCGAGCAGCACTTGGCCAAGTACCCTGGCGCAGTTCTAGCCGTGACACACGACCGTTACTTCCTCGACAACGTCGCAGAGTGGATTTTGGAGCTCGACCGCGGTCGCGCCTATCCATACGAGGGAAACTACTCGACCTACCTTGAGAAGAAGCGCGAACGTCTAGAGGTTCAGGGCAAGAAGGACGCAAAGCTTGCTAAGCGCCTAAGCGAAGAACTCGATTGGGTTCGTTCAAGCCCTAAGGCTCGTCAGACCAAGTCAAAGGCCCGTCTGGCCAAGTATGAAGAGATGGCTGCCGAGGCTGATCGCACCAGAAAGCTGGACTTCGAAGAAATCCAGATTCCTATGGGTCCACGTCTTGGCGACATTGTCATCGAAGCTAAGAACCTGCAGAAGGGTTTCGATGGCCGTTCGCTAATCAACGGCTTGAGCTTCAGCCT
>JBDLUE010000033.1:0-8366 GCA_039805505.1 Actinomycetota bacterium
TGGCAATCGTCGTCGACGAGTATGGCGGCGTTGCCGGACTAACCACTTTGGAAGACCTCGTCGAAGAGTTGGTTGGTGAACTTGCTGATGAGCATGACCGCGCCAAGGCCGGCGTCACTCGCGGCGCAAACTCATCCGTGTTGTTCCCTGGAATGACTCGCCCTGACGAGTTGCTCGAAATGGCAATCAAGGTTCCTGCGGACGGCGCATACGAAACCGTTGCCGGCTTCCTGATGAGCGAACTAGGTCGAATTCCTTCGGTGGGCGACACCGTCGAAATCGAAGATGGCATTCTCCGAGTTGAGCGCATGGACGGCCGAAGAGTTGACCGTGTTCGATTCAGCCCCACTCCACTTCCAGAGAGCGAGGTGACCAAGAATGACTAATCCATGGATTGGGATCGGCTGGTTCTTCGTCTTGCTGTTGGCAAACGCTTTCTTCGTCGGTTCAGAGTTTGCCTTGATGTCAGCGCGTCGCGCTCAAATTGAGCCACGAGCCGAAGCGGGCAGCCGCCCGGCGAAGTTGACCATTAAGGCGATGGAAAAAGTGTCTTTGATGCTTGCCACCACGCAACTTGGTGTGACTATCTGTTCGCTCCTGATTCTGATCATTGCCGAGCCGAGCATTCACCACCTTCTGGAGACCCCTCTTGAAGCAGTCGGTTTGCCTCACGCTGCAGTTGGCGGAGTTTCATTCGCGATCACTCTGGTGCTGGTTTCTTTCTTGCACGTAGTGATCGGCGAAGTTGTGCCGAAGAACATCTCGTTCTCAATCCCTGAGCGGGCGGCGCTCATCCTGGTTCCGATTCTTTACGGTTTGGCCCAGATTGTTCGTCCAATTGTTGTGACCCTCAACGTTGTCGCAAACCTTATTTTGCGAGCATTTAGAGTGAAGCCGACCGACGAGGCGAACAGTTCTTTCACCCTCGATCAGGTTGAAGACATCGTCGAACATTCAACTCGCGAAGGTGTCTTGAGTGACACCTCGGGTGCGCTCAGCAACACGTTCGAGTTCACCGAAAAGAAGGTGCGCGATGTTGCTGTGGCTATCGACAAAGTTGTGTCATTCGAAGAGTCGGTTACCCCTCGCGAAGTCGAGCAGGCTGTTGCCAAGTATGGCTTCTCGCGATACCCGCTAACCGGCAACGATGGTGAAATCGTCGGTTACCTTCACCTCAAGGACGTCATCGACCTAGACCTCGATGAAGTTGACGACCCATTCCCGTCCAAGCGAGTGCGAAACATGATCTCGCTGTCGGCAAACATGGAGCTCGAGGACGCTTTGGCAAGCATGCGCCGAGTCAACTCGCACATGGCGAAGGTGCTTGATCGCGGCGGCAAACTTCGCGGAGTGTTGTTCCTTGAAGACATCCTTGAAGAACTCGTCGGAGAAGTTCAGGACGCAACCCGACGCTAGAACTTGCCTCGCGAGTATTGGTTAGGCCAGTAGTCGACCTCAACGCCAAGTTCGTGCGCGGCGCGAAGCGGCCACATTGGGTCGCGAAGTTCGGCACGGCCAATCATGATCACTTCTACTGTTCCGCGCTGCAGAATTTCTTCGGCCTGCGCGCCGGTAGTGATCTGTCCGACCACGGCCACCGGCGAATCAACCCGATCGGCAACAAACTGTGCGATAGGCACCTGATAGCCAGGTCCTGATGGAATTGTCACGCCAGTGACCAAACCGCCGGTCGAGATGTCAAAAAGATCAGCGCCGGCGTCGGCGCACCAGGCGGCAACCGTGGCGGTCTGAGTTTCATCCCAGCCGCCTTCGACGTAATCGGTGGCCGAGAATCGAACCATAATCGGCATTCCCTCGCCGACTTCGGCTCGTATGCCCGCGACAATCTCGAGTAGGAAACGGGCTCGGTTCTCGAGTCCGCCACCATAAATGTCGTCGCGCTTGTTGGTGAGTGGCGAAAGAAACTGGTGCACTAGATAGCCGTGTGCTGCGTGAATTTCGATTGCGTCGAAACCGGCATCCTGAGAACGGCGGGCGGCGGCGATGAACTCGTTGACGATGTCTGAAACCTCAGCGGTTTCTAGCTTGCGAGGCGCGTCGTAGCCGGTGAATGCCTCGTCGGTTGCCGAAACGGATTGCCAGCCACCGTCGGAAAGGGGCACTGAACCGCGGCCTGACCATTCGCGATAAATCGATGCTTTTCGGCCAGCGTGGGCAAGCTGAATTCCAACCGCCGCACCCTGCCCATGCATGAAATCAACGATGTAGGCCCAGCCGTCGGCCTGCTCGTCATCCCAGATTCCGGTGTCCCACGGTGAGATGCGGCCTTCAGGGGCAACTGCTGTCGCTTCAACAACGACTAGGCCAGCGCCGCCAGCAGCACGAGCCCCATAGTGAACCAAATGCCATTCGGTTGGCACACCATCGCGTTCCTCGGCCGAGTATTGGCACATTGGGGCCACCCAGACACGATTACGAACAGTTAGATCTCGGATGGTGATTGCGTCAAATAGCTTGCTCATGGTTAGAACTCTATTCGGTAGCCTTGGGGCATGGACTTGCTTTCAACGTTGTTGCGAAACCCCATCGCCGAGGATGACAAATACTCGCGTGGTGTGGTGGGTTTCGTGACAGGTTCAACAAGTTTTCCGGGTGCCGCCATCCTTGGTGTCACAGCGGCAACGCGCACCGGTGTCGGCATGGTCCGATGGATCGGCCCCGAATCGGTCGCACGAATGCTGCTCGAAGTTCGCCCAGAGGTTGTTATCCAGGATGGTCGCGCGCAGGCCTGGGTGGTTGGCTCAGGAGTTCCTGCCGATTTGACCGATGATCAAGCCGTCGCCGTGCAATCGCATTTGGTCGACGCCGCATACGCCGTGATTGATGCTGGCGCCCTCGAATTTGTTGATTTTAAAACTCTTAGAGCGAGTGCGATTTTGACGCCGCACGCGGGGGAGTTGTCGCGTTTGCTGGCTCGACTCGGCGAAAACTGGTCAAGAGATGCCGTTGAAAATTCACCAATCGAGGCCGCGAAATTAGCGGCTCTCAAGACCGGGCAGGTGCTCCTACTCAAGGGCAGCGTGACCACCATCGCCGACCCTGCTGGCAACAGTTGGCAAACTCCGCCGGCGAATCCCGCACTCGCAACTGCAGGAAGTGGCGATGTGCTGGCAGGCATTCTTGGAGCTTTGATGGCGAGCAACTTCGCGAAGCTGGAATCCGGAGAAGCCACCTTGGCTCAGCTGGCGATGGCGGGCTGCTTGCTGCATGCACGAGCCGGTGCCGAAGCTGCAAAGGTGGGGCCAGTGGCTGCCCTGGACATCGCAGAAGCGCTTAGATCTGTGGTGGGTGAGATTCTTGCTTAGGCTCGCTGCGCTGTGGGTGTCCACGGTGCTGGTTCACTATTGGTTAGTGCTCGAAGCTCAGCTCAACCCTCAAACGGCGCCATTCAACGATGTCAACTTGTATGGCTACTGGGTTGACCAGGTCAACGGTGGGCAAGGTCTCTTTGGTGTTAGCGAACCGTGGGTCTATCCCTTCTTGGCATTTGCTCCGATGGCGGTTGCGAAGTGGTTGGGCGCCGGCTTTGGAATTCAAACCGGGTGGATTGTGCTCGTCGGAGTTCTACACCTAGTTGCACTCAGCGCCCTTGTCGATTGGGGTCGGGCCGGGAAACCTGCGTTTAGGGCGGCCGGACTGTATTTGTTTTATTTGGCGCTTTTGGGCCCGGTCGCGATTGGTCGAATCGATGCAATCGCAGCATTTTTCGCCTTGCTTGGTGTGGTTCAACTTCACCAAAATCGCGCCAGATTGGCGATGTCACTTTTCACAATCGGCGCCTGGATAAAGATTTGGCCAGCCGCTGCCGCTATCGCCCTGTTCGCAGCCGCGAAGTCGAAGGCCAACTATGTCGTCGCGGCTATCGCCACTTCGGCCGCGCTTCTAGTTCTCGGGGTGTTGCTCGGTGGCAACGAAAAACTTCTGTCATTTGTCTCGATGCAGGGCGATCGTGGCCTGCAGGTCGAATCGGTCCTCGCGACATTCTGGGTCTGGGCAGCCAAGTTTGGTGCGCCAGGTGCGGGCATCTATTTCGACAATCTCTTGGTGACCAATCAGGTGTCCGGCGCTTTCACCGCCGAGGTGGCCTGGCTCTTGGGGCCAGTTATGATTTTCGCCCTTGCCATCACCGTATTCCTCGGGATTCGCGCCTATCGCGCAGGGGCAGACACAAAGCATCTTTTTGTTGCCACATTCTTGACCGCAACTCTCGACCTCATCGTTTTTAACAAGGTCGGCTCTCCTCAATTTGAGCTCTGGCTCGCAGTGCCCTTGATGGCGGGAATCTTGTTTGAACTGCCGAATTGGCGGCTTCCGGTTGCACTGGGTTTGTCGATTGCGTTGCTGACGAACCTGCTCTACCCAATTTTTTACATGGATTTGATGGTTCTGGGATGGCTGGGAATCGCCATTCTCACATTGCGGAACACGCTTCTAGTCGCCCTATTGGTTTGGGCAAACCTGCGTTTGTCGAAGCTGGCGACTTAGCTTTCGAGCAGCTGAATCAAGAGCGGGCCAACTAGGTCGCGCTCAATGAGGAAGCCATCGTGGCCGTATGACGAGGTGATCGTCTGCAATCCGCCACCAATCATGGTTCCGCCGATGTGATTTGCAATTCTCTGCTGGTCGCCAATCGGGAAACAGCGGTCGCTGTCGATGCCTGCGACAAGTGATGTTGCCTTGACGGTCGCGAGGGCTTCCTCAACCGAACCGCGGCCGCGACCAACATCGTGAGAGTTCATCGCCTCTACGAGCGTGATGTAACTGTTTGCGTCGAATCGGCGGGTGAACTTGTTTCCGTGGAAGTCTAAGTAGCTCTCAACCGCAAAGCGGCCACCCCTGCCTAGTGGGCTGACCTGTGACTGCCAGGCCCGCTCAAAACGATCATTGAGTTCGCCATGCGAGCGGTAGTTCAAAAGCGCCATGCGGCGAGCGAGAGCCAGACCTCGGTGGGGGCCGAACCCCGGCTTAGCGTCATAGTAGTTGCCGTCGGCATACGCTGGGTCGGTCATGATTGCCTCGACCTGAATCGAGTTGGTTGCAATCTGGTCAGCGCTGGTGATCGCTGGGGCAGCAATAACCGCGACTTTCTTCATTGCGTCTGGATACATGATCGCCCATTCGAGCGACTGCATCGCACCCATCGAGCCGCCGATGACCGCAAACCAGGTCTTGATGCCGAGAACCTTGGAGAGCTCGTGCTGAGCGCTCACCTGGTCGCGAATGGTCAAGTATGGAAAGAGTGCACCGAACTCTCGACCGTTGGTGTCAAGTGAGCTCGGCCCAGTTGACCCTTGGCAGCTGCCGAGCATGTTTGGGGCAACCACGAAGTACTTATCGGTGTCGATAGGTAGGCCTGGGCCAATGATGTCGCTCCACCAACCTTCAGTTGGGTGGGCTTTGCTAGCTGGGCCGGTCGCGTGCGAGTCGCCGGTAAGGGCGTGCAATACCAACACCGCATTGGTGTGCTCGTGATTTAGCTCACCCCAGGATTCGAAGGCAATCCGCGCGCTTGCTAGTGTGCGACCACTCTCGAGTTTCAGGTTGCTAATCGGTGCGAACTGGCGATCTCCGGCAGGGTCACCATCGCGCCAAGCTCCAGTGGCAGGAGGTCTTCCAATTAGCTGACGACTCAGTTCCTCGGTCACAAATGACGAGGGAACCGTATCTTCGGGTGTTTGGAATTCCATCGACTTAAGCCTATCGGCGCAAATCGAGATTAACGAACCGTCTACTCGACCGCTGCAAAGCCCGTCTCAAGGTCAGCCAATAGGTCAGCAATTGATTCAAGGCCGACAGAAAGGCGAACCAAGCCCGGAGTAACACCGGTCGAAACCTGCTGCTCTGGAGTCAACTGTGAGTGCGTGGTCGAGGCTGGGTGAATCACCAGTGATCGCACGTCGCCGATATTTGCCACGTGGCTGAAAAGGTTCAAGCTTTCGACAAACTTTGACCCCGCTGAAACGCCACCGGCGATTTCGAATGACACAATCGCACCGGTTCCCTTAGGGGCATACTTCTTGCCGGCATCAAACCAAGGCGAGGTTGGAAGACCTGCATAGTTCACGGATAGAACCTGAGGGTGCTTTGACAACCACTCTGCAATCGCCTGGGCGTTTGACACGTGACGGTCGACTCGAAGGCTCAGAGTTTCGATGCCCTGCAGCAACTGCCAAGCGCTGTTTGGCGAGATCGCCGAACCTAGGTCTCGAAGCAGCTGAACGCGAGCCTTGATGATGTAGGCAATGCCGTCTCCGAGAGCAGCGGTGTAGTTGACACCGTGGTACGAAGGGTCTGGTTCGGTTAGGCCTGGGAACTTGTCAGACTTGCTCCACTCGAACTTTCCGCCATCGACGATTGCGCCTGCAACCACAGTGCCGTGACCGCCGAGGAACTTAGTTGCCGAGTGAACGACAATGTCGGCGCCGTGCTCGAGAGGTCGAACCAAGTATGGGGTTGCGACGGTGTTGTCGACAATCAGTGGAACGCCGTTTGCGTGTGCCACGCCTGAAACGCCTTCGATATCGAGGATAGAAACCTTAGGGTTTCCGATGGTCTCAGCGAAGAATGCCTTGGTGTTTGGCTGAACAGCCGCTGCCCAAGCCTCGAGGTCATCCTGGTTTTCAACAAAAGTGGTTGTGATGCCAAGTTTTGGCAGCGTGTACTTGAAGAGGTTGTAGGTGCCGCCATAAAGGGTAGACGACGCAACGATGTGGTCGCCGGCCTGAGCGATGTTCAGGATTGCAAAAGTCTCTGCTGCCTGACCCGAAGCCAATAGCAACGCAGCGGTTCCGCCCTCGAGTGCAGCGATGCGCTTCTCAGCAACATCCTGGGTTGGGTTCATGATGCGGGTGTAGATGTTGCCAAACTCGGCAAGCCCGAATAGCTTCGCCGCGTGCTCGCTCGAGTTGAACACATAGGCGGTGGTCTGGTAAATCGGGGTAACCACTGCGTTGGTGGTTGGGTCCGGCGACGCTCCAGCGTGAATCTGCGCTGTGTCAAAACCCCAGTTGCTTGAATCGGTGCTCATTGGTTACCCCTAAATGTTTGATCGGATTTCTACCAAAGGTATAGAGGTGAGGGGTTTCAAGCGAGCGTGACTGCAACGCAGCGTAACAAAGCGTCAGTTCTTGGCAGACTCGTTCAATGCGTCGAAGGCGAGCGAAGCAAGCAACGCGGCCCCATCGGCAATCACCGAGTCGTCGAACATCGCCTTGTTCGAGTGGTTAGTTGAGGCTGTGCTCGGGTCGATTCCATCCGGGCAAGCGCCCATGAAAACGAAGGCTCCAGGAATCAGATCGACGATGGAAGCGAAGTCTTCACCGCCGGCAATCGGGTCAGGCATAGTCCAGTAACGGCCAGGGCCGAAGGCATCCTGGATGACTTGCTCGACTCGCTCGATGGCCTTGGCGTCGTTCATCAAAACCTTGGTTGACGGCATGAAGTTAATTTCGACTTCGAGACCGTGTGCCGCAGCGATTCCCTTCAGAAGCTCGGTTGAATACTGCTTGACCTTGTCGGTGTTGGCAACTGAGAACGTGCGAATCGTTGCACCGAAGGACGCCACTTCTGGAATCACGTTTTCGGTGTGGTCGTCGCCGGCTTTTACCCAGCCAACGTTGATCACAACCGGGTCAAATGCGCTGAAACGCTTGTTAACCATGGTTTGCAGCGCACTAATCGCCTCTGCCATCGGAGAGATCGGATCCTTCGAAAGCCAAGGCATCGAGCCGTGCCCCCCGGCGCCCTTGAACGTGACGGTCATGCCTCCAGCAGCGGCCATCAGTGGGCCAACCTTTGAACCGAACAAACCCTTTGGATACGAACTGAAAACGTGAATTCCATAGGCTGCGATGGGCATCTGGCCGCTAACCAGGTGCATGTCTTCTTCGAGCATCACATCAGCGCCGCCGTGGCCCTCTTCGCCAGGCTGGAACCAGATGATGACATCGCCCTTTAGTTCATCCTTGTGTGTTGCAATCAAGTGCGCTGCACCGATGCCCATGGCCATGTGCAGGTCGTGACCACAGGCGTGCATGTATCCGTTGGTGGAAGCAAAGTCGAGCCCAGTGTCCTCAATCACCGCCAGCGCATCCATGTCTGCGCGAAGCAAAACGGTTGGTCCAGGATGGGCGCCTTTGATGTGAAGTACCGCGGAAGTAATGGTCTTGCTCAGTGTGATTTCACCTAGGCCGTGGACCGACGCAAGAACGCGTTCAAGGGTCTTCGGCAACTGCAAACCGAACTCGGGAATCTGGTGGAGATCTCGTCGAATGTCGGTTAGAACGCTCGAGTACTTATTGGCTTCTTTGACAATATCTGCATAGCTCATGACGTCATTGTGCCAC
>JBDLUE010000034.1:0-8325 GCA_039805505.1 Actinomycetota bacterium
CCTCGAGGTTGGCGAGATCAGAATCAACCAGGATGCTCACGAGGTTTTCGCGAACGGGCAGGCAGTTGACCTAAGCCCAACCGAATACAAGCTCTTGCGTTTCTTGATTTCGAACCCAAACCGTGTGCTCACCAAAGCTCAGATTCTCGATCACGTTTGGGAATACGACTTCAACGGCGAGATGGGCATTGTTGAGTCTTACGTGTCATACCTGCGCAAGAAACTAGACCCAATCACCTCTGAACCATTGATCCAAACCAAGCGCGGCGTTGGCTACATGTATAAGTCGACCAAGAGCGCAAACTAATGTCGAGCCGACTCTCGAGCATCTGGGAGAGCATCTCACTTAGGGCAAAGTTGACGTCTCTGTCGGTTGCCCTGATTGGCGTGCTTCTCGTAGTGTCGAGCCTCGGCACCGTTTCGCTTCTGCGCACCTATTTGCAGCAGAACGTTGACACCATCCTGACCTCTACTGCCAGCACTCTTAGCAACGAAGACCCTGCCTTGGTCGAGGTGCGACTGGCGAATCGCCAACTCATCCTCCCTCGCCTTCCCAGTGACTTTTATGTTGCCTACCTGGATGTTTCGGGCAACCTTCTTATCGGTTTGGTTTCATCCACCGAAGACAGCAAAAACGTTCCTAACCTCTCGTCTTTCACCTATGACGCTGTGATCAACACTCAGGGTCAACCGTTTGACGCAGATGAGTCTGGAGATTCAAACCTGGCCGACCCAAACTTGGCCGACTGGCGAATCGTGGCGTTACCACTTCAAGACATGCCGGGTTCGGTGGTGGTCGCCCTGCCGACCTCGGGCAACCGAGACATTCTCAAGCAATACGGATTGATTGGTGCAGGCTTCGGCTTCTTCCTGCTGCTGATCAGCGGTATGAGCACCTGGCTCACTATTGCTTCTGCACTGCGCCCACTTCGCGAGGTTGAACGCACTGCTCGCGCTGTTGCCGAGGGCGACATCTCTCAGCGACTGATTGAACGACCAGGCAAGACCGAAATCGCTCGCCTGAACCGTTCGTTGAACACGATGCTTGGCAGCGTAGACACGGCCATGGCATCGCGTAACAAGACTCTGGAGCAGATGCGCAGATTCGTCGCAGATGCAAGCCACGAGCTGCGCACTCCCCTGGTATCAGTGCGCGGATACGCCGAGCTCTATCGCATGGGCGCTCTCAAGAAGAAGTCGGATGTTGCCGAGGCCATGACCAGGATCGAAAGCGAAGCAATTCGCATGACCGGCTTGGTCGAAAGCCTGCTTACTCTCGCGCGCTTGGATGAAGGTGCCAAGTTAAAGACCGCCAAGGCCGATCTAGTTGCGCTTGCTGGCGATGTCGCCAAGGACTATTCGGTAACCGACAAGCACCGAAACGTCGTGCTAACTGACCTAGAAGGCAAGCCGCTCGCTAGAGACACAAAGATCTTCGCCGAGTGTGATGCCAATGCGATTCGCCAAGTTTTCACCAATCTGTTGAACAACGCAGGACGATTCTCACCGGAGGACCAATCAATCGAAATCGCCTTTGGCACTCGAAACAACGACGAAGTCATTTTTGAAGTTCGCGACCACGGTGAAGGAATTCCAGAGCAGCTTCGCGCCAAGGTGTTTGAGCGCTTTTATCGTGCCGATAACTCGCGCAACCGCGAAACCGGCGGCTCGGGACTTGGGCTTTCAATCGTGAGCACGATTATTGATCGTCACGAAGGCAAGATTGTTGCCGATGAGACGGTTGGTGGCGGCGCTACTTTCCGCGTCACGCTCCCCGTGGCCTAGTTCTCCACAAATTCTCGCGCACTTCACTGCTGACCAGAGCCTCGACCCGACAATGGAGGCATGACTCAATTCAGCGTAGACAGCGATCAGGTGTGGGCAGCGAACGCCAGCATCCAAGCAACCATCGGCAGAATCAACCAAGAGGTTGACCTACTGCATGGGCAACTCCTCGGTCTTCAATCCAGCTGGACGGGTATTGCCTCGAATAGCTTCCAAGAGTTAGCCACACAGTGGCGTGCCACCGAATCGATTGTTGCCAATCAACTCGGTTCGTTAGGCACCGCATTAGCGATTGCTGCCAACCACTATTCCGAAATAGAACTAGCCAACCAGCGCCTCTTTTTGTGAGCCTGGTTCGTCGGTCGATCGCTGGGGCAAAGCAAAGAGGCGGCCACCGAAGTGACCGCCTCTTTGTGTAATCTTTTTGACTTTAGAAGTCCATGCCGCCCTGAGGTGCAGCTGCTGGTGCAGCTGGCTCTGGCTTCTCGGCGACAACTGCCTCGGTGGTTAGGAATAGACCTGCGATCGAAGCTGCGTTCTGCAGAGCCGAGCGGGTTACCTTCACTGGGTCGTTGATGCCTGCGCCAAGCATGTCTACATACTCGCCGGTTGCGGCGTTTAGACCGTGACCAACAGGTAGGTGAGCAACCTTGTCAGCAACTACGCCTGGCTCTAGGCCTGCGTTGATTGCGATCTGCTTTAGCGGAGCCGAGATTGCGACGCGAACGATGTTCGCACCGGTTGCCTCGTCACCGGTTAGCTCGAGCTTGCCGAAAGCGGTGGTGCCAGCCTGGATAAGCGCAACGCCACCACCGGCGACGATGCCCTCTTCAACGGCAGCCTTCGCGTTACGTACGGCGTCCTCAATGCGGTGCTTGCGCTCCTTGAGCTCAACCTCGGTTGCTGCACCAGCCTTGATGACTGCTACACCACCGGCAAGCTTGGCTAGGCGCTCCTGAAGCTTCTCGCGGTCGTAGTCACTGTCGGTGTTCTCCATCTCGCGACGGATCTGCTCAACGCGACCAGCAATCTGCTCTGCGTTGCCAGCACCTTCAACGATGGTGGTCTCATCCTTGGTGATAACTACCTTGCGAACACGGCCAAGAAGATCAAGGGTGGTGTTCTCTAGCTTTAGACCAACCTCTTCTGAGATGACCTGACCGCCGGTAAGGATTGCGATGTCCTGAAGCATTGCCTTGCGACGGTCGCCAAAGCCCGGAGCCTTTACAGCAACAGACTTGAAGATGCCGCGGATCTTGTTGACGATCAGGGTGGCTAGTGCTTCGCCGTCTACGTCTTCAGCAATGATCAAAAGCGGCTTGTTGGCCTGGATGACCTTGTCAACGATTGGCAGAACATCCTTGATGTTTGAGATCTTGCCGTTGACGATTAGAACGTAGGCATCCTCAAGGATGGCTTCCTGACGCTCTGGGTCGGTGACCATGTATGCCGAGATGTAGCCCTTGTCGAAGCGCATACCCTCGGTTAGCTCTAGGTTGATTCCAAAGGTGTTTGACTCCTCAACGGTGACCACACCCTCCTTGCCGACCTTCTCGATTGCCTCGGCGATTAGCTCACCGATCTGAGTGTCGCCTGCTGAAATCGATGCGGTTGCAGCAATCTGCGCCTGGGTCTCGACTGGCTTTGCATTTGCAACTAGCTCTGCGATAACCGCAGCAACTGCCTTCTCGATGCCCTTCTTGAGGCTGATCGGGTCTGCACCTGCAGCAACGTTGCGAAGACCTTCGCGAACCAATGCCTGAGCAAGAACGGTCGCGGTGGTGGTTCCGTCGCCGGCTACATCGTCAGTCTTCTTAGCGACTTCCTTGACTAGCTCTGCGCCGATGCGCTCGAATGGGTCGTCCAGTTCGATTTCCTTGGCAATCGAAACACCATCGTTGGTGATGGTCGGGGCGCCCCACTTCTTCTCTAGAACTACGTTGCGACCACGCGGGCCAAGGGTTACCTTGACGGTGTCAGCAAGGATGTTGAGACCGCGCTCCATGCCGCGACGTGCCTCTTCATTGAAGTGAATGATTTTTGCCATTTTGGTTTCAATCTCCTGTAAGTGATTAGCACTCTTTGGGTTTGAGTGCTAACTCTATTTTGGCACTCTCCACCCCCGACTGCCAAATCCATTTGGTTCCCTGTTAGCGAACTTTCAGTGTTGGCCATATGGCCCGGTTAAAGAAAATCACCCTCCCCGAAGGGAGGGTGATTTTGAAATCTAGGCGGTCGCTTAGATTACGTGTACGTTGTCTGCCTGAGGACCCTTGTCGCCGTTCTTAACTTCGAACTCTACGCGCTGGTTTTCCTTAAGCTCCTTGTAACCCTCTGACTGGATTGCTGAGAAGTGTACGAATACATCTGCTCCGCCATCCTGAGTGATGAAGCCGAAACCCTTTTCAGCGTTGAACCACTTGACGGTACCTTGTGCCATTACTTTTACTCCTGTTGCTATATGACAACCGTGGCTAAATGCCAGGTTGAGTCGCATAGAAAAAGAGCTTGTGCTGCGGATACTGCTACGACCATTACTAACACTAGCCCCTAGGGGGTAGTGCTTGGCAAGCGTTTTCGCCAGAAAGATTGCTTGGTTATAGAGAAGTTATAACTGCGTTGGTTATGGATTTACTTGAAATCGGCGCCGAGAACCACCGTGACATCACCGGCATAAGCAGTTGATTGCTTCACTGGATAGGCGCCCAATGCTTTTGCGATTACGGCGGCCGCGGCCTTGTCATCCATGTTGAAGTAAAAAACGATGGTCTGACTGACCTCGGTGTTTGATGAGCTGTCGCCACCAAGGAGGCCGGCAGACACTACATTGAAGCCGCCGTCGACCAGCGTTGCCGCCACACGATCAGCAGTTCCGGTGGTTGTCGTGGCATCAAGGACTGTGATTTCTAGGCCCTTTGCAATGTCGGTGGCAGAAATGGTCGGCACGGGTTCGCTCGTGGAAAAGAGATTGGCACTGTCGACAAATTTCAGGGCGAAGTATCCGACGACGGCAACTAATAGGGCCACCACCACGATGCGCAAAAACTCGAGCGCGCGAATTTTTGGCGTGCGACGAACGCGATGGCGACCACCGTGCGAAGCCACCGAGTCAAATTCGTCGAGTGGGAACTTTTGCGACATGAATCCTGCTTAACCTTCAAGCACCGCAATTTGGGTGCGGTTAATATTAGGCAGACGAAAGGTGATTCGATGGAGTATCCGGTTAAAAAAAGCGAAGAGCAATGGCGTGAAGAGCTAAGCGAGTTCGAGTATCACGTGCTTCGTGAAGCCGGAACCGAACGCGCTTACACCGGTGAGCTCCTAGAAGAAGGCCGCGTGGGCACCTTCTCTTGCAAAGGTTGCGGCGCTGAACTCTTCAAGAGCCACTCCAAGTTTGACTCGCACTGCGGTTGGCCGAGCTTCTATGAACCGAAGGCCGGTGACGCAGTCGAGCTGATTGAAGACCGAAGCCACGGGATGCTTCGCACCGAGGTTCGCTGCTCTGCCTGCGGTTGCCACCTGGGTCACGTTTTCGAGGACGCACCTCAGACGCCAACCGGCGATCGCTACTGCATCAACTCGGTGAGCATCACCTTCTCGGCAGAATAGCCCGCTCACTTTTTAGTAGACTTGCAGGGTTGCTTCGGCAACAAGCCGACTTGGCGCAATTGGCAGCGCACCGTACTTGTAATACGGGGGTTAGGGGTTCAAGTCCCCTAGTCGGCTCAAATTATTTTCAAAGGCCTAGGGGACGCACAAAGACCGCCTCGCGGTCTTTGCTAGTCGGCTCAAATTATTAGAAAAACCCCGGACGCAAAGTCCGGGGTTTTTCTTTTGCCTAAATTTACTGCTGGGCGCTTGCCGCCTGGACGAACTGAGCGAAGCGAGCTGGGCTCATGAGTTCTTCGCCGGTCTTCCAGGTGTAACGCTGACCATTGACCAAGATGTACGGAGTGCCATCCACGGTCTCTGAAGTGCCCGCGATTGGGGTGCTAAGCACCTTGCTGGTGTGGTCAAGAAGCCAAGGGCCGAAATCCTTGTTCTTGATGCAGCTGGTTAGCTTTTCGGTTGCCGGGATCTGCACCTTGTCTAGGTATTCAACCAAGACGTCGTTGCTCGGCCCTGCCGTGCCCTCTGCAGGCTGGTTCTCAAAGAGAATCGCGTTGTAGTCGAAGAAGCTGTTTGGGGCATACTCGGCGACACAAATCGCAGCGTTACCGGCACGGCTTGAATACTCGTTCGGAGTTCCGCGACCATCCAAGAATGAAAGCGGGTGGATCTCAAGAGTTGCTGCACCGGTGTTCACCCAGTTCTTCAACTGTGAAGAGTTAGGGACCTCAAATGCCTGACAAATTGGGCACTGGTAGTCGATGTAAACCACGATGTTTGGTGGGGTCGAGGTGCTTGCCGATGCCGCCGGAGCAGGGGTCGGAGTGAATTCATTCGTAAATGCCTGGAGGCCAGTTCCGAGCTTGATGCCGCCATCGAAGATCAGATTGGTTGGGGTGTTGGCGGAAGCCGGCGAGTTAGAGCCTGAGGTGATCGCACCAACCACGATGCCAACTGCAGCAAGGATGACTGCTGCGATACCAACCTGAAGGCCGATGCGCTTGCGGCGTTCGCCCTTCTTCTGCTGCTCACGAAGAGCCTTGGCTTTGGCGCGTGCTTCTTCGCGCTGCTGGTTGCGGGTAGGTCTGTTGTCGTTTGAAGTCATGAATCCCTCGCTCGTAATGTCTCGATTTTGTTTCGGACAGCTTTTCTATCCTAGGCGAGGCAGGTATGGCTGGCATAATGGAAGTACCCAGCTAACTTGCGGGGTTTCTATCACTATGGATCGTCCGGCACGTACCTGCCGGTGAAGGAAAAAGAGAAAATGGCATCAGTAACATTCGATAACGCCACACGCCTGTACCCAGGCGGAGTGCGCCCAGCTGTAGACAAGATCAACCTAGAGATCGCCGATGGCGAATTCCTAGTTCTAGTTGGTCCTTCAGGCTGTGGAAAGTCGACCACCCTGCGCATGCTTGCAGGTCTAGAAGAGGTCAACGCAGGTCGCATCCTGATCGGTGACCGCGATGTGACCCACGTTCCGCCAAAGGACCGTGACATCGCCATGGTTTTCCAGAACTACGCGCTTTACCCACACATGACCGTTGCTGAGAACATGGGCTTCGCTCTGAAGATTGCCGGTGTTGCTAAGGAAGAGCGTGCAGCGCGCGTTCTCGAGGCAGCCAAGCTTCTTGACCTAGAGCCATACCTAGCTCGAAAGCCAAAGGCCCTTTCAGGTGGTCAGCGTCAGCGTGTAGCAATGGGTCGTGCGATCGTTCGCAAGCCTCAGGTGTTCCTCATGGACGAGCCTCTTTCAAACCTTGACGCGAAGCTTCGCGTTCAGACTCGCACCCAGATCGCTTCACTTCAGCGTCGCCTCGGTGTAACCACCGTTTATGTAACCCACGACCAGGTTGAAGCTATGACCATGGGTGACCGCGTTGCAGTTCTAAAGGATGGCCTTCTTCAGCAGGTTGCAACCCCTCGCGAACTGTACGAAAACCCAACCAACGTGTTTGTTGCAGGCTTCATCGGCTCACCAGCCATGAACCTTCTACAGCTTCCAATCGTTGACGGTGGCGTCCAGTTCGGAAACACCGTCCTTCCGGTTGCAGCCAACATCCTTGCCAAGACCAACGCCAAGAGCATCACCGTGGGTATCCGCCCAGAGGGTCTGCACGTAAGCGCTAACGAAGGCATCGAAGTTGACGTTGACGTTGTTGAAGAGCTTGGAGCCGACGGCTTCCTATACGGTCGCTCACACCTAGATGGCGCCGAGCAGGAAATCACCGCTCGCGTGGATGGCCGCGTTCACCCACACAAGGGTGAGACCGTGTTCCTAAAGGCCGAGGGTGGAATCGTCCACTTGTTCGACGTAGAAACCGGCGAGCGCCTTAACTAACAGTTGAGCTCTCTAGATATAACGGCTGCCACGGTAGAGCCAGCACTGCTGGATCTACCGTGGCATTTGCCTTTAGAAGACTGGCCGACCGAGAATATTGCGGCTCTGCCCAAGGGCCTTAGCCGCCATACCGTTCGCTTCGCACACTTGAACAATCACGTCATTGCAATCAAGGAAACCCTTCCTGAACTTGCCAAGCGTGAATACGAAATGCTGAAGCAACTCCTAAAACTAGATGTCCCGTGCGTCGAGCCGTTTGCCATCATCAACGGCCGCGCCACCGATGATGGCGAAGAGCTGCTCTCGGTCTTGGTCACTCGCCACCTCAAGTTCTCACTCCCATATCGCGCAATGTGGTCGCAGGGGCTTCGCCCAGAGACCGCCACTCGCCTTGTCGACGCGCTTGCTGTCCTCCTGGTTCGCCTGCACATTGCAGGTTTCTTCTGGGGCGACGTTTCTCTTTCAAACACGCTCTTCCGTCGAGACGCAGGCGCCTTCGCGGCATACTTGGTCGATGCCGAGACCGGCCACCTGTATGACTCGGGCCTTTCCAACGGCCAGCGCGAGAATGACCTCGAGATTGCCCGCGT
>JBDLUE010000035.1:0-8216 GCA_039805505.1 Actinomycetota bacterium
ATTTTTTCCATCGGTTTTGGGCGAACTTCGCACGGTGCCGTGCTCTCGAACTTTGGGCAGTTGAGTGACCCCGAAGGCCGCAGATCGATGGCAAACCTATTGGTTAGCGCTCGCAAGTCGATCACTGTGATTTCTTGTTTTGCGGCTGAGGACATTCCGTCTGATCGCCTATCCCACGGCGCGCTATTGTTGCGTGACTTGCTTTCGGCGGCCGACGCTCCAATTGAGTCGGCCGACATTCTGCCTGACCCAATGCTGAATGATTTGAGTCTGCGTCTGAAAAAGCTTGGCGCTCGCGTCGATGAATCGCTATCTGCTTCGATGCCACTCGTGGTTAGTTATGCCAAGAAGGCTGCGGTTATCGAACCTGACTGGGCAATTCGAGGAGAGAACCGCAACGAGAAATTCCGCATTCGGCCAGGGCTATTCAAAGCGCTCGGATGGCAGTACATCCGTGTCCACAGTTTTGAGCTTTTCTCTGATCCGCAGACGATCGCCCAAAGAATCGCAGAACAGTTGGGCATGCAAATTTCCAAGCGCCCGACCCCGCTTTTTGACCCATCGGAACGTGCCTTTGAGGACTCGGATGCGGCGTGGGGAGATCGCGCCGATTCAAACGATGCGCGCTTGCGCGGAGACAAACCTCCGCACTGGGGTTAGTAGTTTTTAGTCGCTCTTCTTGCTGGTTGAACCAGAATCGTTGCGGTAGAAACCGCTTCCTTTGAAGGTGACGCCAACTTTACCGAAAACCTTACGCAGTTCTCCGCCACATTCTGGGCACACGGTAAACGCGGCGTCGGCAAATGACTGCTGCACGTCGAAGGCGTGCTCGCACTGCTTACAGACATATGAGTAGAGGGGCATGTAACTAGTTTAACCGCTCTGTGAAGAAGGTCTTGCCTGAAGGGGTTACCGCGGCATCGATTGGGTGATCGTGATCTTCAGTAGGCACAGCATCAAGAATCTCGTCGTCGAATACGACTGCAATGACCGGCGCTTTGTCATCGAGCGACGCCAGAGCGCGGTCGTAGTATCCCTTGCCTTTGCCAAGTCTTTGGCCGCTGGAATCTACAGCCAAGGCTGGGATGAAGATTAGGCCTGCCGCTTCGAGGCTTCCCGCTTTTCCAACGGGTTCTGGAAAGCCGAATATTCCTGGTGCTGTTTCACCTTCAAAGCTCACCCAGCTGAGGGAGCCATCCTGGTTTGAAACAGGCAGGAGCACTTCGATCTCATTTTCGAGAGCCCAATCGATGAAGAGTTCGGTGTCAGGCTCGGTGCCAAAGGCCAAATAGCAGGCAATCTTCGTGGCCCCGTTGCTAAGACAAAGCTCGGCCATCTGGACACAAAGCGCTGAAGCGAGCTCTGGGTCATAGTCCCGGTTTGCTCTTTGCGACTTCAACTCGGCGCGCAATTCGCGTTTCTGCAGTTCGATGGCATCCATGGGACTAATCTTGCCATCGTGACTAAGACATTTGCTCTCACTCATGGGGATGTGACCCTGAGATTACTTCGCCAGCGTGATGCGAAGGTTCTCGAGCGACTCATCCTGGGCAATCGGGAATGGTTGAGGCCTTGGGAAGCCACCAATCCGATGGGGCCGAATTCGTTCGACATAAAGGCCATGGTCAAAGGTTTGATTCGGCAACTAGACGAGCAAAGTGGCCTGCCATGCGTCATCGAATTCGAAGGTGAAGTTGTCGGGCAGTTGAATGTTGCAAACATCTTGTATGGTTCGGTGAGCAGCGCCGTAATTGGTTATTGGGTTGTTCCAGAAGTTGCCGGCAAGGGGGTCACTCCGACGTCAGTTGCACTAGCTGTCGACTACCTTTTCAATGCAGTTGGCCTGCATCGAGCCGAAATCGACATCCGGCCCGAGAACCTCGCTTCTTTGCGAGTGGTCGAAAAGCTTGGGTTCCGTTATGAAGGTTTGAAAGAGCGCTTCATCCACATCAATGGCGCCTGGCGCGATCATTATGTCTTTGCTCTGACTCATGAAGAGGTCATCGGGGGAGTCTTGAATCGCTGGATTAAGGGCCAGGTTCCGGCTTATGTCTACCCGTGGTCTGCAGAATCGCGGAGTGGAATTAAACACACCGAATTAAATGCGGATGAGATGGGCAGCTAACTCATATCTTTGAAGTATGAACTTCGATGGATTTAGCGGATTGGCCCTTGCGGTAGTCGCTGGTCTATGGCTTTTGGTCTTCGTCCCATCCTGGTTTAAGCGTGCGCAGGACCGCGAACGGGGAATCATTCGCGAGCAGCCGCGCGCCCATAAAGCTAAGCGCAATCGAGCCGCAGCAAAACGACCGTCGGTAGATAACTTCGCATCGCTTGCACGCGACTATGCCGAATCAGTCGATGACCGCCAAGTTGAATTGGTTGACAACCGCGCTTGGCAGCGCAACGAGCTTCCTGAACCGACCACCTTCAATGGAACACTCGAGGTTGTGAAGCTGGCCGAGGTTGCGACCTTGGATGAGGCGCGCACTCAAGTGGCCGCTCGCAAACTTGAGCAGGCTGAGCTCGACGAAATCTTGCGCCGCCGCCGAGCAAATGGTTGATCGGCCCGTCACCACGACGCTTAACCGTTCGTAAAAAGTAACTTACATATCGCTTCAAATAGGCACAGTCGCTAGACTGAAACAGATTTAACAATCCCCCCAAATTTAAGGATCAACATAATGGGCATTTTCGACACCGCAAAGAAGCTCTTTGCAAAGAATGCAAAGAACATCGCCAAGGATGCAGGCAAGCTTGCCGCAGAGGTAGCTGACGAAGCTGCAAAGGTAACCGCAGATCTAGAGAAGCAGGTCGAAAAGACCGTTGCTGCTGCCGAGAAGAAGGTTGCATCAGCTGCAAAGACCGTTGAGAAGAAGGTTGCTGCGACTGCAAAGACCGCTTCAAAGGCAACTCAGTCTGCAACCAAGACCGCGGGCACCGCTGTCAAGAAGGTAGCAAAGACTGCTGCTAAGACCACCGCAAAGGCTGCTGCACCAAAGCCTGCTGCAAAGAAGCCAGCTGCCAAGCCAGCAGCTAAGCCTGCTGCTAAGCCAGCTGCTAAGCCTGCTGCTAAGCCAGCTGCTAAGCCTGCTGCTAAGCCTGCTGCTAAGCCTGCTGCTAAGCCTGCTGCTAAGCCTGCTGCTAAGCCTGCTGCTAAGCCTGCTGCTAAGCCAGCCGCAAAGCCTGCTGCTAAGAAGCCTGCAGCCAAGTAACTCAAAAAGGTAAAAAGCCCGCCACCGAAAGGTAGCGGGCTTTTTCTTTGGACTCTACTTTTTCGTAACCCAGGCCGATGCTTCTCGGAGGGTTGGGTGCTGAAACTTGAAACCGGTCGCCAAAAGACGATCTGCCGACATGTTCTGGCTGCAAAGCAGCAGTTCTACGGCAGCCTCCCCAATCAACGCCTTGAGCGCAAAAGTTGGAACAGCGATGAGGCTCGGACGCTTGAGATCCTTGGCCAGCGCCTTGACTATTTGCCCGCAAGTCGCCGGTTCTGGCGCGGTCAGGTTGTACGCACCTTTGGCGCCTGGTGTCTTGATTAGGTGAATGATCGCCGCAGCCTCATCAGGCAGAGAAATCCAAGCCCACCACTGCTTTCCAGACCCAAGCGGGCCACCGATGCCAAGCTTGATGAGAGGAATGAGTCGGCCGAGTGCTCCGAGCTTGCGTGACATGACCATCGTGGTGCGAGCCAAAACAACACGAACATCAGTCGGTGCCTTCAGAGCTTCCTGCTCCCACTCGTGCGCAAGATCGCTGAGGAACCCGGTGCCCTTCGGTGCGGTTTCGTGAAGAATCTTTTCACCTGTGTCGCCATAGAAACCAGAGGCTGAGCCGCTCACCAAAACAGCCGGGCGTCGCTTAGCAGCTGCCATGGCTTTGACCAAGGTGCGGGTAGAATCGAGACGCGAGCTCACGATCTCTTCTTTGTATTTAGCTGTCCAAGGAATCTTTCCCGTGGTCGCGCCAGCCATGTTTACCACCGCATCGATGGTCTCCATTATTCCCTCTTGGATGTAACCAGCGGCCGGGTTCCACTCGACCTCTTTGGGTGAAGTTGGCTTGCGACGGACAAGTCGAAGTGCTTCGTGGCCCTCGGCTTCAAGCTGTCGGATTACCTCGGTGCCTACCAGCCCGCTGGCTCCAGAAATTAGAACGCGCATGTCTAGTTGAATTCCTCTGGGTTAGGGCCGGTTCTTAGGCCTGAGTCAAGGTTTGCGATGGCCGCCATATCTTCCGCATCCAAGCTGAAGTCGAAGACCGAAATGTTCTCCACTAGACGCGCTGGGGTGGCGGTCTTAGGAATGACCAGGTTTCCGAGTTCAATGTGCCAGCGGATGATCACCTGAGTCGGAGTCTTTCCGTGCTTCTGTGCGATGCGCACAATCGCTTCATCCTCGTTGAATCGGCCGCGAGCGATAGGAGACCACGCCTCGGTGGCAATACCGTGCGCCTGGTCGTAGGCGCGCAGTGCGCCCTGCTGAAGGCCTGGGTGCAGTTCTATTTGGTTGAGCGCCGGAACGGCGCCACCCGCTGCCAGAAGTTTGTCTAGGTGCATTGAGTGAAAGTTTGAAACTCCGATTCCGCGAACCTTGCCGCTCTCAACGGCCTGCTGGAACGCAGCCCAAGTTTCGACGAACTTATCTTGGGCAGGTGCCGGCCAGTGAATCAGCACCATGTCTACATAATCAATGTCGAGGCGAGACAGGCTTTCGTCGATCGCCTTGAGAGCCGAATCGTATCCGTGGTGATCGTGCCAAATCTTGGTGGTCACATAGATCTCTTCACGTGCAACTGAACTCTGGCGAACTCCCTGCCCGACTTCGGCTTCGTTCAAATAGAGGGCGGCGGTGTCGATGCGGCGGTATCCGCTGTCGATTGCCGTTGCAACCAAGTCAGCGGCCGATGCGGCTTCTAGCTTGTAGACCCCGAGACCGAGCTGAGGAATCAGCTGCCCGTTGTTCAGCTTGATCTGAGGCACGTTCTGTGGGTCAAACGACATTAGCTACTCCAAGGTCCGAATACTGGGTTCCACTGGTTGATCACACGTTCACCGATGCAGCCGGCTTGATCAAATGGGTCTTGGTCAAGTAAACCTGCGAGAGCTTCAACTGATTCCGCTTTGAAGATTAAAAGCGCTCCCGGGTTGTCAACCATTGGACCGCTGGCGAGAAGAACGCCATCCTCGAGCAGTTGCGTTAGCCAGGCGCGATGAATAGGGCGCACCTCGGCCATGGTTTC
The DNA here is from genome assembly GCA_039805505.1 of Actinomycetota bacterium. Lineage (GTDB taxonomy): Bacteria > Actinomycetota > Actinomycetes > Actinomycetales > Microbacteriaceae > Rhodoluna. Next base: position 5,242 of record JBDLUE010000035.1, read on the forward strand.
GCTGTCGGCAACGTAGTAGTAGGTCACGGCGTAAGTGTTCATTTTTCCTGTTTTTCTTTCGGAGACATGATGTCCACAGCCATGATGGCGACCAGAATAGCGCCGACTCCGAACACGATGGAAACCAAGAAGGCTGAGCTTGCTGAGACAGAGTCAATTGCGATTCCGGCAAGCGCGGCGCCAGCCGAATAACCCATGAGTTGTCCGGTTCCAGCCCAACCATTAGCCTCGGCAGCATCGCCGGGTTTTAGGTTTCCGGCGATGGCGGTGCCAAGGATGCCAAGTGAAGGCGCAACGCCGACACCCGAGATGAAGAGGCAAATCGCGATCCAGATTGGGTTGGTTGGCGCAATCCAAATTAGTCCGTAACCAACTAAAACCAGGCATAGCAGCCAGGTGAGTGACCAGCGCGATTTCACCCGCCCGCCAATGAAAACACCGCCGATAATCGAACCTAGCGAGAGGGCCGCGATCACGAGGCCAGCTTCGGCATGCGACACAACTGCAACGGTTCCGACCTCGACTCCGCTGAACCCGCCGATGAGCAGAAGGCCCAGAATCGCCGTCGACAAGACCATCTTGTTGCGAAGAATTCCGCCCATTTTGCGCTCAGGGCTCGGGATGACCGCATGGCTAACTTCTTTGTTTGAGCAAAACCAAAGGACTCCGGTCACCTGAATCGCAGCCATCAACATGACCGGGAAAACTGTGTTTACCTGAGCGGCCAGAACGGTCGCCAGAACCGGGCCGATGACCCAAATGAGTTCTTGCGACGTGGCATCAAGCGAATAAACCGAGTTCAAGTCCTTCTTCTTGACCAGCGATGGATATATCGTTCGCGCAGCCGTTTGAATCGGTGGCGAGGTTAGCCCAACCACTAGGGCAAGTGCGATAACTCCAACCGGGGTGGTGTCGAGCAACGCGATTCCAAGCATCGCAACGGCACCAATGGTTGCGCTGGTCACCAACACTCGCGTTGTTCCGAATTTGCTCAACAGGCGACCCAGAACAGGTCCCGAAATTGCTGCACCGATTGTGTCAGCTCCGAGAGCCAAACCGGCGACAGCGTAGGAGTTGTGAACGTGCTCGATGTGAAGCACAAAAGCCAACGTCATCATCCCGAATGGGAATCGAGCGTAAAGCTGTGATGTGATTACCCGCAGAAAGCCAGGGGCGCGGAACAGTGTCCCGTAACTACTCATTTATTAAATCCAACTCGGAAGCCACATGTGAAGGTGCCAGTACCAGTAAGGGATCCAGGTGCCGATCCAAATAGGTACGAAGAATAGGCTAACCGCAAATGCCAGGCCGAAATAGCCACCCACGATTCGCACCGCGCGCGGAAGCTGTTCTTGACTGCGGCTGCGAAGATACAGGCGAATGACATAGACCAGGGCAAGAATCATCCAAGGTAAAAAGGCGATTGCATAGAACTGGAAAACCGTGCGGTTCAGGAAGGCGAGCCATGGCAGGTATCCGCCGACAATGCCGAGCAGAATCAATCCGCCCACTTTGCTCTTTCGCGTGATGAATAGGTAAGCCAGCAAGAGCACAGCAGCGGCCGCTGGAAACCAAATCGCCGGGTTGCCCAAGGCGGTTATCGCGCTCGAGCAGCCGGACACCGAAGTGCAACCGCCTTCTCCTTCGGCGAGACCTTCATAGAAGAAACTGGTCGGCCGAATCGAGAACAGCCAGGTCAATGGGCTAGAGGCGTAAGAATGTGGCGTGTGGAGATTGATGTGGAAACCGTAGGCGTCAAGGTGATATTGCCAGAGGGCCATGAACGGGTTTTCATGCGAGTTTCGGTCGTACCCGTCGGTGGTGATGAGCCAACCTGTCCAACTGGCCACGTATGTCAACAGAGCGGTTGGCACCAATAGCGTGAAGCTGATCAGCGCCTGGATGCCGCTCGGGAGGAGCCAGGATGAAACCTTCAGCTTATCGCCATCGGAAAGCGCTGAGAGAGCCCGTTGTCTGCGCTCGAGTGCATCGCTTACCGCAACGTAAAGACCAAAGGCTGCCAAGAAGTAGAGCCCAGACCACTTGACCGCGGCGGCTGCTCCGAGAGTGACTCCGGCAGCGAGCAGCCAGGGTTGCGACCAAGTCGGGGTTTCAAGTTTTCGACTCTGTAGGTGTCGAACCAAGAAGTAGAAGGCGAGTAGAGCGAAGAACATCAACATGCTGTCGAGTAATCCGGTGCGGCCGAGAACAATCGCGTGCCCATCGATGGCGAAAAGGAACCCGGCAGCCAGTGCCCATACTTGGGTCTGGAAAAGTATCTTCGCAATCATCATGATCAGGCCGACAGCCGCGATGCTCAGCAGAGCGACGCTAATGCGCCAAGAGAAGCTGTTATCGGGGCCGAAGAGCCACATTCCAAAGCCGATGATCCACTTCCCGAGTGGTGGGTGAACTACAAAACTTGGGTCGGTCAAAAATCCGTTGACCTGCCCCGATTCAAAGGCTGCGTTGGCGTCTTGAGGCCAAGCCTTTTCAGAGCCGGTGTTCCACAGCGTCCAGGCATCCTTGACGTAATAGGTTTCGTCAAAAACCAGCTTGTTTGGGTAGCCGAGGTTCCATAACCTGAAAAACGCAGCCAGCAAGATGATTAGCCAAGGAGCGGAAACGCTCAATCGACGGCGACTTTTTTCGTCTGCCAAGATTCGATTAAGTAAAGCAATCACGCCCTAATGCTAGACAATAGAGCGTGCTCATCCTTGCTGCGACTCCCATCGGAAACCTCTCCGACGCATCGCCGCGCCTGGTCGAACACTTGATTTCTTCAAAGTTCATCGCAGCCGAAGACACGCGAAGCCTGCTAAAACTTGCCAATGCCCTCGGCATAAAGCTAAACGCCCGCCTTTTCAGCCTCCACGAACACAACGAAAACGACCGAATTGAGCAGATTCTAGAAATCGCCGGCGAGGATGACGTTCTAGTTGTCAGCGATGCGGGAATGCCAACCGTGAGCGACC
>JBDLUE010000036.1:0-13718 GCA_039805505.1 Actinomycetota bacterium
CAATCGTCGAAGACCCGGCCGGTTACGGTCGAATCATCCGTTCAAACGACGGCAAGTTCATTCAGATCATCGAAGACCGTGACGCGGATGCCGAACAGTTGAACATCAACGAGGTCAACGCTGGAGTTTATGTTTTCGATGCCGCACTCCTTCGCAACGCGCTAACCAAAATCGGTTCGCACAACGCACAGGGCGAAAAGTACCTGACCGACGCGGCTGCTGAACTCATCCACGAAGGTTTCAAGGTTCAGGCGCTCGCCGTGGAAGACAACTGGCTGGTTGCTGGCATCAACGACCGAGTTCAGTTGGGCGAAGTCGCAGCAGAGCTGAACTATCGAATTTGTGAGGCTTGGCAGGTTGCCGGTGTCACCATCCAAGACCCGTCATCAACCTGGATTGATGTCACCGTGGCTTTGGCTCAGGACGTCACGATTCTGCCTGGCACCTACCTTCAGGGCTTCACCAAGATCGAAACCGGTGCCGTAGTCGGCCCAGAAGTCGTCTTGGTTGACGTTGAAGTCGGCGAGAGCGCCAAGATTGTGAAATCGCACGCCACTGGTTCGAAAATTGGCGCTGGTGCCACCGTAGGCCCGTTCTCTTATCTGCGCCCAGGCACAGACCTCGGTGCAGACGGCAAAATCGGCACCTTCGTTGAGACCAAGAACGCCAAGATTGGTGCGGGAAGCAAGGTTCCTCACCTGAGCTACGTCGGCGATGCCACCATCGGCGAAGCCTCAAATATCGGTGCCGGCACTATTTTTGCCAACTACGACGGCGTCAGCAAGCACTCGAGCACAATCGGTTCGCACGTTCGCACCGGCTCGCACAACGTCTTCGTCGCACCTATTACGATTGGTGATGGAGCCTACACAGCTGCTGGAACCGTCGTTCGCAAGGATGTCGAAGCTGGCGACCTTGCAATGAACGTTGCTCCACAGCGAAATCTGGCCGATTGGGTTATTGCCAAGCGACCAGGAACCGCAGCAGCAGAAGCCGCCCACAAGGCAAAAAACTAAAGAACCTCAATTGAGACTGGAGAACCCCTTGGAAGTTACGACGAACAACTCGAAACGTCTGGTTCTGGTCAGCGGTCGCGCTCACAAGGAGCTTGCCCTAGAGGTTGCCGAAATTCTAGGCACCACGGTTCTGCCAACCACTGCTTACGACTTCGCCAATGGCGAGACCTTCGTGCGTTACGAAGAGTCAGTTCGAGGTGTCGACGCATTCGTCATCCAAGCTCACCCGGCTCCAATCAACCACTGGATCATGGAGCAGCTGCTCATGGTCGACGCTCTGAAGCGAGCCAGCGCAAAGCGAATCACCGTGGTTGCCCCATTCTTCCCGTATGCCCGCCAGGACAAGAAGCACAAGGGTCGCGAGCCAATCTCAGCTCGTCTGATGACCGACTTGTTCAAGGCTTCTGGTGCAAACCGTCTAATGTCGGTTGACCTTCACACCCCGCAGATTCAGGGCTTCTTCGATGGCCCGGTTGACCACCTTTGGGCACTGCCCATGCTTGCTGACCACGTCAAAGAGCGTTTCGGTCACGAAGCCATCACCGTGGTTTCTCCAGACTCAGGTCGCGTTCGCGTCGCAGACATCTGGGCCGACCGCCTGGGTGCTCCACTTGCCATCATTCACAAGCGTCGCGACCCAGACCGCCCAAACCAGGTTGAGGCTCACGAGCTAGTCGGTGACGTCGCTGGTCGCACCTGTCTATTGGTTGACGACATGATTGACACTGCTGGAACCATTGTTGCGGCTGCCCAGGCACTCAAGGCAAACGGAGCCGCGCGCGTAATCGTTGCCGCCACCCACGCAGTCTTCTCGGCACCTGCCGTCGAACGCCTTTCAAGCGGTGCGGTTGACGAAGTAATCGTCACCAACACCCTGCCAATCACCCCTGACAAGCAGTTCGACAACCTAACTGTGCTTTCAATTGCCCCGCTAATCGCGGCCGCAATCAGCGCTGTCTTCGGCGACGATTCGGTCAACTCGCTGTTCCCAGGTCACGCTTAGTTCGCTAATCGGTCACCTCGGGCTGATGTGCTTTTGCGATGAGTAAAAAGCAGATCGGCCTGGCTGGAACCTTAGCTATCGGCCTTGCTTCGATGCTGGGAGCCGGCGTCTTCGTGGTTTTCCGCGATGCATACCTGTTTGCCGGAGCCTGGCTTTACGCCGCCCTCGGTCTGGCCGCGCTAGTGGCGTCACTCAACGCAGCATCGGTCTATCAGTTGGCCCGGCAGGTTGACCGCCCAGGCGGAACCTATGCCTACGCTCGCGTTTATCGCAACGACACCTGGTCGTTCCTAGCGGGGTTCGCGTTTGTCTTTGGCAAAATCGGTTCGATTGCGGCGATTGCGTTGGTGTTCGGGGAGTATGCCTTGCCGCAGCAAAAACATCTCGCTGCGGTTCTCGCCATCCTGGTGATGGTCTTAATAAACGTGCTCGGAATTCAACGCACCGCAGGTGTCGCGGCTGTGCTGTCGATTATCACCACTGGTTTTTTAATTCTCACGATTGCGGTCGGTTCCGACCCAGCTGCCGGCATGCCGCGGCGATATGCAACCTACTACCCGGATGTGTTGCAGCTGCCAACCGGGCCAACTTGGGGCATATTGACCGGCGCATCCTTGATCTTCTTCGCGTTCGCGGGTTACGCACGAGTCGCAACATTGGGTAACGAGGTTCGGGATGCGAAGCGAAACATTCCGAAGGCCATTGCGCTCTCGCTCGGCGGGGTGTTGGTGCTCTACTTGCTGCTTACCGGTGTCCTAACCAAAGTTTTGGGCACCAAACTGGCCAGCTCCGAGGCTCCATTCGTCGCGTACTTCAATGCTTTGGGGTTTCACCTCGACTGGCTGGTTTTGATGGTTGCATCGGTTGCATCGTTGGGGTCGATTCTGGCACTGCTCGCCGGTGTTTCTAGAACGGCCGCAGAGATGGCGAGCGACCGAGAGCTGCCAAAGCTCTTTGAATTGCGAAACCGATTCGGTTCGCCATGGGTGGCCGAGGTTCTGATTGCGATTGGAGCAAGTGCCCTCTTGTTCGTCGGTGACTTAAGCTCGGTCATCGGCTTTTCTTCCTTTTCGGTGCTCTTCTACTATTCGGTTGCCCACCTGAGTGCACTTGGTCAATCCGCCGATGAGCGGCTGTTGCCGCAAGGCATCCCAGCCTTAGGTTTGGCACTGTGTTTGCTTCTTGCTCTGAGCGTGCCCGGCCCCGCGGTTGTGGTTTCAGTGTCCATCCTGGTGGTCGCGGTTGTGGCGAGGCGCCTTTTTCGCTTAGACTCTAGGTAGACAACGGCGAGGGCTCCACACGGAGCCGTTATCGACGGGGCATTTGGCCGGTTATTCGGCAGGTATCCTCGCGTTTTAGCTTGAGTTGAGACCAAAACAAAAATCCGATTGGAAATATTCTTATGAACACTGCTGCAAAGCTAGATGCAACCATCCGCACCGCGTTCGGCAAGGGCGCATCACGTCGCGACCGCGCTGCTGGCCGCACCCCAGCCGTAATCTACGGTCACGGTGCAGAAGCTCGTCACATCACCGTTGACGCCAAGGAAGTTGCACGTATCCTTCGTCACAAGAACGCTGTTATCGACCTAAACCTTGATGGCAAGGTTGAGTCAGTCCTAGTGAAGAGCGCAAGCAAGGATGCCGTAACCCAGATCATCGAGAACATCGACCTAGTTGGCCTAGTTGCCGGCGAGCGCGTTCACGTTGAGGTTCCTGTGCACGTTGTTGGCGAGTCACTTTCTGGCACCGTTATCGACCTAGAGCACAAGACCGTGAAGCTAGAGGTTGCTGCAACCAGCATCCCTGACTTCGTAGAGGCAATCTTCAACAAGGAAGGCGCTGGCTTCCACGTTCTTGCAAAGGACCTAGTTGTTCCTGCAGGCGCGAAGCTAGAGCTTCCTGCTGACGAGCTAATCGCTTCGGTTGTTGCAACCGCAGCTGGCCACGCAGCAGACCTAGCAGCAGCAGAGTAATCAGCTGTCAAACTCGGCTTATCTAATAGTCGGGCTCGGTAACCCCGGGCCCGACTATTCTGCTAACCGGCACAATGTTGGCCAGATGGCTCTTTCGGTTTTGGCCGATCGGCTTGGCGCAACCTTCAAGAGTCACAAATCAAACGCCTCGGTTGCCGAAGCGCGTCTTGGTGCAGGCGGCCCAAAGGTTATTCTGGCCAAGCCTGGCTCATACATGAACACCAGCGGTGGCCCAGTCACTTCGCTGATGAAGTTCTTCGATCTAGACATCGCTCACGTCATCGTCTTGCACGACGAGCTGGACATCCCGGCTGAAGATGTGCGAATCAAGTCGGGTGGCGGCCACGGCGGTCACAACGGCCTGCGCGACATCATTGCTGCCTCTGGGTCAAATGAATTCTCGCGAGTTCGCATCGGAATCGGCCGCCCGCCAGGTCGCATGGATACCGCAGACTTCGTGTTGAAGGATTTCTCGTCAACCGAACGCAAGGGGCTTCCGGTCACCCTCGAAATCGCCGCCGATGCGGTTGAGGCAATTATCTTGGATGGCGTCCTAGCCGCCCAAAATAAGTTCAACACTTCGGCTTAGCCTGCCGCTCCGGCGGAATACCCCGCCCGCTTTCGAACTTAGACTTACCTTGTGAGTGAAGAAAATCTCAAGGCCTTGTCGCGTCTTGGCGCACTCATTTCAGAGGGATACCCCTTCGCTGCCCTCCAAGCAAAAATCTCTGCTAGACGAGTCGATTTAATTGCTCCGCAGGGCGCAATGGCAGCCGTTGTCGATGCCGTTTCAAGATTCCGCGCCTCGTCAAATCTCTCTCCTGTGCAACTCTTGGTGGTCTCTACCGGCCGTGAAGCCGAGGACGTTGCCGCCACACTCCGTTCGCTTGACCCGAACGCCGAAATCCTCGAGTTTCCGTCATGGGAGACCCTTCCTCACGAACGTCTCAGCCCTAGCCCCGAAACGGTGGGTCGCCGACTCAAGGTTCTTCACCGCCTCAATGACCTCGCGAAATCGAAGGCTGCACCGACACACGCCGTTTACGTGCTCGCATCGGTCCGTGCTGTTCTTCAACCGGTGGTCGCCGGCTTGGCCAACCACCCGCCGCTAACCCTCGAACAGGGCAAGGATTACCTGCTCTTCGAACTCTCGCTGAAGCTAATCGAGATGGCTTATCACCGCGTCGACATGGTCACCAAGCGAGGCGAGTTTGCTGTTCGCGGTGGAATCCTGGACATCTTCCCGACCACCGCCGAGCATGCTCTTCGCCTCGAATTTTTCGGTGACGAACTTGAAGACATCCGTGAATTTTCGGTCGCCGACCAGCGTTCAATTCACAACGCTGACGGCACAATCGCGAACATCAAATCGGTCGAGATCTACCCGGCTCGCGAAATCATCATCACGCCGAACGTGGCTGGTCGCGCGCGCGAGATGCTGCACGAGTTCCCGAACATCTCGACCATGCTCGCCAAGATTGCCGAAGGCATCCCGGTCGATGGAATGGAGTCGCTAGCCCCGGTTTTGGTTGATGCGATGATTCCGTTCACCGACTATTTGCCCAAGGATGCGCTGGCGATGTTGCTATCGCCAGAGAAGTCTGCGGCGCGAGCTCACAGCTTGGTCGAAACCAACGATGAGTTCTTGCATGCTGCTTGGGATGCCGCGACCGAAGGTGCGCAGGCTCCGATAGGACGCACTCGACGGCCGCCAACTCTTCACGATTTCTCAGTTTGGTGCCGATGATGACACCTTGATCAACCTCGGCCTGTTCGAGGTGCCTAACTTCAAGGGCCTCGAAACCACCTCAATCGAGTGGCTCGAAGATCAGGCAAAAAATGGCCAACGAATCATCCTGGTGGCAGAGGGTCACGGAACCGTCGAGCGACTGAATGAGCAACTCAACTCGGCGGGCATCAAGGCCGAAATCGCTCAGGGCAGCATGCGCAAGGGCTTCACCGCGCCAGACGCGAAGCTCATCGTGCTAACCGAGGGTGAGTTCTATGGCAAGAGCACGGCCTATGTGAGCCCGCAGGTTCGCAAGCTCGCTGCCAAGCGCGGCCAAGCCGTTGACCCGCTGAGCCTAAAGGCAGGCGACTATGTGGTTCACGAGACGCATGGCATCGGCCGATTTGTCGAACTTGTTCAGCGTGCCAGCGGTGTCGGTCGCCAGCAGCACCAGCGTGAATACCTGCTCATCGAATACGCGCCATCGAAGCGAGGCTATCCGGGTGACACCCTGTTCGTGCCGACAGATCAGCTCGATCTGTTGACTCGTTATGTGGGCGGCGAAGCGCCGGTGCTCTCAAAGATGGGTGGCGGCGACTGGGCTCGCGCCAAGGGCAACGCACGCAAGGCTATTCGCAAGATCGCCATCGACCTGGTGAAGCTCTATTCGGCTCGTATGAAGTCTCGCGGCCACGCCTTTGGCCCTGACACTCCTTGGCAGCACGAGCTTGAAGAGGCCTTCGCGTTCGTCGAAACACCAGACCAGCTGACCACAATCGATGAGGTCAAGCGCGACATGGAGCGCGAGATTCCGATGGACCGCCTGCTCGCTGGCGACGTGGGCTATGGCAAGACCGAGGTTGCACTTCGCGCGGCCTTCAAGGCCATCCAGGGTGGCAAGCAGGTTGCCATGCTCGTGCCGACCACGCTCTTGGCTCGTCAGCACACCGACACTATCGAGGCGAGATTCGCCGGCTTCCCGGTTGTTGTCCGCTCGCTTTCAAGATTCCAGACGGCCAAGGAAGTCAAGGAAACCCTTGCCGGCCTCGCCGATGGTTCGGTCGACATGGTCATCGGCACACACCGTTTGCTCGCCGAATCGGTGAAGTTCCGTCAACTCGGGCTCATCATTATCGACGAGGAGCAGCGCTTCGGCGTCGAGCACAAAGAGAAGCTCAAGGAAATGAAGACCAACGTCGACATTCTCTCTATGTCGGCAACTCCGATTCCTAGAACTCTCGAAATGGCCATCACCGGCATTCGCGAAATGTCCACTCTGGCGACGCCGCCGGAAGAGCGTCACCCGATTCTCACCTACATCGGCGCCTACAGCGAGAAGCAGGTTGCCGCCGCGATTCGCCGTGAACTCATCCGTGAAGGTCAGGTGTTCTTCGTTCATAACCGCGTGAGCTCGATCGAGGCAGTTGCTCATCAGCTCGCCGAGCTCGTCCCCGAAGCTCGCATTGCAGTAGCTCACGGGCAGATGTCTGAATCAGCGCTCGAGCAGGTTGTCGTTGACTTCTGGGAGAAGAAATTCGATGTTTTGGTTTCGACCACAATCATCGAAACCGGCATCGACATTCCGAATGCAAACACCCTGATCATCGACCGGGCCGAGAACTTTGGCTTGAGCCAGCTGCACCAGATCCGTGGACGCGTCGGTCGCAGTCGCGAACGTGCATACGCCTACTTCTTCTATGCCCCAGATAAGCCGCTCACCGAGACCGCTCACGACCGCCTGGCAACCATCGCCCAGAACAACGAACTCGGTGGCGGAATGCAGATCGCGATGAAGGACCTCGAGATTCGTGGCGCTGGAAATCTCTTGGGCGGCGAGCAATCTGGCCACATCGCCGGTGTCGGCTTCGATCTTTACTTGCGCATGATTGGCGAAGCTGTTGCCGATTTCAAGGGCGAGAAGATCGAGGCACCGGCCGAGTTGAAACTAGAACTGCCTGTCGACGCACACATTCCGAGCACGTATGTCGACTCCGAGCGCCTTCGCCTTGAGGCCTATCACAAGCTTTCGGCGGCCTCGGGGGAGAAGGGCTCGCGGGCTCAGCTCGACGCCATCCTTGCCGAACTAGAAGACCGCTATGGCGCGGCTCCAGAGGCGGTTCGCAACCTGATTGAGGTGACCGAACTTCGCCAACAGGCCAACCGACTCGGCCTCAAAGACTTCAATGTGCTCGGCCTGCAGGTTAAGTTGCAGCCGGTCGACCTCTCTGAAGCGCAGCAGGTACAGCTGACTCACCTTTTCCCAGGAACCCGCTACCTGCAATCCGCGCAAACCTTGATGGTTCCGGCGCCGCGAGATGCTAACTTCGAACCACTGCGCGACAAACCAATCATCGATTGGGCTTGGGCTTTCCTGGCCAGAGTTTTCCCGCCGGAAGCTAGTAACTAGTTTTATCTAGGGTTTGTAGCTCGGTGCGATTTTGCTTAGGTCAAACGGCGTGAAGCAAACTTCCTGAACTTTCTCTTCGCTGTACCCAAGCTGGCGCATGAAGCCCGCAATCATTTGATCGGCGTTCACAGATGTGAAAGAAGCACTGCTGAGTGAAAAAGCCAGCACGTTTTGATAAGCCCCTGAGAAAGCGACAAAGAAAGCTACCGGGTCATCGCATTTTGCCAATCCCCGATCGATGCTGGTTTGCAATGCCTTGAACGCGGGTTGCGCGTATGGGTTGAAATCTGTAAAGGCTTGAGGGCCAGCCGCGACAATGATTTTGGCGGTTCGAGGCAGGTATTCAGGCATGCGGCAGCTAAAACGCGTTGCACGGATGAAACCAATCGCTGGGTCATCTAAGTTGGCGGCCATGATGGCCTCAAGCTGGGGAGTATAAGTCAGCAGCGCAGATTCCGCTGCGGCATTCAAGAGCGCGCGTTTTGATTCGAAATAGTTGTAAAAAGTTCCAACGGCTATTTCTGCTGTCTTACAGATAGAAGCAATGCTGGCGTCCAGATCGTTGGTCGCTAAGAGCTCCTGAGCTGCAGTAATGAGCGCGTTTTTAGTTCGCTCTCGACTTTCGGCTCTTTTTCCTGACATTACTCAAGGCTAGCAAATCTAAAAAATGAATAATATTCACATTTAGATTTAGAATAAATGAATATCACTCATTAATTAAGGCACGTATGAAGTTATCAAAAACGCTTTCAATCCTCGCTACTATGGCCCTCTTTGTTGGCCTCGGCGCTGTAAACGCATCTCCTGCCTCTGCCGCATTGAATGCTGCTAACGAGCTGATCTTCTTCGATCAGGGTGTGGGGCACACCGGCCTAAAGCGTATGCGTTTCGATGGAACGAACAAGACGACCTATAGCATTTCATCGCTCATCGCATCTCCAGACATTCGGACCATGACTTCAGATGGGACGAAGCTCTACTTCGTAAACAATGGCGATGGCGTGTATTCCATGAACCTAGATGGTTCGTCCTTGGCAAAGATTTTGACGGGTTCGCCTTCGGACTTGTTCATCCACGGCACGAAAATCTACTACACGCTATGGTCGGGCGGTCTATCTTCGATGAACCTAGACGGTTCAAGTCCTACTGCGCTGGCACCCGCCTCAACGTTTCCGGGTTCAAGTTCAACCGGCCTTAGAAATATCTACGTAGACGGAACCTATGCCTGGGTAACCCACGGTACCGGTGGTGGAGGTACCGATGGCCACGTTTATCGCGTCCCAATCGATGGTGGAACTCCGGTTCTTGCTTATACAGACGTCGGCAGCGCCGGAGTTAATGGCATCACCGGCAGCGGAGACAACATCTTTGTGCGATCGGGAAACAATGGAAAACTTCTCGGCTTATCTCGAGGGGCAATGATTGCCGGAACGCAAACGGCCCCAACATCGGAGCTTTACTCAAACAACCAGGGATCTGAAGTGGAACTCGCCGGTGGCAAGCTTTACGTGACTACCAACTCAGATGTGTTTGAACTCGACCTAAGTGCATACGTGCAAAGCTCACCGGCTTTATTGTCATCAACTGCGTTGAACTTGACAGCCTCGTTTACGGGTGCAAACCCCCGATCTATGGTTGCTTTTGCTGCAAAGACTATTCAGTTCGATGCCAACGGTGGTCTCGGCGTGATGACTTCGCAATCTTCGGCTTTTGGCCTAACTCTCAATGCCAACACGTTTACAAAGGCTAACCATGTATTTGCTTACTGGTACACAAATAGCTCGTGTTCAACTGGCGGCCTTATCTTGAACGACAGCGCCTTGTATGCTCCTTCGGCCGATGTAGCTCTCTACGCCTGTTGGCGAGGAGCCGTGGCGGTGTCGCTTACTCCAGGTGGCGCCACATTGGACAGCTATGATTTTGGCACCGTGCAAACTGGCTCAACAAATACCGTCACGCTCTACTTCGCTAACCTTGGCGATGGCACTTCTCGACCATTGAGCTTTTCCAACGCCAGGATTGCTACCGGCGTAAATCTGGCCTATGGTGGCGGCACCTGCAACTTCTCCGGGGGAAGTTTGGCTCCTGGGGCACCGTGCAGCATCGTGGTTACCTGGCAGCCAGCAAACGCTTTGACGCTGAACCCAGCGACACACTCCTTAGTCGTTCAAGCTTCAGCTTTTTATGAGGTGAAATTCTCAGGTTCGGCCGTGAACACAAGGGTAGTCACTTTCGATGCCAATGCTGGATCCGGTGCGATGAGCACTCAGAGTTCTGCGGTAACCCAGAACCTCGCCTCCAATGCCTTTACGCGTTCTGGTTATAGCTTCGCCGGTTGGAACACCGTTGCGGATGGGTCGGGTTCAAGCTACGGCGATGCGGCTGCATACATGTTTAACTCATCCGTGACGCTTTACGCACAGTGGACAATCATTCCGGTGCCGGTTTCATCAGCGCCGAGTTTCCCGCAGCTCACGAGGGTTAGTGCGAATTCATTCATCGAGGGGCAAACGCAGAAGCTCACTCTTGAAGGCAATCGCTTCAACGATCTTGAATCCGCGTCGATCGATGGCAAACCTGTGATCATCCTGAGTAGTTCAAACGGATCTCTTACTCTTGATCTCGGTGCACTTACCGCCGGCATTTATTCACTCGACTTGAAATTCAAGACCGGCTCGTTGATCTACCAGGATGGCGTAAGGATTCTTGCTGCGAAGCCGGCCAATCCGACAACGCAAACTGCCGCAAAGCGAAAGTTGATCGCTGGCTTTGCTGGTGATAGCGCCAAGGTGACTCCCACAATCCGTGCCCGAGCCCTGACTTTGGTGCGTTCTATTCCAAATGTGAAAACTGTGTCCTGCACCGGCTCAACTTCAAACAGCAAAGTCACTTCCAAGGATGTCGCCCTGGCCAGAGCGAGAGCCACGGCTCTTTGCGCTGTTATTCGCAAGTCAATCCCAGGTGCAACCATCTCGATTGCTCTGAATCCTTCCTCTGGCAACGCAGTTTCGGCGCGAAACGTCTTGATTGAAGTCTCGAACTAGCAGGCCTGAGGGCGTGGTCATGCGAAACTTGAGGCATGACCCAGCTAGATGACCTGATTGCCGTTGCTCACCAATTGCGTGCCCCGGGCGGTTGCCCTTGGGATGCCGAGCAGACCCACAACTCGCTGACCAAGTATCTGCTCGAAGAGACTTACGAGCTAATCGATGCAATCGAGTCAGGCGACCGCGACGAGGTTATCGAAGAACTCGGCGATGTGCTCTATCAGGTGATCTTCCACAGCGACCTCGGCTCTACTGGCACGCTTGGCGAACCGTTCGACATCGAGGATGTTGCCCGCGTTTCGGCCGCCAAGATGAAGGGTCGTCACCCGCACGTTTTTGGCAACGCCGAAGAGCTCGAAAAGTATGCCGCCAAGACTGGCGACGATGTGATGGTCAACTGGGACGACCACAAGAAGAAGGAAAAGCCTCACCGCCAATCCATCTTGGATGGTATTCCTCAGGCCATGCCAGCACTCGCGTTGGCCGATAAGGTCATCGGCAAAGCCGAGAAAATCGGCTTGCTAGACGCCGACGCACCCGGCCCATTCACGGTGACCAGCGAAGCCGAACTCGGCGCCATACTGCTGGCGATCGTGTCATCCGGTCGTGCCGCCGGTTTCGATTCCGAGCGCGCGCTTCGCGAAGCGGTTCGAGAACTTCAGGTCGAAATCCGCGAGGTTGAAATCGAAGACGGTTTCGACGCCGGAATCATCGCCGTGCCAAACGAAGACTAATAAAAGTGATGGGGGATAAATTGAAAACAAACGCCAGCGACCCGGTTTTAGTGTTTGACGGTGATTGTGGTTTCTGCACTACAACGGCCAACTGGATTAAGAAGAATTCAAGAGTTGCGCTCGAAATCGCCCCGTACCAATGGACCGACCTTGAGCAATACGGCCTCACCGCAGAAGAGGCTGCTGCCAAGGTGCAGTTGGTGGTTGGCGACAAAGTCTTTGCCGGACACAACTGCATGGCCAAGCTCCTGCTCATTCAACCAAACGTCTTTGTGAAGTTGGTTGGTGCAGTCATGGTGATGCCAGGCATCGAGCCAATCTCAGCAAGGTTGTACACCTGGATTGCGGCTAACCGCCAAAAGCTGCCCGGTGGAACACCAGCCTGCAAGCTCCCAAGGGCCTAGGTGTCCCCGTGCTTCCACGAGTAGTCATTGCGGGTGGTTCTGGCGCGCTGGGCTTGAAAATCGCCTCAAACTTCGTCGCTCGTGGTCATGAGGTTGTCATTCTTACTCGCAAGATTCGCGATTCGATTCGATTCGAGCAGCGTCTTTGGGATGGTTCATCTGTAGATGCCTCCTGGGGCAGACTCATTCCCAACTCCATCCTGATCAATCTCTCGGGCGAGCTCGTAGACAAACGCCCCACGCGCTCGAACATTGACTTACTCAAGTCTTCGAGAGTTATGCCAACCAAAGCTCTGGCGCAAGCGGCTGAAAATCATGGTGCACCACTCCTCTGGCTCCAAATGAGCACCTTGGCAATCTACGGCGATGCCGGCGAAGTTGTTCTGGATGAAGAATCTCGTGCCGCCGACGGCCCCGAGCAAATGGCCGGTGTCGCAAAGGTATGGGAGGCGGCTCTCACACCAATTCCTGGTTGCCGAATTGTCTTTATGCGAACCGGAATTGTTCTAGATGCTGGCACGCCAGCCTTGAACAGGCTAGAAACGATCACAAAGCTTTTCCTTGGAGGCTCTGTTGGCAACGGCAAACAGTGGGTTTCCTGGATCCACATCAACGACTTTATTGCTGCGTTGAATTTCTTAGTGAAGACCTCGAGCGTCGAGGGCGTTGTTCACGTCACCAGCCCATACCCGATTCAAAACATGGTGCTTATGAGCGCGCTTAGAAGTGCACTAA
Organism: Actinomycetota bacterium; assembly: GCA_039805505.1. GTDB lineage: Bacteria > Actinomycetota > Actinomycetes > Actinomycetales > Microbacteriaceae > Rhodoluna. The sequence continues at coordinate 13,051 of JBDLUE010000036.1, forward strand.
GAAAACCCTGGTCGCCGCCAACCCCAAAGTTTCTGATTCGAATTGGAGCACGATTTATATTCAAAACGGATCCGTTGCTTGCAATCACCGGCCGACGAGCCTTGCCAGTGAAACTGCTCAATGCCGGTTTTCGATTTGAGCAGCCAAATATTCAGGAGGCGCTCCTAGACTTGTGCCGCAACGAAAAGCGCTAGATTTTCAGCATGGATGAAAAAGTAAAAGGCCCAGCCTCATACTTCCCGTCAATCGAGAAGAAGTATGGCAAGCCAATCGATTTCTGGATGAAAGAACTCGAGAAGGTTGCCGGCCAGGCGCACATGGAGCAGGTTACTTTCTTGAAGACCGAGCACGAGATGGGCCACGGCCACGCCAACGCGATCGTTGCGGTTTTCCGCGCCAAGAACGCATAGCCAAGCCTCCGAAGGCATCCGTGCCCATGTGGCAAACTTGATGCATGGCTAAAGACGTGCACCCACCTCGCGGAATGCGCGATTTCCTTCCACTTGAGAAGACTCGTCGCGACCAGGTGTTGACCACCATTCGCGAGACCTATCTTGGCCACGGCTTCCAAGAGATCGAAACCCCAGCACTTGAAGACCTCGAACGCTTGACCTCGGGTCAGGGTGGTGACAACGAAAAGCTTGCCTTCCGCGTCATGAAGCGTGGTG
>JBDLUE010000037.1:0-12932 GCA_039805505.1 Actinomycetota bacterium
GGCCCTGCGCTCGCGTCAATATGCATCGGCGTCTTCGGCATCTACAACACTTTCTTTGTCGTCGCAGCCTTCGGGTTCGTCGCTTGGGCTCTGATGTTCTTCGTTCGGGTCGAAGAGCTGATCGAGCCTCACGAGGAAGAAAAGAACCTCTTCAAGTTCGCGATGGAGGGCTTCAAAGTTCTCGGCAAAACCCCGTCGGTGGCAATCATGCTCGCCGGCGTTATGACCCTCGCGATGATTTATTTGCCGACCGAAATGATTGTCCTCCCGGCATACTTCAACGGCGAGGGTGACGCCGAGGGGCTTGGCTTCCTCTTGTCGGCGATGGCGGCTGCGACGATCATTGGCTCACTGGCCTTTGAGCGACTCTCGAAAAAGTTCAAGTACAGCAGCATCTTCAGAATCGCGATTATGGGTGTCGCGCTTTCAATGATTCCGATGTCGTTCTTGCCGCCATACTGGGTCATGATTTTCTTCGGTTTCACCCTTGGTGTGACCTGGGGTCCAATCACGCCGTTGCTGAACACCGTCATCCAGCGCAAAATCGCGCCTAGCAAGCGCGGTCGAGTTTTCAGCCTCGAAATGGTGATTTGGTCCGCCGGCCCAATGCTCTCGATGGTGCTGGCCGGAATTGCGGTCGACGCCTTCGGCGTGATGCCGGTCTACATCGCACTAGCGATCGCTACAACCATCGCGGGCGCATTCGTGACTTTCAACAAGCGCATGGATGAGATCAACACCGCCGACTTCGCCGACTAGCGCTTTGGTAGCCTAGACACATGGCAGATCGCAGCAAAATAACCTCTTGGCTCACCGACATGGATGGCGTGCTCGTGCACGAAGGCGTTCTTGGTGCTGACCAACAACTCGATCTACACGCCTCGCGACCTTTCGGCGCGACTCAAAATTGCCGGGCTAGACATCCCTGAAGATCGCATCTGGACTTCGGCGCTTGCCACCGCAGCATTCTTGAACAGCCAGAAGCCAGGCGGTTCGGCATTTGTCATCGGCGAAGCCGGCATGACTCAGGCGCTGCACGACGTTGGCTATGTGCAGACCGACCAGAACCCCGACTATGTGGTGCTCGGCGAGACCCGCAACCTTAGCTTCGAAAACCTCACCAAGGCCGTTCGCCTCATCGGTGCCGGTGCTCGATTCATCGTTACCAACCCGGATGTCACCGGCCCGTCAGCCGAGGGTCCAATCCCAGCAGCTGGCTCGGTTGCCGCACTAATTAGCAAAGCCACCGGGATGGAGCCATACATCGTCGGCAAGCCAAACCCAATGATGTTCCGCAGCGCGATGCGCAAGATCGGTGCCCACTCAGAGTCAACCGGCATGATTGGTGACCGCATGGACACCGACGTCGTCGCTGGCATCGAAGCCGGCCTGCACACCGTTCTAGTTCTCACTGGCATCGCCGACGACGCCGAAATCGCCAAGTATCCATTCCGCCCAACTGAGATTTTGAACTCAGTCGCAGACCTTATCTAAGGGCCACACATGTATTTGATTCTTGCCGCGCTCGTCGCAATGATCTGGGCCAATAGCCCATTCGCCGAAGCCTATGAAGCCATGATTTCGATCGAGGCTATCAAGGGCGTCGCCATCTTCCTGTTCTTCTTCAGCCTCGGCATCGAACTTCGCCACGAGATCACTCACGGCTCGCTAGCCAAACCGCGCCAGGCAATCGTGCCAATTTTTGCCGCAATCGGTGGAATGCTCGTGCCAGTCGGCATCTACTCACTAATCAACCAGGGCCTGCCAACCGCGGCCGGTTGGGGTGTGCCAATGAGCACGGATGTTGCGTTCGCACTTGCCGTCTTGGCAATTGCTGGCAAGTTCTTGCCGGCACCCATCCGTGTTTTCTTGATGACCGTCGCCGTGGTTGATGACTCCTTGACCATTCTGATGATTGCGTTGTTCTTTTCGAGCACCTTCCACGCGCTTTCGATTGTTTCTTTGACCGGTGTTGTCGTCGGCCTGTTCCTGCCGGGCGGCAGCAAGCTAACCGGCTGGCTAACCCCGACCGTCAACTACGCGGCCCTTCCGGTGTTTGCGTTGTTCTCGGCTGGAGTGAACATCCAGGGGCTTGGTGACAGCTTTGCAACCTCGGCAATCACCTGGGGCGTTATCGCCGCGATGGTTATCGGCAAGCCGCTCGGCGTTCTCGGCACCACCTGGTTGGTGACCAAGTCGGGTCTCGGAAAGCTGGCCGCCGGCATCAAGTGGGCAGACCTACTTTCAATTGGTTCACTGTTCGGCATGTGCTTCACGGTTGCGCTTTTGATGAGCGAGCTTTCATTTGGAGACCAGCACACCGAGCACTCTATAGCGAACCTCAGCGTCTTCATCGGCAGCTTGGTCTCGGCGCTGCTTGCCGTGACCGCCTTGCAGATCCGCAAGCGGGCTTATGTCGCAAGATAGCCAGCAAGGCCCATCCGAGTCGCCTGAACAGACGACCTGGGGCGTTGGCCCTTGGCAAGGTGAGTGGCCGGCCGATGCCGGCACCCCGGATGAACCGAACCCGGATTCACTGCTAGACCCAGAGCTGCTGCTCAATGGTGACACCCGAAATGTGCTCGACCAATATCGCTATTGGAAGATGGAGGCAATCATTGCCTCACTCGACCAGCGTCGCCACAAATATCACGTGGCCATCGAGAACTGGCAGCACGATCTAAACATCGGCTCGATAGTTCGCACGGCAAATGCCTTCTTGGCCGCAGAGGTGCACATCATCGGCAACCGTCGCTGGAACCGTCGCGGCGCCATGGTCACCGACCGCTATCAGCACGTTCGCCACCACCCAACCGTCGAGGAATTCGTCCAGTGGTGCAAGACCGCCGGCGAGGATGGCTCGCCCCTTCCGATCATCGCAATCGACAATGTGCCGGGTTGCAAGAAGATCGAGGAATACCCGCTGCCGGAGAACTGCGTGCTTCTGTTCGGGCAAGAGGGCCCTGGTTTGAGTGAGGCTGCGATCGAGTCATCCGAGGTGGTCTTGGAGATCAGCCAGTTTGGTTCGACCCGCTCAATCAACGCTTCCGCCGCCGCCGCAATCACCATGCACCAGTGGGTCATGCAGCATGTGTTTGGTCACAAATTCAACTAGTTGCCGCCTCGGGGAGCGGTTTTGGCACTCGGTTGCCGAAAGTAAATCCCTTATAAACATTGAGCAAACGCGATGTTACTAATTCGTTATCGAAATATACTGGCAACCGCTTGCCAAACTCTTGCCAGTTCCCCTAATCTAAATCTCGAACTGGAATAACCCTCCGCCAAGGCCCAGTGAAGCCACAGCCATATCAACCTGAAGGAAATGAAATGAACCTCTCAAAGAGAATCGGTGCCGGCCTCGTAGCCATGGCACTCGTAGGTTCGGCTCTTACTGGCGCGACTCCTGCTCTTGCAGCCAACAAGACCGACCTAGTCCTGGGCTCAGTGCTCGATGTAAAGTCTTGGGATCCAAGCCAGGCTGACATCGGCCACATGGCTCCGCTTTACCAGGCTGTTTATGACAACCTGATTCTCCGCACCCCGGATGGCAAGTACAAGCCAAACTTGGCAACCTCATGGAAGCTAAACGCTGACAACACCGAGATGACCCTAAAGCTTCGCACCGGAGTTAAGTTCACCGACGGCGCTTCATTCGACGCAACCGTAGCCAAGGCAAACCTTGACAACTTCATCAAGGGAAACGGCCCTCAGGCTGGAACCCTTGCCGGCGCGACCGTTGCCGTAGTTGACTCAACCACCATCACCATCAAGTTGGTTGACCCAAACCCAGAACTCGCTTACTACCTGTCAACCACCGACAGCTACATGGCAAGCCCTAAGGCTCTTGGCACCGCAGGTCTAAAGACCACCCCGGTCGGCTCGGGCCCATACATCTTCGACGCTGCAGCTTCATCAGCTGGTGCGCAGGAAGTCTTCACCGCCAACCCGAACTATTGGGACAAGTCAAAGATCAAGTTCAAGAAGGTGACCTTCAAGGTCATGGCAGATGTAACCGCGCGTCTAAACGGTTTGCTTTCTGGCCAGATCGATGCCACCATCCTTGACACCAAGACCTCGCCAACTGCTAAGTCTCGCAAGATGACCCAGTACTTGAGCAACGTTGACTGGCAGGGTCTTTTGATCTTCGACCGCGCCGGCAAGATCAACCCGGCACTGAAGAACGTCAAGGTTCGCCAGGCTATCGCACACGCGATCAACCGCCCAGCGTTGCTAAAGGCGCTTCAGAATGGTCAGGGTGAACTCACCAACCAGGTGTTCGCCAAGTCATCGCCGGCTTATGACACCGCGCTAGACAAGCGCTACCCCTTTGACATCAAGAAGGCTAAGCAGTTGCTAACCGAAGGTAACGCAACCGGTGGCTTCGACCTAACCATGCCAGCCTGGCCAGACCCAACCATGAACGCAGTTCTGGGCGACCAACTGAAGGCTGTCGGAATCAACGTGACCTGGGTTCAGACCCCAGCCGCCGACTACCGCAACGCTCTAAAGACTGGCAAGTATGCAGCCGGCCTATTCCAGCTGTTCCAGGGCACCCCTTGGGTTGCAATCAACCAGATGGCAACCCCAAACGGTTCATGGAACATCTTGAAGTCAACCGACCCAGTCATCGACAAGGCTCTAGCCAGCCTGAAGAATGACGCATCTGAGAAGAACCTAAACGCCCAGGCCAAGGTAATCAACCGATTCCTAACCGAGAGCGCTTGGTACATTCCGTTCTTCCGTGTTCCACAGCTTTACTTCACCGGAACCCGCGTCAAGACTGTCAACCAGGCACAAAACGCGATTCCTTACCTATACAGCTACGCGCCAACCGGCAAGTAGTCACTGAACGACCCGAGCGGGGCGGATGGCCGATCCTCTCGCCCCGCTCGGGGCACCACACCAACCAACAGATTGAAACCGTGAAACCGGAGAATCAGATGATTGCATTCATCGCTAGGCGATTTGGCTCAGGGGCACTGCTGCTCTTGATCATCTCGACAATCGCCTACTTCTTGATGTTCTTTAGCGCCAGTAACGTGGCCATGAACATCTTGGGTGAAGACGCCACCAGCGAGGCCATCCTTGCTAAGCAGCAGGAGCTTGGTCTTAACCTGCCAATCTTCGAACGCTACTGGGCTTGGCTAACTCACGCAGTCACCGGCGATTTCGGAATCTCTTGGTTCACCAATGAAGAAATCGTGGAGACGATTCTTGGCCGCCTGCCAATCACGATGACCCTGGTCATCGGCGCAATTCTTATTGCTGCTGTGCTGGCAACCATTCTGGGCATGACCGCAGCAGTCAAGGGCGGCGGAATTGACCGCTTGGTGCAGTTCCTAGCCATTGCGGGCTTCGCGGTTCCAAACTTCGTGGTCGCTATTTTCTTGGTCACTCTCTTTGCAATCAACTTGGCGCTGCTGCCAGCAACCGGTTGGGTTCCTATCGAGGAAGACCCTGCCCAGTGGTTCCTTTCACTTGTGCTTCCGACCAGCGCCTTGGTCCTGGCAACCGTGGCCTCGGCCGCGCAGCAGATTCGCTCGGCAATCAAAGCGGTTCTCGAAAAGGACTGGGTTCGCACTCTGACCAGCCGAGGCATCCCTCGCCGAGAAATCTTGTTCAAGCACGTGCTCCGCAGCGCTGCACCGGCCGGTCTAACCGTGCTGAGCTTGCAGTTCGTGGGCATGCTCGGCGGTGCCGTAATCATCGAATCGATCTTCGCTCTTCCGGGGCTAGGCTCACTAGCGGTCGAAAGCACCAGCAAGGGTGACACCCCAGTTGTTATGGGCGTGGTCGTCTTCACCGTCGTAATCGTGATTCTTGTAAACCTCGTCGTTGACCTAATCAACGGCTGGCTAAACCCTAAGGTGCGTGTCTAATGACAACCTCCACAACCGCAGCCGCAACCCACGGTGCACCTCTGGTTCGTCGGAGCTTGCTTCAGCGAATCGTTCGAAACCCGCTGGGTTTGGGCACCAGCATCTTCCTGTTTCTCGTGCTTGCCATTGCGATTCTTGCCCCAGTTATCTCGGGCTTTGATCCGGCAGCAACTGACACCGACAACCTCATGGTTGGCCCTGGTGGCGCTCACATCCTAGGCACCGACAGCGCCGGCCGCGACATCCTTGCCCGTCTATTCTTCGGAGCACAGACCACCCTGATTTCTGCAGTGGTCGTCGTTGTGACCGCGGTTTCAATCGGTGTTCCAACCGGTTTGATCGCCGGCTACTACGGTGGCAAATTCGACGGTGTTGCATCTTGGATGGCGAACATGCTGATGTCGCTTCCGTCAATCATCGTGCTGCTTGCCGTGAGCGCCGCCTTCGGTCCGTCGATTCTGATTTCGATGTTCGTGTTCGGAATCTTGATCACCCCAAGCTTCTTCAGAATCACTCGCACTGCGGTTATGTCGGTTCGCAACGAGCTCTATGTCGACGCAGCTCGAGTCTCTGGCTTGAGCGACCTGCGCATCATCAGCAAGCACATCTTCACTGTGGTTCGTGCGCCGATCATCATTCAGTCGGCCATGATTTCGGGCATCGCGATTTCGATTCAGTCGGGTCTTGAGTTCCTTGGCCTAGGCGATACCTCGATGATCAGCTGGGGTGTGATGCTCAACGAGGGCTTCCGCAACATCTTTATCAACCCGATGCTTGTGCTGTGGCCTGGCATTGTCATCTCGCTAACCATCGGTTCGTTCGCCCTGCTCGGCAACGCGCTTCGTGATGCACTTGAAGACACTCAAAAGCTTTCGAGCAAGTCGAAGAAGGTGGCAGCTGCTGCTCAGGCAGAGGTTGACCACTCGGCGGCTCCGGCAGATGCAGCATCACACCTGCTATCGGTTTCGAAGCTAAGCGTTGGTTACCCTCAGGGTGACGGATCGCTCAAGAAGGTCGTCTCGGATGTCTCATTCCACGTCGACAAGGGTGAGGTTCTAGGCATCGTTGGCGAGTCAGGTTCGGGCAAGTCTCAGACCGCGTTCTCCATCCTTGGCTTATTGCCAGGCAACGCCAAGATCGCCACCGGGCACATCGTGTTCGACGGCAACGAGCTGGTCAGCACCGGCGAGGGAGCAATCTCGCAGAAGGCGATGACCCAGTTCCGTGGCAAGCGCATCGCCTACATCCCGCAGGAGCCGATGAGCAACCTTGACCCTGCCTTCACCATTGGTTACCAGCTGGTTCGCCCAATGACCGAGGTGCTTGGTGTCAGCAAGAAGGAAGCTAAGGCTCGAGCCCTGAAGCTGCTCGACATGGTTGGCATCAACAACCCTGAGCGCGTATTCAAGAGCTATCCACACGAGGTTTCGGGCGGCATGGCTCAGCGCGTTCTTATCGCGGGTGCGGTTTCATGTGAGCCAGACCTACTTATCGCCGATGAGCCAACCACCGCTCTAGACGTGACCGTTCAGGCCGAAGTTCTCGACCTGCTGCGTGACCTTCAGAAGCGCCTCGGCATGGGAATGGTTCTCGTTACTCACAACTTCGGTGTTGTCGCCGACCTAGCCGACCGCGTGGTTGTCATGCAGTATGGCCGCGTCGTCGAGACCGGTGAGGTGCGCGAGATTCTGCGCTCGCCGAAAGAGGAGTACACCCAGGTTCTGCTGAGCTCAATGCTCGAAGGCAAGACCCCGATGACCATGTTGACCGGCAACGCGAAGGAGCAGTAGTCATGAGCAATGTTCTAGACGTCAAAAACCTCGATGTCACCTACCCTGCGAAGGGTTTCGGCAAGACCGGTTTCAAGGCTCTCAACGACATCAACATCCACGTCGGCCAGGGCGAAACCCTAGGTCTCGTCGGTGAGTCGGGCTCGGGCAAGACCACGCTCGGTCGTGCGATTCTCGGCCTGGCGCCAGTCACCGCCGGCAGCATCGACTTCCTCGGCAAAGAGATCAGCCACGCTTCGCGCCGCGAACGCCGTGACCTCAGCCGTGACCTTCAGGTCGTTTTCCAGGACCCTTACACCTCGCTAAACCCATCCATGGAGATTGGTCAGATTTTGGCCGAGCCACTTCAAATTCAGGGCTTGGATGCCGCTGCCGCGACCAAGCGCATCGCCGAGTTGCTCGACCAGGTTGGTCTGCCGAGCGACGCACTGCACCGCCTGCCTCGCGAGTTCTCTGGTGGCCAGCGTCAGCGCGTGGCTATCGCCCGTGCGCTCGCACTCTCGCCAAAACTGATTGTTTGCGACGAGCCGGTTTCGGCGCTCGACCTAACCACTCAGGCACGCATCCTTGATCTGTTTCTACAGATTCAGAAGGACACCGGGGTTTCATACCTGTTCGTCTCGCACGACCTCGATGTGGTTCGTCACATCAGCCACCGAGTTGCCGTTATGTATAAGGGTGAAATCGTGGAGCAGGGCCCAGCTTCGCAGGTGACCGTGAACCCGACCCACCCATACACGCAGCGTCTCTTGATGGCATCGCCGGTGCCAGATCCAGACCGTCAAGCCAAGCGCCGCGAAGACCGCAAGGCTCTGCTGGCTAGCCAGGCAAAGCTGGCAAACGCCTAAATCCAACCAACGCTATGATTGGCAACAGTTTCCATTGTTGCCAAAAGTTGCCAAAGCACACAACAGAAGGAACTAGAAGGAATGCGCGTGAACGAGAAGGCGGCGACGATTTATGACATCGCCAAGCTCGCCGGCGTAAACCCATCCACGGTTTCTCGCGCACTAACCACCCCGGGTCGCATCAACGCAACCACCGAGGCCAAGGTTCGCGAAGCTGCCAAGCAGCTCAACTATCGTGTGAACCCGTTCGCCCGCGCTCTGCCGACCGGCAAGACCAAGACAATTGCCCTCATGGTTGCCGACATCACCAACCCGGTGTTCTTCAAGCTGGTTCGTGGTGCCGAGTTGGCCGCCTCCGAGGTCGGCTACACGCTGGTCATTGCCGAATCACAAGAATCTAGCCTGGTTGAGTCGGCGACCCTGGAGCGCATCCTTCCATCCGTGGATGGCGTGATTCTCGGAACCACTCGTCTGAACGACGACGAGATTTCAGCGCTGAACCAGCAGAAGCCTGTCGTCTTGGTAAACCGCAAGGTAGATGGCGTCTCGGATGTTGTGCCAGACAACACCCCCGGCATCGCCGAAGCCGTCAAGCACCTGGCCGACCTCGGTCACAAGCACCTAGCTTTCGTTGCCGGCCCGGCTGCATCTTGGATCAACACCGATCGTTGGAATCTGTTGATGAAGAACGCTGTCGAATTGGGCATGACCATCGCCGAGATTAGCTCGAACGAGCCGACCCTCGAAGGCGGTAAGGGAGCATTCGAGCGAGTGCGCGCTGCCGGCGTGACCGCGGTCGTCACCTATAACGACTTGATGGCAATCGGATTGCTGCGCGAGGCCACCGCTGCCGGAGTTAGGGTGCCCGAAGACCTGAGCATCATCGGCTTCGACAACATCTTCGGCAGTGACTTCACCAACCCGCCGCTTTCGACTATCGAGATGCCGTTGCAGAAGATTGGCGCCGAGGCGGTCGAGACCCTATTGAAGAGTTTTGTTGCCGAGGATGACGAGCCGATGCACGGCACTACCGAGGTAACTTCGCTTCTAGTTCGCGGTTCAACCGCCAAGGCCAAGGCCTAAATAATGACAAAGATAACGATTGGATTTCATCTACTCAATTTGTTTGGCAACCGCTTGCCAAAAGTTGCGAAAAGTGATTCGATGAAGGTGTGCAAATGAGAACGAACCTAGACGCCGCGAGATTGCTACCGAGCGATCCGACGGTTCGCGCAATCGCCGAAGAGCTCTATTCCGCGGTGGCCGGCCTGCCGATCATTTCGCCTCACGGCCACGTTGACCCAAGCCTGCTTGTCGAGAACAAGCCATTCGCTAACCCGGCCGAGCTATTCATCTTCTTCGATCACTATGTGACTCGCCTGCTGCACACCCAAGGCTTCGGTCTTGAGAACTTCGGCAAGGGTTCCGCCGGCGCAACCGCCGACCCGCGCAAGGCATGGAGAATCCTCTGCTCAAACTGGCACATGCTGCTGGGCACCTCGAGTGGATACTGGCTAACCCACGAATTCGCGACACTCTTCGGCATCAACGAAGCACCCTCGGCCGAGAATGCCGACCGCCTCTACGACCTAATCGCCACCGAACTACTCGAACCTCGGATGCTGCCTCGCGCGCTCTTCGAGTCTTTCAACATCGAGTTCCTAGCAACCACAGATGACCCATGCGATGACCTTGCCGGTCACCAAGCGCTAGCCGCCGACCCAACTTTCAACGGTCGGGTTGCGCCAACCTTCCGCCCAGATGCCTACCTAGACCCTCGCGCCCGCAACTGGGTTGCCAACGTAGATCGCCTTTTGGCCGTCGCCGGCGAAAACTCCCGCAACTATGCCGGATTCATCCGTGCACTCGAAAACCGCCGTGCCTATTTCAAGGCAAACGGCGCTGTCAGTTGCGACCACGGTGTGCTCGAGGCTTACACAACGATCCTCAGCGCTAACACCGCCGCCGAGCTTTTCGACCGCGCTTTGGCCGGAACCATCAGCGCCCAAGAGCAGCGCGAATTTGCCGGTCACATGCTTGCCGAAATGGCTCGGATGAGCACCGAAGATGGCCTAGTTATGACCATCCACGCCGGTGTGGTGCGCAATCACTCGACCGCGACCTTCAACGAATTCGGCCCAGACACCGGGCACGACATCCCGGTTGTTGCCGAGTTCACCAACAACCTTCGCCCGATGCTCGAGGCCTATGGACTGCACCCGAACCTGACCGCAATCTTGTTCAGCCTCGACGAAACCACCTGGTCACGCGAGGTAGCTCCCTTGGCTGGCTTCTATCCAAGCGTTCTCATCGGAGCCCCGTGGTGGTTCCTCGATGCCCCAGACTCAGCAACTCGCTTCCGCGAAGCAACCACAGAAATTGCCGGCTTCTATCGAGGTTCGGGCTTCATCGACGACACCAGGGCATTCCTTTCCATCCCTGCTCGTCACGATATGGCACGACGCGTTGACTGCGCCTTCTTGGCGCGATTGGTCGCCGAAGGTCGCATGACTCTCGACCAGGCCAAGAAGGTTGCAGTCGACCTAGTCGTCGAAATCCCAAGAAAGGCGTTCAAGCTATGAAGCTAAATCGCGCCAACTTGGCCACCAAGACTGGGGTGGTGGCGGCCACCCCACCAGAACGCATCGTGCACATCGGCCTCGGGGCATTCCACCGAGCTCACCAGGCATGGTTCACCGCTCAGGTCGACGCCGAAAAGCAGTGGGGCATCGTTGCCTTCACCGGCCGCTCGGCCAAGGCTGCCGAAGAACTAGCCAGCCAGGATGGCCTGTTCACCTTGATCACCCGAAGTGAAGCCGGCGACGAGTTCGAAGTTATCGACTCAATCGTTCGCGCGGAAGACGGAAACGACACCGAAGCCTTCACCTCGGCGATCGCCAACCCGCAGACCGCAATCGTCACGCTAACCATCACCGAAGCCGGCTATGGCATGGATGCCTCCGGCCACGTCGACACCGCAAACCCACCAGCAACCCTGCACCGCCTAGCCGTCGCTCTCGAGACTCGTCGTCGCGTTAACGGCCAGCCGATTGCCGTGGTCTCTTGCGACAACATGCCTTCAAACGGAGCCTTGCTCAAGGTTGCGATGGGTGACCTGTTCGCGTCCTTCGGTGCCGAATCGGTTGCCTGGATGCACGCCAACGTCTCATTCGTCTCGACCTCGATCGACCGCATCACCCCGAAGACCACCGAGGCAGACATCGCCACCGTACTTGCCGAAACCGGCTGGGATGACTGCTCGCCGGTAGTCACCGAGCCTTTCCGTGACTGGGTGCTTGAGGGCGAGTTCCCGCTCGGCCGCCCTGCTTGGGAGAACGCCGGTGCGCGCTTTGTTGACCACATCGAACCTTTTGAGAACCGCAAGCTCTGGTTGCTCAACGGTTCGCACAGCCTGCTCGCCTATGCCGGCCAGCTTCGCGGCCACGAAACCGTGGCTCAGGCGATTGCCGACGAGACCTGCCTCGAGTGGGTCGAAGAGTTCTGGAACGAAGCGGTGCAGCATCTGCCTGCCGATGGGCTGGACCTGCCAAACTATCGCGCCGCCCTACTCGGCCGATTCCGCAACGGCAAAATCGCTCACCGCCTCGCACAAATTGCCATCGATGGCTCGACCAAGCTGCGCGTGCGCATTGCGCCAACCGTCAAGAGCGAACTGGCCGCCGGCCGCGACGCCAAGGGCTGCGCTGTCGCCATCCGTGCCTGGGTTGAATTTGTGATCGCGAATGTCGGACGAGTCGAAGACAGCCAGGCGCAGGCAATCTTGCACGCTTACTCAACCACCCGCGACTTGGATGCCGACCGCGAACAACTGGCTGGCCGACTGGTCGCAATCGTCGACAGCGAGCTCGCTGCCAACACAGATTTCATGGATCTAGTTCTAAACCGCACCAAAGTCTAAAAATTTACCCAGTTTGGCAACCGTTTGCCAGATGGCTATGAAAGGAAGAAATGTTAAGACCACAGAGCACCTCAACCCGCGAGCTACTAAACCTAGATGGCCTATGGGATTTCAAAGTCGACTTCAATGGTGAAGGTTTCAACCAGAACTGGGCCGGCAAGGCGCTAGACACCAAGCTTCAGGCTCCGGTGCCAGCTAGCTACAACGACATTTTCACCGACACTGCGATTCGCAACCACGTCGGCTGGGTCTTCTATCAGCGCACCGTCCGCGTGCCACGCGGCTTCGCCGGTGAGCGCATCAACGTTCGCGTCGACAGCGCAACCCACGAGGGCATCGTCTTCGTAAACGGCACCGAGGTCGCCCGTCACGTTGGTGGCTACATGCCATTCAGCGCAGACATCACCGACCACGTCAAGGCCGGCGAAGAGTTCAACCTAACCATCGCGGTCAACAACATCCTGACCAACGAGACCATCCCGCCGGGCCGCATTGC
>JBDLUE010000038.1:0-7715 GCA_039805505.1 Actinomycetota bacterium
GCATGGCACGCTCGCACACCACCTGTGCACGTCATCAACACCGTGGGCGCCGGCGATGCAACTCTAGCGGGCTTCCTATCTGCGGTTGCGACTAACCCACTATCAGACGATGCATTTGGCGTCGGTTTTGATGTTCCAACCGGTGTTGCCACCGCTGTCCAGTGGGGCGCTGTTGCTGTAACTCAGCCGACCTCTGGCCTAACCAGCGTCGACCACCTACCTGAGTCGATCATCACCGACAACCCAGACCGCAACGCACTTCTCGAAGAAGTTGCCAAGGCCTAAGCCAAAGAACTTGAAAACCCCGGCCATTGGTCGGGGTTTTCGCTTATGCACAGGTGCGGACAAACTTTTTTTGGCTGGTCAAAATTCTTTGTAGTCTGAGAATGAGGGGCTTAACTGGTTGGGGAACCGATGAAAAAAATTTCTATCGCAGTGACTTTTGCTCTTCTCGTTTCTGGAGTGCAGCCTGCATTTGCCGACGTCAAGTTATCGGATCAAGGACGGTCTGTGATCGAGGCAGCCAATGCGTTCGCTCCCACGAGTATCGCACTTGCTCCACCAGTCGAAGCTGTCTTAGAGACGGCTCAAGTTGAAGACGCCCACGGAATAGTCGTATCGGCAAAATTTACCAGCCAGGACGGCGTAAATCGATCATTCGAAATACGCCCAAATTACCAATCCGAATCAACTTATTACTCAAATGGTCGTTCGACCGCGATCTCGAGTGATGGCGGAAAAGTTTTCGTCGGGACTACTAGCAGTGGGAATATTCGAATAGTTGCGCAAACATTTTCTCGAGCCGACTCCAAGTCAATCGAATACCAAACAAACCTTGAGCAAGGCACCTATTTATTGCCCGTTTAAAGGCCTCGGTCTTCAAATTTTGAACGCAGATGGAATCTACCTGGGAACCCTCGCAGAACCATGGGCATTTGATGCTAAGGGGCGCAAATTGAAAACTGACTTATCGTTAGAAAATTCCATGCTCACGCAAACGATTGAACTCGATCGACACGCAGCGTACCCTATTACAAGCGACCCGAACTGGGGCTATTCTCTCGATCTAATGCTCAACACTTCCTCGGGGCTTGAAGGAGCAAAGCTAAGCAAGAGGTCGCCTGCACATGTAACAACCTTGCTCAAGAGCTGCTTCAACTGTTACTTTCCGGTGAGCGGCGCACCGATTTGGTATCCGTACGTTGGACAAACAATGCCGCTGAAGATTCAACGCCCTATTCCCCCTTTTGATCTCATGCCCGCACCGGTCAAAGTTTCAAATGTCTTCAACTACGGCTGGAAATTTGTAGCCCTTCCTGGTCATGTCGATGGTTCAGGCTCTACGATTCAATTCGTGTGGTACTCGGATTCTTCTAAGAATCTTCATCTGTCGGTAATCGCCTCGATTGTGAACGCCGATCCTTGCGGAGTGTCTGCGATGCTTTGCCAACCCGCTTATCCCACCTTCGCGCGGTTGAGTTGGCAAAAACTCTTCAACAATGTGACCGATTGACGAATTAAGTGAAAAAATTATTACCAACCTTGGCGCTCGTAACTCTTGAACTACTGTTATTCAGCAGCATCGGCACTAATAATCTGAATGTCGAGTCAGCTCTTCGCGCGTCAATGTATGTTGTGCTCTTTTTGCCGCTGCCAATACTCGGCAGATTCGTGACAGTTCTTGCCTTGGTGGAATTTGTTAACCCGAGTGCTTCCCCTAAGCAGAAGATTCTCTGGCATCTGGGCATGTGGAGTCTTTTGATACTCAGTGGCGCGTATATTGTTCTATCTCGGCCAGAGAAATCCTTGCCTAATCTTTCAATCTGGGTGCTATTTGTTGTTTATTGCCTTGCGGAAATAGTTCTAGTTTGGGGTTTCGCACGAGTTATGCAAAAGACAACCGCGCGCCTAAGGAAAACGACTTAGACCCCCAAACTAGATCTCCAAGTTGCTTCGCTGGCCGCCAAACTTTTGCTCTAACAGCATCGCGGAACCAATCGCACTGTCGAGTATGAAGGTCTGAAGTTCAAGATGTTCGTCTCCTGCTCGAACTCCGCGGGCCAGAACCCCATCCGTGATGCCGGTCAAAACAAAAACAAACCGCTTGCCTGAAACCAAGTCATCGAGCTCGAACTTCGCCTCTAGGTCATAGCCGGCGGCCAAGGCACGAGCGATTTGTTCTGCGTCTTGGGGAGCAAATCGAGTTTGCATGAAACCGCCGAGGACCTGCACGGCAACCGCGGCAACCACGCCCTCCGGCGAACCTCCGAGACCGAGAAGCAGGTCGACACCACTGCCCAGCGTAGCCGCAGCCACGGCCATTGCAATGTCTCCCTCGTCAAATCGCACCCAAGTGGCGCCGGCTTCTTGAACCTGCGCGATGAGTTCGAAGTTTCGCGCTTTGTTGATTACGGCGACGCGCATTTCATCCACCGGCTTGCCAAGGGCTTCGGCGAGCGCCGCGATGTTCTCTGCCGGGCTGGCATCGATGTCGAGCACTCCCCTGCCGGCCGGCCCGCTGACAATCTTTTTCATCATGTAGACCTCGCTCGATTCGAGCATCGAACCGCGTTCGGCTGCGGCCATAACGGCTACCGCACCAGGCACGCCTTCGGCTGCGAGGCGAGTGCCATCTACCGGGTCAACGGCGATGTCCCAGTCAACAGATAGTGCAACCAAATCTGGGTGACCGACTATCTCGCCGTTGAACAACATCGGAGCTTCGTCTTTTTCGCCTTCACCGATGACCACAATTCCTGCGAAATCTGCCGAGCGCAGCGAAGAGCGCATCGCGTCCACGGCAGCCCCGTCAACCGTCAACTTGTCGCCGAGCCCGACATGCGGCCAAGCGGCTGCTGCAGCGGCAACAGTTGCAGCCAAAATGTCTTTGGTTGGCTGGTTGGCATTTGTGAGCGGCATGGCTTCTTTCCTGAGGCAGTCGCACCTGCATCCTTGCTAACATCTTATTAAGCCGCCGATGATGTCGTTTACCCTCCCCATTCAGAACTTAGGAGTTCAGCTATGCCTGTAGCATCACCAGACCAATACCTCGAAATGCTTGATCGCGCCAAAAAGGGCGGCTTCGCTTACCCAGCCATCAACGTTTCTAGCTCACAGACTCTAAACGCAGCACTTGCAGGTCTTGCTGAGGCAGGCTCAGACGGCATCATCCAGGTAACCACCGGCGGCGGCGACTACTGGTCAGGCCCAACCATCAAGAAGATGGCATCAGGCGCAGCGGCAATGGCTGCATTCGCACGTGAGGCAGCAAAGAACTACGGCATCACAATTGCTCTTCACACCGACCACTGTGCAAAGCACCAGCTCGACGACTTCGTTCGCCCGCTAATCGCAATCTCACAGGACCGCGTAAAGGCTGGCCAGGACCCACTGTTCAACTCTCACATGTGGGACGGCTCGGCTGTTCCTATGGGCGAAAACCTAACCATCGCCAAGGAAATGCTTGCACTGACCAAGAACATCGGTGCTGTCCTTGAGATCGAGGTTGGCGTTGTTGGCGGCGAAGAAGACGGCGTCGAAGGCGGCATGGGTGAGCACCTTTACACCACCCCTGAAGACGGTTTGCTAACCGCTGAGGCTCTAGGCCTTGGTGAAAACGGCCGCTACATGGTTGCTCTAACCTTCGGCAACGTTCACGGCGTCTACAAGCCAGGCAACGTAAAGCTTCGCCCTGAGCTTCTAGGCGACATCCAGGCTGCAGTTGGCGCCAAGTATGGCAAGGACAAGCCTTTCGACCTAGTCTTCCACGGTGGCTCAGGCTCAACCCCTGAAGAAATCGCTCTTGCTGTTTCACACGGTGTTATCAAGATGAACATCGACACCGACCTGCAGTATGCCTTCACCCGCCCAATCGCTGGCCACATGTTGGCTAACTACGATGGCGTTCTAAAGGTTGACGGCGAAGTCGGCAACAAGAAGCACTACGACCCACGCGCATGGGGCAAGCTAGGCGAGGCCGGCATGGCCGCTCGTGTAGTGGAGGCCGCCAAGGAGCTTGGCTCAGCAGGCAAGTCTCAGGGCTAATCCCCTAGAGTTTCTCCTATGAGCGCTGGAAGTCCGTTGTATGACAACGGGCTTCCTCGCTTTAAGGGTGAGTATCTCGACGGCAAAATGCACGGCTATTGGGAGTTCTATCGCAAGGATGGCTCGCTGATGCGTTCAGGATCTTTTGACCGCGAGGTTCAGGTCGGCGTTTGGAAAACCTTTGACCGCAGCGGTGCGCTGGTCAAAGAAACTAAATTTCGTAATCCCCAATAATGCGCTGGAGGAATTCCTTGGTGCGATTTTGCTGAGGATTTTTCAAAACGCTTTCAGCACTGCCCGATTCAACAATCTGCCCTTTGTCGATAAACAGAACCTGATCAGCTATTTCTCTAGCAAAACTCATTTCATGAGTGACAACAACCATCGTCCACCCTGTTTTCGCGAGTCGCTTCATCACAGAAAGCACCTCTCCAACGAGTTCTGGATCAAGCGCCGAAGTTGGCTCGTCGAAAAGCAAAACTTTTGGCTTCAGCGCGAGGGCCCGGGCGATTCCCACTCGTTGCTGCTGCCCGCCTGAAAGTTCGTGCGGGTAGGAGCCCTCTTTGCCTGCCAAGCCAACCTGTTCAAGAAGCAGACGACCAAGCTGGTCGGCTTCTAGACGGTTGACACCGTGCCCCTTGACCGGGCCAATAGTTATGTTGCCAAGAGCGGTCAAATTGCCGAAGAGGTTGTTTCCTTGAAAGACCATGCCGCTTTGACTTCTGAGAGCCGCGAGTGTTTTGACGCTTAGTCGAGATGAATAATCCACCTTTGCCGATGAGATTTCGACGGTGCCCGATTCCGGTTTCTCCAAACCATTCAAAGACCTAAGAATAGTTGTCTTGCCCGATCCAGACGAGCCGATGATCGCCGTCACGCTGCCCGCCGGGACCTCAAAACTGATGTTCTCGAAAACCTGAGTTTCACCGAACCGCTTGGACAGGTTTGTCACTTTCAACAAAGTGCTCATTTCGCAACCTTTCGGTTTAGGCGACGCTCAAGTCTCCCCTGGATAACGGTTAGCGTCTGCGAGACAACCCAGTAGTAGGCGGCCGCGAGGCCGTACATCAAGAAAAATTGGAATGTCGGAGCAGCAAGCTCTTGGGCTTTTCTAAAGATCTCAGTGACCAGGACCGCAGATGCAAGCGAGGTGTCTTTTACCAAGGAAATTAGTGTGTTGCTAAGTGGCGGAACAGCGACGCGGGCCGCCTGTGGAAGTACAACTCGAGTCAGGGTGGCCGATTTGCCAAGAC
The DNA here is from genome assembly GCA_039805505.1 of Actinomycetota bacterium. Classification (GTDB taxonomy): domain Bacteria; phylum Actinomycetota; class Actinomycetes; order Actinomycetales; family Microbacteriaceae; genus Rhodoluna. The sequence goes on from JBDLUE010000038.1 coordinate 5,298, forward strand.
CGACGGTTGCCGCAGCTTCCCATTGTCCTGAAGGAACCGAAAGAATCGCAGCACGGATAGTTTCAGCTGCGTAGCCGCCAACATTTAGCGAGAAAGCCAGGATTGCACTCGGCCAAGGGTCAAGGACGACTCCGATAGACGGCAACCCATAGAAGATTATGAAGAGCTGCAACAGCAGCGGTGTTCCGCGAATCACCGAGATGTAGGCGGCTGCAAAGGCTGAGAGAAACCAGAGCTTCGACATCCTCGCGATTGCTAGAAACAAGGCCACAACTAGGCCGAGAGCGAAGCTAATCGCTGTGAGCGGTATCGTTCCGAAAACCATTCCCTGAAGCAAAGGCCAGAGAGAGTCCTTTGCTAACTGCCAAGAGGACGACGAATCCATCTGGAATCACCGCCCTCTTGTAGTTAGTTATTAATGAAATGTTTGTTGCAGTGTTACTTGGTTACGTCCGCACCGAAGTACTTCTTGCCGATCTTGGCAATGGTTCCGTTTGCAATAAGAGCCTTTAGTGCTGAGTTCAGCTTCGCTGCATACTTGTTCTTCGGCAGAGTAACCAGCGCCTGGTTGTCGGTTGAAGAGAAGGTTGCAGCAATCTTGAGGTTTGAGCTCTTGTTGTTCTGCAGATACTCGAGCACCGCTAGGCGTGAGTTCAAGGTCACGTCCACGCGCTGAGCAGTAACTAGCGCCAAAGATTCAGTGAAGCCAGGAACTACCTCGATCTTTGCGCCGAGCTTTTCTGCCTCGGTGCGGTGGTTGCTGGTGGCGCTCTGAGCGGCTACAAGCCCTGCAATGTCGGTGGTCTTGGTGATCTTGCTGTCTTTGCGTGCAACTACAACTTCACGGTCAACAGTGTAAGGAACTGAGAACTGATACTTAGCCTTGCGAGCATCGGTGACGGTCACCTGGTTAGCGATAACGTCGAAACGCTTAGCCTCAAGACCCGCAAAAATCGTGTCCCAAGTGGTCTCCTTGAACTGGACCTTTAGGCCAGCCTTCGCTGCAACAGCCTTGATCACGTCTACGTCGTAACCAGTCAAAGGGCCATTTGCAGTTGCGTGGTAGCTGAATGGCGCGTATGTGCCTTCGGTCGCAACGATGATTGTTTGGGTACCGGCTGCCGATGCCGGCGAGATCGAAGCGCCGCCGACCAAAGCGAAGCCTGCCAATACGGCACCAGTGGTGATTGCTAACTTGTTCATTTTGTCTCCTAATTCAATTGATGCATCCCCCGAGATTGCGAATTGAATCTGGTTTGGTGCGATTAGAAGAGACTAAAACCGAGCGTGTGAGGCAACCAATCGGGTTACCGAATGTAACTCTTAGTGTCGTTTTGTTGCGAACCTAGTTGCGCAACTTAAGAGCGCTTAACCTTGTTGCTGACGTCGGTGCCGGCAGCCTTCAGCTCTTTGCGAAGCTCAGGAGGCAGCGAGAACTGGATGTCTTCTTCGGCGGTCTGCACGGTTCGGACATCGCCGTAACCACGTTCGGCAAGGTAAACCAAAACTTCATCGACGAGTTCTTCAGGAACCGAAGCGCCCGATGAAACACCGACGGTTTCGACACCTTCGAACCATTCATCCTTAATTTCAGATGCAAAATCGACGCGGTATGACGCCTTCGCGCCGGCCTCCAGGGCCACCTCAACCAATCGAACCGTGTTCGACGAGTTAGCCGAGCCGACCACGATCACGAGGTCAGAGGCAGCGCCAACCTTCTTGATGGCAACTTGGCGGTTCTGGGTTGCGTAGCAAATGTCATCGCTCGGTGGGTTCTGAAGATCTGGGAACTTCTGGCGCAGCTTGACCACGGTTTCCATGGTTTCGTCCACCGAAAGGGTGGTCTGAGAAAGCCAAATCAACTTCTTTGGGTCGCGAACGCGTGCGCCAGCGATTGAGTCATCCTTGTCAATGATCTGAACGATATCTGGGGCCTCGCCGGCGGTGCCTTCAACTTCTTCGTGACCTTCGTGACCGATTAGAAGAATGTCGTAATCCTCTGACGCGAATCGCTGGACCTCGCGGTGAACCTTTGTCACAAGAGGGCAGGTCGCATCGATGGTGTTCAGGCCGCGGGCCTCGGCAGCCGCAACAACTGCCGGTGAAACACCGTGAGCTGAGAACACCAAGACCGAACCGGTTGGGACCTCATCGACTTCTTCAACGAAGATGGCTCCGCGCTTTTCGAGTGAAGAAACAACGTGCTTGTTGTGCACGATTTGCTTGCGCACATAAACCGGCGAACCGTAGTGATCTAGCGCCTTCTCGACAGCAATCACAGCGCGGTCGACACCTGCGCAATAGCCACGCGGAGCGGCCAGCAAAACCCGCTTCGAAGAGCTTTGGGTTTGCGAATCTTGTCCGAGGTCGGCGGTATCCTTGATTACAGTCACCCCTCAATGATAAACGGCGCATTCG
>JBDLUE010000039.1:0-7991 GCA_039805505.1 Actinomycetota bacterium
GCCGAGGCTCTGAGGCAGGTAGCCCGAACCACCCGAGGTGCTTGGGCAGGCAGGCCACGGAACCATCAGGTCGCGAGGGAAGCTGAGGGCAACCGCGTTTTTGCGGTCGGCCGAAATGTGAAGCAAAATCTGGACGTCGGCGAGCACGGATGTGTCGTTGCCAAAAATCTTGGTGTCTTGACCCTCTCGGCTGTCTGAACCGATGAGCAGCATGTTGATTGGGCCATCAAGGTCGGCCGCGGTGATCTTGGGACCCTTGAGCTCGATGCCATTTGCACGGATGGTGTTCGAGATGTCCCAAACCGAGATGCCAGCCACAGCGATGGTTCCACCGAGAACCGCCGCTAAACCCTTTACTACCAGGCCGCCGATTGCGCTGCCCTTGGTTTGCACGCGGATGCGACCATGACGCGCGAAACCCTTAGGGGCTTTGGCGGGTTCAGTGTTTGTCTTGCGTGCGAATGGGTTTTTCATGAGGTTCTAGTTTAAGACAGGGGTCGGCGGGTTACTAGGGGTCACAGGAAACTCCTAGGCGGCGACCGGCGATGGCGGACAAAGAAAAACCCCAGCTTTTTAGGGCTGGGGTTTCATCTGGAGGAAGCGGTGGGATTTCTACGACAGTTTTCAAGACTGTTCCGTTCGGCCGCTCCGGCACGCTTCCGTGCCTCTAAGTTTAGAGGAAAATCGCACACCTGTCGAATGACAAAAATTCGTCGGCAATTAGCGAGCGTCGTGCGTAAACAGGATGCCTTCAAAGGCGGCAAGCACCTGGGCTACGCCGTCATCCTCAACCGATGCGGTCACCGCGGTTGCTGCGGCCTTGACCTCATCCGGGCCCTGCCCCATCGCAAACGCCAAGCCGCCACCCTCGCGAGCCCACTCGAACATCGAAATGTCGTTGCGGCCGTCGCCGAGGGTGATCACGCGATCACGAGCAATTCCAAGTGCCTGGCGCTGAGTCTCAAGCGCCGAAGCCTTGCTGATGCCCTCGGGCGAGATGTCCAGCCAGGCGGTGTAGCCGATTGCGTAGGAAACCGAGTGGAGGCCGACGCCGGCAATCACATCCAAGAATTCTTCGACAGACTGCCCAGGTGACAGCACGACAACGCGGCTGACCGGCTCGCCGACCAGGTGTTCGAGCGGGGTTTCGATGTTGTTTGCACCGAGCGCGTATGACGGGAAAGCCTTGTGGAACTTGTAGTCACCGTTGGCGGTTTCGATCGCAAAGTGCGCGTCTGGCAGGTGGTGAATTAGGCGTTCGAGCACCGCTGTCGGGTCGAAGGTGATCACTTCAACAGGCTTGAATCCGCGAGGGTGAGTCGGGTCAACCTCGATCGTCACCGCGCCGTTTGAGCAGACGCTGTATCCGTGCTTGATGCCGACCGAATTCACGACTGGGATGGCGTTCGACGCACTGCGCCCAGTTGCCACAATGATCTCGTGACCGAGGGCACGAACTCGTTCAACCTCTTCAACAACGCGTGGTGAAAGGTACCCATCGTCGTGCACCAGCGTGCCGTCAATGTCGATGGCAATTAGCCAGCGGTCATCTCCGGTTGCGATTGGTGTGTTTGACATAAGCGGCGATGCCGAACAGGCTAAGCGCGAACCTTTGGCTCGATAACTTCAATGCCACCCAGGTATGGGCGAAGCGCGGCAGGGATGCGCACCGAACCGTCAGCCTGCTGGTGGGTCTCAAGTATCGCAACCAACCAGCGAGTGGTGGCCAGGGTTCCGTTGAGGGTCGCAGCGGTCTGGGTCTTGCCATTCTCGTCGCGGTAGCGAACGTTGAGACGGCGAGCCTGGTAGGTGGTGCAGTTCGAGCTTGAAGTCAGCTCGCGGTAGGTCTGCTGTGATGGTACCCAGGCCTCAGAGTCATACTTGCGGGCAGCACTTGAACCGAGGTCGCCGGCTGCAGTGTCGATCACGCGGTAAGAAAGCTCGCAGGCCTGAAGCATTGCTTCTTCGAGGGCAAGAAGTTTGAGGTGCTCATTCTCGGCATCTTCTGGTTTGATGTAGCTGAACATCTCGAGCTTGTTGAACTGGTGCACGCGCAGGATTCCGCGAGTGTCTCGACCAGCCGAACCGGCCTCGCGACGGTAGCAGGTTGACCAACCGGCATAGCGAAGTGGGCCAGCCGAAAGGTCGATGATCTCGTCGCGGTGGTATCCGGCGAGCGCGACCTCAGAGGTGCCGGTCAGGTACAGGTCGTCGGCAGGTAGGTAGTAGATCTCATCCGAGTGCTCGCCAAGGAAGCCGGTGCCGGCCATAACCTCTGGGCGAACCAGCGTCGGGGTGATTAGTGCGGTGAAGTCGTGCTTGCTGGCTAGGTCCAGGGCCATGTTCATCATGGCTAGCTCGAGGCGTGCGCCCCAACCCTTGAGGAAGTAGAAGCGTGATCCTGAGACCTTGACACCTCGTTCGATGTCGATGATGTCTAGTAGCTCGCCCAGCGCAACGTGATCGCGAGGCTCGAAGTCGAAGGTCTGCTTGGTGCCGACCTCTTTGATGACGGTGAAGTTTTCTTCGCCACCGGCAGGAATGCCCTCGATGACTACGTTCTCGATCTTCCAGATGATTTCGTTGAGGTGAACCTCTGCTGCGTTGGCAATCTCTAGGGCCGCTTTGACCTTCTCGGCAAGGACCTGGCCGGCTTGGATGAGTGCTGGGCGCTCTTCCTTCGACGCACCGCCGACTAGCTTGGCTGCCGCGTTCTGCTCGGCACGCAAGGTCTCATAGTCCTGCAGGCACTTGCGCCAGTTGGCGTCGGCCGCAACCGCGTCGTCAACGGTTGACTCATCGTTGCCACGAGCGCGCTGGGAGGCCTTAATGGCGTCTGGGTTTTCACGAAGAAGGTTGCTGTCAATCACCCTTCAAGGTTACCGTGCCGACTAAGACGCGTTGGTTAGGTGCTTGGAGATCCAGATAGCCATTCCATCCAAATCCACTTCGTCGGTCGCAATAGAAAGGATGAATCTAAAGGCTTCAGACTCAGCCACTTCGAGTTCGAAGCCATTCAGCAACAAGAACGCGTTTAGGGCGAACCACGAACTCCTTTTATTGCCATCCATGAGTGCATGGTTCTTTATCAAGGAGTGCATTAGAGAAGCAGCCTTTAGTTCGAGAGTTGGATAGGCGTCATTGCCAAACAACCGGGTGCGGGGGCGAGCCAGCGCTGCATCTAGCAAACCTAAATCGCGCACCATGAACCCGACATGCGTCAGGTATTTCACCATGATTGCGAGGCTTAAATATCTCACTAGGCGTCAGCAAGGCGCTCTAAGAGAGCCTTGTCTCGAGTCAAAACAAGATCGAAAGCGCGCTTCACAATCGCTTCTTCGCTTTGCGCCTCGAGAAACTCGTCAACGGCTTTTGAAACGGCTTGCTGCTTTGAAAGCCCCAATGCTGTGGCAAACTCGCTGAGCTTTGCATCTTGTTCTTCGGTAAGTCTTAGTGTCATGGCCATAATCTAAATGGTATCAATTTGGTGCAAAACAACAAGAGTGCGAATTGTGGAGAATTCGACCTAGGCTAAAGGCATGGGGATAAAGCCGAGACCAAGCGCCAACAAGCGCGTTGCCGTCATCTATTACCCAAATAAAATCGCCCGCCGCAAGCTGACCGCGGCCATCGAATCGGCGGTGATGCCGCTGGGCTGGGAACCAACCCTGTGGCTGCCAACTTCTGCTGAGGAACCCGGTGGTGAGCAGGCACTCCGCGCGATTGCCCAGGGTGCGACGCACCTCCTTATTGCAGGTGGCGATGGCACCATCCGTGAAGTGGTCGAAGCCCTGTGTCTCAACCAGCTCGGCGACAAAGTGACGCTCGGCATCTTGCCGGCCGGCACCGGAAACGTGCTGGCCCGCAACCTCAGAATTGACCTCCACGATCTGCCAAGCGCTGTGAAACGCGCCCTGCACGGCAACCGCCACCCGATCGACCTTGGCTTGGTGCGCCTTATCCACGAGGATGGCACCCGCGCCGAACGAGTCTTCTCGGTGATGGCCGGCATGGGCCTCGACGCCAAAATCTTCGAGAAGACCGACCCGAAACTCAAAAAAGCCATCGGCTGGTTCGCATATATCGACGGCGGAATCAAGGCACTGCCAACCCTCTTCGAACGCATGGATGTCTCGGTAGACAGCCGCGAACCGCGAAACCTCAAGGTCGTTTCGCTGATTATCGGCAACGTCGGTTGGCTCCCGGGCAAGATCACCCTGATGCCAGATGCAAACTTGGATGACGGCATCCTGGATGTTGCCGCCGTTGGACCTCGCCGCTTCTGGAACTGGATTGACTTCTGGGGTCGTGTGACCTGGGTGCAGAATCTGCGCGAGAACCGCCAGCTTCGTCATCTGATTGATCAGACCGCAGACGTGAAGACTCTAGAGAATCTGAATGGCAAGAAGATTCGCGTCACTCCGGAGAACCCGGTGTTCATCCAACTTGATGGCGACCCGATGGGCAGTGTTGTTGAAGCCGAGTTTGAAGTGCAACCGAGGGCTGTGACAGTCAGGCTTTAGGCCAAACGTGAGTTTCTAGTGGTGCTCGTCGCGGTGACGATTGCGAATCGCGTCTAGCTCTATCTTCAGCAGTGACTTTGCCTTCTCGGCTGCCGCCTGGGCTTCTTCAACAATTCGGGCTGCTTCGGCTTTTGCCTGCTCAAACAACTCGGCCGACTCGGCCTGAGCCTTCTCCAAAATCTCCTCGGCTTCACGAGCAGCGCGGCCAGATGCGCCTGAGATGCGATCGGCCTCGGCCACGATTGCAGCGGCATCGATTTTGCCCGTGCGGGTGAGCTGGTCGTTCAAAGAATTGATTTCGGCTCGCATTGCATCGAGTTCTTGATTGTTGCGAACATTGCCTAGTCGGGCGCGTGAAAGTTCATCCCTGAGCTCTTTGATTCGAGCGTCTACCTGATCGCGGTCGTAACCGCGCATAGATACTTTAAAACCTTCGTCCAATGTCAAAACACCAAACCCGTCTCCCCCGAGTTCTGAGTATGACAGCAGGGGTTTACCCCTGTAAAGGAAATGTTCGGTTAACTACTTATTTAGCGAACGGAACCAAGACTCGGCATCGCCGAATTGAACATCCGAGTTATTGCCCTCGTGAACCGACTTCTCTTTGTCAGCGCGCGGGTATGAACCCAGGTATTGAACCTTTGGGCTGAAACGGTGCAGGCCCTTGAGCGCTTCGGCGATTGCAGCATCCTCGATGTGACCCTGGGCGTCGACGTTGAAGCGATAGCGACCGAGGCGGTCGCCGATCGGGCGTGACTCGATGCGCGAGAGGTTTACGCCGCGCACTGCAAACTGCTCGAGCATCTCAAGCAGCGCACCTGGGCGGTCGTTTGGCATCTCGATGATGACCGAGGTCTTGTCGCGGCCGGTCGACGCGGGAGCCTTGCCCGCCAAACCGATCTGAATGAAGCGAGTCTGTGCGTTCTTGTATTCGCCGATGTTCTTGGCGATCACCTTGAGGTCATAGTGGTTGGTGATTGTCGAAGCAGCTACGGCGGCGTTCGCAATCGAGTCGGCGTGCAGCAAGGCGGCCGCAGCGGCAGCGGTCGAGGTCGCCGGCAAGTATGAGTGCCCGGCCAAGTTGGCAGCCAGCCACTTGTGGGTTTGAGCATAGGCAACCGGGTGGGTTGCGACTGTCACGACATCCTTGAGCGCAACGCCAGGGCGAGCGACCAGGTTGAACGAGACCGGCACGAGGTATTCACCGAAGATGCGAATGCCCTCGGTTGCGGCGAGCGCGTCAAGAGTTGCAGAGACTCCGCCCTCGATTGAGTTCTCGATTGGAATCACAGCGCGTGCCGAGTGGCCCGAAATGACGTTGTCGATGGCCTCTTGAACGTTGGCCACCGGGTGCCACTTGGCTCCCTTGGCCTCAGGCACCTGGGCCAGAGCAAGCTCGGTAAACGTGCCAACCGGACCCAGATATGAATAGGTCTTCTTAGTTGAACTGTTACTTGTTTTCGTAGCCATTGTTAAAGGTTAGGGCGAAAATAGTCTTATGAGTGAGCGCGCGGGGCAAAAGGCCCAAGAATCTGATCTAGTCAACATCGACAAGCTGATCGAGGCTTACTTCGAAATAACCCCGGATGTGACGACCGCCGAACAGAAGGTGACCTTCGGAACCAGCGGCCACCGCGGCACATCTTTGAACGGTTCGTTCAACGAGCAGCACATCCTGGCGATCACTCAGGCAATCTGTGAGTTCCGTCAGCGCGAGAACATCCATGGGCCGATTTATGTTGGCAAAGACACCCACGCGCTTTCTGGCCCGGCCGAGCAGACCGCTCTCGAGGTGCTCGCCGGCAATGACGTTTTGACCATGGTCGATGCCGAGGGGCGGTATGTTCCGACCCCTGCAGTTTCGGTCGCGATCATCAACCACAACGAGGGCAAGCAGCCGGGCGACCGCTCGCTGGCCGACGGCCTGGTCATCACCCCGAGCCACAACCCGCCGACCGATGGTGGCTTCAAATACAACCCTCCTCACGGTGGTCCAGCCGACTCGGATGCCACTAATTGGATTGCCGCTCGCGCGAATGAGATCATCCTTGGCGGCCTACGTGAGGTTAGGCGTGCGACTCCGAGCGCGGTGAAGTTCCACTTCCGCGAGAACTACATCGACCAGCTTGGCGATGTTTTGAACATGGATGCGATTCGCGATGCCGGCGTCTCGATTGGTGCAGACCCAATGGGTGGCGCTTCGGTTGACTACTGGGGTGCGATCGGTGAACGCTACGCGTTGAACCTGACCGTGGTTAACCCGAACGTCGATTTCCAGTTCGGCTTCATGACTCTCGACTGGGATGGCAAAATCCGCATGGACTGCTCATCGCCGCACGCGATGGCCTCGCTAATTGAGGGGCGCTCGCGCTTCGACATCTCTACCGGAAACGACGCCGACGCCGACCGCCACGGCATTGTCACCCGCGATGGCGGCCTAATGAACCCAAACCACTTCCTTGCCGTTGGCATTGACTATCTATATCGCAACCGTCCGGGTTGGGCCTCGGATGCTGCCGTTGGCAAGACCATGGTTTCGTCTTCGATCATCAACCGCGTGGTTGCCGATCTTGACCGCCGCCTGATCGAGGTGCCGGTTGGCTTCAAATGGTTCGTGCCCGGCCTAATCGACGGTTCGGTCGGCTTCGGTGGCGAAGAATCTGCCGGTGCATCATTCTTGCGCCTCAACGGCAAGTCTTGGTCAACCGACAAGGATGGCCTGATCTTGGCATTGTTGGCCGCGGAAATCACCGCGGTCACCGGCAAGACCCCGACCCAGCGTTATGCAGAGCTGACCGATAAGTTCGGCGCCTCGGTTTACGAGCGCATCGATGCCCCAGCGACCCTCGAGCAAAAGAGCAAGTTGGGCAAGCTTTCGGCCACGGATGTTTCGGCAACCTCACTAGCTGGCGAACAGATCACAGCGATTCTGACGCACGCACCTGGCAATGGCGCTGCCCTTGGCGGCCTAAAGGTTGAGACCGAGAACGCCTGGTTTGCGGCTCGCCCATCGGGCACCGAAAACGTCTACAAGATTTACGCTGAGTCATTCCGCGGTCAAGACCACCTGGAGCAGGTTCAGGCCGAGGCAAAGACCTTGGTCGACGGAGTGCTCGGCTAGCAGGGCATGGCTAAATCTGCCGGCGACTAGTAGGTGTAGTTAGGCGCAGCCGGCAACTGCCAGAACTTCTCGAGGGTCGCGATGTTTTGCGACTTCAACTCGGTGGCCAGCTGAACGCCGACATACCTGAAGTGCCAAGGTTCAAACTGATAGCCGGTGACCTTTGTCTGACCATCCGGATAGCGCAGGATGAAGCCATACTGCCAAGCATTTGCCGCCAACCACTTGCCGGCCTTGGTCTTGGCGAAGCAAACCTGAATCGCACATCCCTGCCCGGATGCACTCACATCAACGGCCAAACCGGTCTGGTGTTCTGAGTAGCCCGGGCGTGCGGCGAGCGCCTCACC